>MGBT01000167.1:0-1388 GCA_001788395.1 Candidatus Rokubacteria bacterium GWA2_70_23
CCGGGGAGTACATCTGGATGTCGTACGTTCCGCGCTTCCGCGGGCTCCGGTCACCCCACGAGCCGAAGAGCACCGTGGGGAGCACGTTCTCGATGGTGACGGCCACGCCGACGGCCTTGAGCTGCTCCTGGACGAGCTGCTCCACCAGCTCCCGGAGCTTGTCGCCGCTCGTGGTGGACAGCCTCAGCTTCAGCGGCTGGCCTCCCTTGTCGAGGACGCCGTCACGGTCGGTATCCTGCCACCCGGCCTCGCGCAGCAGCTGCCGGGCCCTGTCCGGGTTGAACTCGCTCGGCTGGATGGATGGATCCGCCGCCCAGCCGTGGGGCACCTCGGAGGTGCCGACCTTGGCCTTCCCGTAGAGGAGCTTCTCGACGATCACGCGCTTGTTGATGGCGTGCTGGAGCGCTTGCCGCACGCGCCGGTCACCGAGGATCGAATGGGGAGCCGCAGGATCGCCTCCAGCGCTCTGATTGAGCACCAGCTTCTCGCTGAGGCTCGACGACGTGATCGCGAGCTTGACATCGGCCAGGCGCTCGAAGTCGGGGATCTGGTACTCGCTGAGGTTCCACAGGACGTCGATCTCCCCGGTCTTGATCTGCGCGCTGCCCACCTCGCGGCTCGGCACCATCTTGAAGATCAGCCGGTCCAGGAAGGGCCGACCGCTCACGCGGTAGTGGGCGTTGCGCTCGAACGTCATGTGGCTCCCGCTCACCCACTCCGCGATCCGGAAGGGCCCCGTGCCCAGAGGGAGCCGGTTGAACGGCGTCTGGTTGAGGTCCGGCAGGCTGCCCAGGACATGCCGGGGCAGCACGTAGGGGAAGAGCGTGAGGTAGGGCGCGTAGAGGCGCTTGAAGCGGACCACGACCGTGGTCGCATCGGGGGTCTCCACTGTCTCGATGAGGTCGTACCCCGCGCGGGTCACGACGCGGTTCGCCGGGTTCATCAGGGCCTCCCAGGTGAACCGCACGTCCGCCGACGTGACGGGGGCGCCATCGGACCACCGGAGGCCTGGCCGGAGCCTGTACGTGACCATCCTGCCGTCCGCCGACACCTGGCCGTTCGCCACCGACGGGACCTCGGTCGCCAGCACCGGGTAGTAGGTGCCGGCGGGATCGACCGCCACCAGCCCCTCGAGCACCACGTTGGCGACCAGGTTGGTGGCGTACATCGTCGCGTAGTACGGGTTGAGCGTCGACGGCTCTTGCCAGAGCCCGATCCGGATCGTCCCACCCCGCTCCGGCGGCTTCCCCTGCGCGTCGGCGAGGCTGACCCCGGCCATGAGCAGGAGGCACAGCATACCCAGTACCCGAGCGCCTTGCAGTCTGTACCTCGAAACTCGCATGTCTCTCTCCTATCTCGCGGTGATTACGGCCCGTCAGTTCGTGCCT
>MGBT01000167.1:1401-5575 GCA_001788395.1 Candidatus Rokubacteria bacterium GWA2_70_23
GAAGCGCGGGGCTGTGCTCGAGGGTGTTGTGGACGGCGCATCCCCCGGCCACCCGCGCAAGCCGCTCCGCCAGGGGAGCGTCGATCTTGCCGTTGAGGAGCAGCTGCTGGCGGATGGCGCCGATGCGCTTCGGGTGCTCGGCGAGATCGGCGGAGAGGTGCACCTCACCGCCCTCGATCGGGATGCCGTTGTTCTTGCAGAAGGAGAGCACGGTGAGCAAGGTGCAGGCCCCGAGCGAGCTCAGGAACACCTCGCCGATGGTCATCCCGAGGTCCTCGCCACCCAGGTCCGCCGGTCGGTCCACGACGATCGTGTGGGTTCGCGCCCGGGCCTCGACCTGCAGCGCCTTGCGGTGATGGACCGTCACGCGCAGCTCGCTCATCGTGCCTCTCCTTGTCCGGGCCCCTTGCTTGTTCCGGGCCCCTTGCTTGCGGGACGGGCGCGGGCCCGCACCTCCTTGAGGTAGTTGTAGAGCGTGTAGCGGGAGGTCCCGAGCACCCGGCTGACCATGGGGACGGCGCTGCGGAGCAGGAACGCGCCCCGTCGGTCCAGGAATGCGACAAGCCCAAGCCGGTCCCGCTTCCGCATGAGCTTCGGGGGGATGTTGACCGCCTTGAGGCCTTCCTGGACGAGCTGGCGGAGGATGTCAGCGGGTTTTTCGGAGAACGTCTCTGCGACGTCCCGGGTCACCGGGGTCGAGACGTCCTGGACGTACTGGCGAATGCCCAGGAAGGCAGTGATGTCCACGTTGATGCACAGCGCCCCGATGACGCTCCCGTTCGGATCGCGCAGGAACACGGAGGACGACCGGAGCACCTTGCCGTCCCGGGTCTGCGTCACGTAACCGAGCAGGTCCTCCTGGGTGTCGGACAGCCGGAGCTTGGCGAGCCCCAGATCGGTCAACGTGCCTCCGACCCGGCGCCCCGTCACGTTCCCTTCGATCCAGACGATCGACCGCTCAGGGCGGGTCAGATCGTGCAGAACGACTTCGCAGTGAGTGCCGAAGGCCCCCACGATGCCGGCCATGAGGGGCCGCAGCGTCGTCTTGAGCCGATCGATGTCCTGTCCCATCGGGCCCCCCGGGCACCGGCCGCATGCTATGACGGCTTCTACAATATGTCAACTCTAAAATAGAAAAGTCAACATTCTGTGTAAGCAGGATCGATGCGGATGGGGGCGCCGTGCCGCGCGCCTCGCGGGCGGTCGCCCTAGCGCCTGCGGGCCTTCGGGCGCGGAAGGGGCCGCGCGGCGGGCTTCGTCATGCCGCTCACGGCCTCGCGCAGCACGGTGAGGAGCGCCAGCGCCTCCGGGCTCAAGCCCCGCTGGCGCGGGTGGATCACGTCCAGGCTCCGGCTGATGGGCTCGGCGTCCACGATCTCGATGGCCGCCAGACGCTTCTGGCGGATGTCCCCCGCCACCGCCAGCAGCGGCAGGAAGGCGAGCCCCATCCCGCGCTCGACCATCCGCTTGGCCGTCTCGATGGTCTCCACCTCGAGCACCACGTTGGGCACGAACCCCGCGCGCCGGAAGAGCCCGTGGCTCAGCGTCCAGTCGCTGGACCCCCGGTCGAAGAAGATGAGGGGGCGATCGGCGACTTCCTCGAGCCGCGCCCGGCGCTCGCGCGGTGCCCACGAGGCCGCCCGTCCGACCAGGATGAGCGGGTCCTCCCGCAGGCTCACGGTCTCGACGCCCGGGTGGTGCAGCGAGCGCGCCACGCCCAGCTCCGCCTCGCCCCGCAGTACCATCTCCAGCACCTCCTTCGAGTGGCCGGAGCGCACGGTGATCATCACGGCGGGGTGCCCGGCCTGGAAGCGGTGAAGCACGTCGGGGAGGAGGTAGGTGCAGATGGAGAGCGCGGCGGCGATCTGGAGCGTGCCCGCGCTGCCCTGCCGGAGATCGTGGACCGACTGGCGGGCCAGCGCCACGGCGCGCAGCAGTTGCTCCGCGTGGGGCTTGAACGCCCGGCCCGCCGGGGACAGCGAGAGCCCGGCGCGCCCCCGCTCGAAGAGCGCCACGCCGAGGGAGGCCTCGAGGGCCTTGATGCGCGCGCTCACCGCGGGCTGGGTGACGTTGAGCGCGTCACCCGCCCGGCGGAACCCGCCGAAGGTCCCCACCGCGAGAAACGCCTCGACCTGGCCGATCTCCACGCCTGATTCACTCCGTTGATACGAGATCGAGTTTCGATACACGAGGGTTATAGCATCAGCCTCCCGCGGGGCACAAGCCGAGCCTATCAATATCCCTGATCGGGACGATAACAATAATGCGTTTGGCCTATCCGGCATCCCCCAGCAGACTCACTCCCACGCGAGGCGCGGCGCCGCTGGGGCCCGCGCACAGTCCTTGAACCCCGGGGCGGCCCGGAGGGGGCCCCCTCACCGAGGAGCCAGTCATGGCACATTGCGAGTGCGGGACCCTTCACCAGGGATCGTCGGCGCGCACGGACTGCCAGGAGTGCGGAACCTCCTGCTGCCGCACCTGCGCCGTCGAAGTCGACTCCACCACCTACTGTCGCTGGTGCGCCACCCGGCTCATGCCGGCGGCGACAGCCTGATCGCGAGGACATCCGAACATGGACAGCAAGGGAAGGGTCTTCCGGCGGCTGCTCCAGACCGAGTCGTACCTGTTCACGGGCGGCATCTACTCGCCGCTGGACGCCCAGATCGCCGAGCGGGCGGGGATGAAGTCGATCTATCTCAGCGGGTACTCGGTGGCCATGATGAACGGCGTTCCCGACATGGGCCTGCTCACCATGACGGAGGTCGCCAAGACCGCCTCCATGGTGGCCTCGGCCGTGGAGGTCCCCATCATCGCCGATGCCGACGACGGCTACGGCAACGCGCTCTCCACCATGCGCACCGTGCGGGAGCTCGTCAAGACCGGCGTCGCCGGCATCCACCTCGAGGACCAGCGCTTCCCCAAGCGCTGCGGCCACATCGCCGGCAAGACCATCGTCAGCCGCGAGGAGGCCCTCGGCAAGTACAAGGCCGCCCTCGATGAGCGCAACCGCCTGGACCCGGACTTCGTCGTCATCGCCCGCACCGACGCCTACGGCGCCGTGGGCGGGAGCATGGACGAGGCCATCTGGCGCGGGCGGGCCTACGCCGACGCCGGCGTGGACTCGGTGTGGTGCGAGCTCAGCAACTCCGACCGGGGCCCGGCCATCGAGTTCGCCCAGGCCATGCGCAAGACGCACCCGACCCTGCCCCTGTCCTTCAACTATTCGTCGTCCTTCCGCTGGCACAGGGATCCCGACCCGCTGACCTTCCGCGAGCTGGGGGAGCTCGGCTACAAGTTCATCTTCATCACGCTGTTCGGGGCGCATGCCGCCATGTACTCGGTGTGGAACCACATGCACGAGCTGGTCAAGAACGAGGAGCAGGCCCAGTGGGCGCTGGAGCAGCTCAAGGCCGGCCACCCCACGGAGAGCCACCACGTCATGGCCCGCGTCTCCCTCTTCCAGGAGCTCGAGCGCAAGTACATTCCCGGCACCGAGGAGCGCCTCAAGGCCTCCGACGGCTTCGCCGAAGCGCACCATTGAGAGCCCCGGCTCCCCGGGGAGCCGCTGACCTGTCGCACTCCGCCCGCTCCCTCGTCGAAGGGGAGCGGGCGGTCTGCTCCGCCGCAACTCATAATCGAGGGTTACCCTCCGGGGAGTTGGTCAATCACAATTAGGGTTACCGAGCCCATGGGCTAGGAGGCTCCAGGAGACGACTTGGGGGTGGGGGGTGCTACCGAGGTATGGCTGTCCGCGCGAAGGGGATCGGGCGCGGCGAGGGCCCAGAGCCGCTCGAGTTGGCGTTCGATGTCGCGCCGGAGTTGCCGGGGGTTGAGGGAAGCGTAGAGCGCGTCGAGTTCCGCGCGCACGGCTGGGGCGAGCACGCCGGCCGCGCAGAGGCGTTGGTAGGGGGTCTGCGGGGCGTCGTAGTAGCGCCGGGTGCGCGCCCCGTTGCGGGTTTTGCTCACCAGCTTTTGGACCGGCTGGAAGAAATTGACGTGCAGGCGGGCGAGCTGATAGACGCGAGCGAGTTGCGCATAGGCCTTCTTGGAGGTATAGCGATCATAGCCGACGAGGCCGCGGACGATGGCGCCGTTTTTCTGCTCGACATGGGCGCTGTCGTTTTTCTTCCACGCCCGGCTGCGGGTGAAGGTGATCTGGTGGCGCTGACAGTAG
>MGBT01000168.1 GCA_001788395.1 Candidatus Rokubacteria bacterium GWA2_70_23
ATCGCCAGCAGGGTGCCCTCGGGAACTTGCGGCACACCCTCGTCCACGCTGGAGAGCGTATCGGTCTGGTTGTCCACTACCACCAGCAGGCGCAGCTCATCCAGGGCGGTCGGCCTTGCGATTGTCATGCTACTTCTTCCGGTCGTACTTGCCGGTCAAGGTGGCCTTGCCGACGGAGTTGGCATTGACCATGAAGCCGGCGAGCGAGGCGGTCGCCCCCTTGGGCAGATCGAGCTTCTCGACTTTCAGCGCGTGGAGCGTGAAGTTGTAGCGGTGCGGCTTTTCGCCCGCTGGGGGGCAGGGGCCACCCCAGCCAGGGCCGCCGAAGTCGGTGGTGATCTGTTCCGCGCCCTGCGGCAGGTTGCTGCCGTCGGCCTTGCCGGCGTTTTTCTTCAGCTCGGTGACGCTGGCCGGGATGTTGACCGCCAGCCAATGCCACCAGCCGGCGCCGCCCGTGGGCGCGTCCGGATCGTGGACCAGCAGCGCCAAGCTCTTCGTGCCCTTGGGCGCGCCAGACCACGCCAGCGCGGGCGACGCATTCTTGCCTGAGCAGCCGAAGCCATTGAACACCTGCTCCTCGGCGATCACGCCGTTCGGCTTGATGTCGGGGCTTGTCAGCTTGAACTGCTGGGCCTCGGTCACGCTGGCCACCGCGAGACTGACCGCGAGACCGACCGTGAGGAGAACGCTTCCGACGAGCATCTTGTGGGTCATTGGATCCTCCTTGTCCCTGTGCCGATCGCAACATGGAAGGTCATTCGATAACGGCTGCCTGGAATGCCGGCTCGATGTCATCCTGACGGCGTATCGCCAGGGACTGTAGCTGGACTCCCAGCACGCGAGCCGCCGCCTCTACCTCCTTCAACTCTTCCGCCTTGTCCGGGTTCGTCGGGTTCCAGAGGACCGCTACGCGGGTCAACACCGGCACGGCTTCCTTGACCAGCTGCAACCGTTTCTGGCTCAGCCCCGGGGAGAGCGTGGTCACCCCGGTGACATTCCCGCCCGGACGGGCCAGACTAGCGACAAGGCCGGCCTTCACGGGGTCGCTCTCGGCCACCATGACGATAGGGATCGTCGTAGTGGCTTTCTTGGCCGCACGAACCGCTGCTACACCATCCGTGACGATGACATCAACCTTGAGAGCGACCAGCTCGGCCGCAAGCTCGGGGAGCTGTTCATCCCTTCCCGCAGCGGATCTCGCCTCAAAGCGTACGTTCTTCCCATCAATGTAGCCCAACTCCGAGAGGTAAAATCGGAGCCTGTCAGACAAGTTCAAGGCGAAGAACGTAGGCGTAAGGAAACCGACCCGGTACACCTTCCCCGCCTGCTGCGCCTCGACGGCGAGCGGCGCGGCGAGGAGCGCGAGGGCGAGCACGGAACCGAGAAGGGCGGCGGACAGGCGCCTCATTGGGGATCCTCCAGGGCGAGCCCGGGCGTGGCCACTGCGCCTATCCTACGCGAAGACCAGTGGCAGGGGGCGAGGGGATGCGGCCGCCGAGTACGGGCACCCATAGGGTTGACAGCCTTTGCCCTCACGCGCATAGTGCTTCCCACATCCCGCGGGCAACCCTGCGGGGCGGGAATGCGGCTGGCCGGGAACCCACCACACGACGGTCACGGGAGGGAACGAGATGCCCAAGTACCTGTTCATGGTGTCGTATACGGCGGAGGGCGCAAAAGGGGTGCTCAAGGATGGCGGCTCGAAGCGGCGGGCGGCGGCCGAGAAGGCGGCGAAGGCCGTGGGCGCCCGGGTGGAGTCGTTCTACTTCGCGTTCGGTGACGCCGACGCTTTCGTGATCGCAGAAGCGCCCGACCATGCCTCGATCGCTGCGGTCTCCCTGGCGGTGGCCGCCAGCGGTGGCGCTCGCATCAAGACCGTGGTCTTGATGACCCCCGAGGAGATGGACCAGGCGGCGAAGAAGACCGTCGGGTACCAGCCCCCGGGGAAGTAATAAGGAGCGCGTCGAGGCGCCTGCCACGGGCGTCGAGGCCGCGCTCGGCGCTCGTGGCATCCTAGCCGCCAAGTTCCTTCAGTTCCGCCTCCGCCTGCTCGAGCCACAAGGTCATGCCCATCTCGCCGAGCATGCTCCTCGCGAGGCCGAGGTGCTCGCGCGCCTGCTGAAGCCTCGACGCGCGGCCATACAGCCGGCCCAGGGTGAGGTGGCCCTGAGCGACGAGAGGGCGCATGCCGATTCCCGGCTCCCCGACGACGGCCGCGACCTGGCCCCGGCCCTGCCGCGCCTGCTCGAGGGCCCGGCGGAGCGCTTCGATCTCGGCGTTGCGACCGACGAAGCGGCTCAAGCCACGTGCTGCCACCGCCTGGAGACGCGACCTGACGGCCCCCGTCCCGGTGAGCTCGAAGGCCTCCACCGGCTCACCCAGGGCCTTGACGGCCATGGGCCCGAGCGGTCTTCCCTGGACGAAGCCCTCGGCGAGGTGCAGCGTGTCGGCTGTCACGAGGGTCGACCCGGGCTCGGCGAGCGGCTCCATGCGCGCGGCGAGGTGCGTGGTCTGGCAGACCGCGGTGTAGTCCATGGGGAGACCCGAGCCGATGGAGCGCATGACAACCACACTCGTCACGCGGGTGAGGCGGGTCAGATCGCCGGTCGGATCGCCCTCGGCGGGCCCGGTCACGCGAGGCGGGGCCCAGTAGCCGACGAGGGCGAGTCCCGGCACGCGCGAGAGGACCCTCGCGTTCCTCAGGGTTTGGGCGCACGCGCCCTGTGGCTCCGGCGCGCCCTGACCCGCGCGTCGATGGCGTCCAGGGTCTCGTCGGACACCTTGGGCTTGGCGATCAGCGCGTGGAGATCCTTCCCGGTCATTCCCTTGCCCAGCCGCCCCGGTGGGAAGCCGGGCGCGCGCGACCCTGGGTCGCCCGCGTGAAAGCGATCGAGCGGATGGCAGCTCCGAGGAATTGCAGAAATTCTGTTATGGAACCGGCCCCGGCCGACGTCGAGCGGCTGACGCCGCGGGATCGCTCCGCGAAGGACCGGCCGCTCCTCGCCGCCGCGATCGCAGCGCGGGCGACACACTTCGTCACCGGTGACCTGGCAGACTTCAAGCGCTGGATGGAACCGCGCGCCCGACTCCCCTGCCGGATCATGACGCCGCGGCAATTCCTCACCGAAGCGCGCCCGTGACTCCGGCCCCGCGTCGGAGGCCGGCTCCGGGGAGAGCCTTCTGCCCGGGTCGCTTGACGGAGCGCGGCCGTCAGCCGCGCGGTCGCGTGATGTGGCGGGAGGCGGCGAGGGCGCCCGACCAGGCCACGCCCGCGGCGGTCCACCACATGACCGTGTAGCCCAGGGAGGCGACCAGCACGCCCGCGAACATGGCGCCGGCGGCGATGCCCAGCTCCCACGCCGTGAAGAAGGTCCCCATGGCGCGGCCGCGCTCGTCCGGCGGCACCCGGTCGGTGGTCATGGCCATGAGCGCGGGCTGCGCGGCGCCGAAGCCCAGGCCGTAGACGATCGCCGACAGGACCAGCGTCGAGCGCGTGCCGGCCGCCGCCAGCACGACGAGCGCGAGACCCACGGTGACGAGCCCCGGCACCAGCACGAGCCGCCGCCCGAAGCGGTCGGTCAGGGGGCCGGCCTGGGTGCGGCCCACGAGGGCCGCCAGCGCGAACACCGTGAAGAAGAGGCCCGGGTTGCCGAGCCCCTCGCGCCGGGCGACGAGCGGCACGAAGGAGAGGATGCCGCCGTACCCGAAGTAGAGCGTCAGCAGGAGCGCCGACGGGTAGAGGGCGCCGCGGCTGAAGAGCCCGCGCAGCGAGAGGCGTCCCGGCGGCTGGAGCCCCGCGGGGCGCGTCTCGGGGAGCATGAGGGCCAACGCCAGCGCCGCGGCGGCCACGGCCGCCGAGGTGACGAAGGCGGCGTGGATGCCCCAGCGCTCCGAGATCTCGATGCCGACATACGGCCCGATGGCGAGCCCCGTGGTCGTGGTGAGGCCGAAGATGGCCATGGCCTCGCCGCGGCGCTCGGGCGGCGCGACGTCGGCCACCACGACGCTGCCCGCCGTGGGGCCGAAGCCCATGCCGATGCCGTGGAAGAAGCGCAGCGCCAGGAGGCTCGCCGCGCCCGCCACCGCCGAGTAGCCGAGGGAGGAGAGTGCGAAGATCACCGGGCCCAGCACCACCAGCGGCCGCCGGCCGATGCCGTCGGCCCAGTGGCCCGCCAGCGGCCGCCAGAGCATGGCCGAGAAGGCGAAGAAGCCCTGGAGGAGCCCCACATGCGCCTCTCTCAGGCCCAGCCCGAGGGCGTAGAGGGGGATCAGGGGCAGGAGCAGGTTGAAGGAGAGGTAGAAGAGGAAGACCGAGAGGCAGAGGCAGATGAAGGGCCAGCGGTAAAGAGGCAGGGCGCGGGCCGGGCTCACGAGCCGGGCGGTCAGCGCTGGTACTTCGTGGGCATGCGCCGCGGCGTGAAGAACACCGGCCGCGGCATGCGGCCCACCGCCACCTCGATCAGGACGGGACGATCCAGCTGGATCGCCTCGCGCACGAGCCCGCCCACGTCCGTGGGCTGCGTGGCGCGCATCCCGTGAACGCCGAAGGCCTCGGCGAGCTTCATGAAGTCCGGGTTGTGCAGGTCGGCTCCGTAGGCCCCGCCCCAGCCCTCGTCGAGATCCCGGGCCACGTTGCCATAGGCGTTATCGTTGAAGACCACGGCGACGACGTTGATCTTGTAGCGCATGGCCGTCGCCAGCTCCTGGGCGTTGAACAGGAAGCCGCCGTCCCCCGACACCGAGACCACGGGCCGGTCCGGCCTGGCCACCTTGGCGCCGAGTGCCACCGGATAGGCGTAGCCCAGGTTGCCCGAGTAGGAGGAGGTGAGATAGGTGCGCGGGTGGTAGACGGGCCAGAAGGGGCGGGAGTAGTAGCCGATCTGGGTCATGCCCGCGACGAAGATGGCGTCCTCGGGTGTGCCCGCGCGCAGGCTCTGGAGGATCGCGGCCTGCGGCTCCTGGGTGGCGAGGGCCGCGATTGCTCCGCGCAGCGCCTCGCGCTCGGCCTTGCGCGAGCCGCGCGGCGGCGCCCCCGCGCGGAGACGCTCCAGCAGCGCCTCGAGCGTGGCGCGGCAGTCGCCCACGAGGCCGAGGGTCTTCGTGTGATTCCGCCCGATCTCTTCCACATCGGCGTCGATCTGGATGATCTGCTGCCCCGGCGAGAAGGAGACCACCGCGAGGCGGCTGCCCACCGCGAGGACCACGTCGGCGGCGTGCAGATGCGCCCGGAGCGGCGACTCGCGCCAGAAGGCGGCGCCCAGCGAGAGGTCGCTGTGGTCGCTCAGCGCGCCCTTGCCCTCGGCGGAGGTGACGACCCCCGCCTGGAGATACTCGGCCACCGCCGCGAGCGCCTCGTGGGCGCCCGAGAGATGGACGCCGCCGCCGGCGTAGATCACCGGGTGCGTCGCCGCCAGGAGCATCTCGGCGGCGCGGTCCACGTCCGCCGCGGACGCGCAAGCCCGGACCGGCCGCGCGGGCTCGCACAGCTCGACCTCGCCCTCGTCCTCCATGGTCTCGGGCGCCATCTCGATCTCCACCGGCCGCGGCCGCCCGGTCCGGAGCTGGTACACCGCCTCGCGCACCGCGCTGGGGATGTGGGCGATCTCGAGGACGCGCCGGCGCCACTTGGTGACGGGGGTGATGGCGGCGAGCTGATCGTTGACCTCGTGGAGCAGGCCGATGTTCTTGCCGATGCTCGCCTTCGGGATCTGGCCGGCGATCATCAGAACAGGGGAGGAGGCGGAGTACGCCGTGCTGAGGCCGGCCGCCGCGTTGAGGAGGCCGGGCCCCGGGACCACCAGCGCCGTGCCGAAATCGCCACCGGCCCGCGCATAGCCATCGGCCATGTAGGAAGTCGCCTGCTCGTGGCGGGTCGAGATCAGCTGGATGCCCGGCTCGTCGCGCAGCGCCGCCAGGACGCCGTAGAGCTGCACGCCCGGGAGGCCGAACACCACCCGGACGCCTTCACGCGAGAGGGACTTGACGAGGGCTTCGCCGCCGGTCATCCGGGCCATGGTCCACGCTCCTCCTGGCGCTGCCGCCTGGTGCAGGGTGTGTGAGAGGGTAGCACGCCTGTCACGGCGCCTCGATCACGCCGCCGGCCGCGAGCGCCTGCACGCGCGCCGGCGCGTAGCCGAGCAGGCCTTGGAGCACCACGCGCGTGTGCTCGCCGACGCGATAGGGCGCGGGGCCGGCGGGCCCTACCGGCTTGCGATCGAGGTGAAAGGGCGAGGCGGTCACGCGCACGCGTCCGCGGGCCGGATGCGGCACGGCCGGGAAGAACTGCCGCTCCGCCAGGTGCGGGTGGGCGACGACCTCGGCCGGAGAGAGCACGGGCGCGCACGGCACGCGCGCGGCGGTGAGTGCCGCGAGCGCCTCCTCCACGGTGGCGAAGCGCCGGATCCAGTCGCCGATGATCCGGTCCAGCGCCGGCCAGTGCTCGCGCCGCGCCGCCGGCGTGGCAAAACGGGGGTCCGCCTGCAACCACGCGCGGCGCATGTCGTCGCCCTGGCGCGGGCGCTCGATCTTGATGACGCGCGCGCCGAGGTCGGCGAGGAGCCGGGTGCAGTAGGGGCCGGCCAGGACCCGCGTGAGATCCAGCACCACGAGGCCCGCGAGAGGAAGCGAGACATCGGACACGCGGGGAAGTATAGCAGAAGCCCCGCCGCCCACTGGACGGCCCAGGGGCCCATTGCGCAGCGTCCCGGGCCGTGGTACCCGTGTAACCGCCTGCGCCGAGGAGCTCGGGCTCGGGCAGAAAGGGGCTGGCGACATGAACACCGCGGTGAAGATCGCACAGACGCTGGACTGCAAGGGGTTGCTCTGTCCCGTGCCGATCATCAAGCTCGCCAAGGCCGTGAAGGCGATCCAGGTGGGAGAGGTGGTCGAGATGCTCGCCACGGACCCGGGCTCGGTGCCGGACATGGACGCCTTCCAGCGCCAGACGGGACACGAGATCGTGAGCCGCGACCAGCAGGGGGACGTGTTTCGCTTCCTCGTCCGGAAGACCAAGTAGCCTTCCCGCAACTTCCAGGAGGACGGATCATGGGTGACCGACCGAAACGACTGGCGATGGTGGCCTCCAAAGGCACTCTGGACATGGCCTACCCGCCGCTGATCCTCGCCACGACGGCCGCCAGCATGGGCTGGGAGACCGGGATCTTCTTCACCTTCTACGGGCTCGACCTCCTGCACAAGGAGCGGATCAAGCACCTGCAGGTGAGCCCCATCGGCAACCCGGCCATGCCGCCGCCGCTGCCGGCGATTCCCGCGCTCAAGGTGCCCAATCTGCTCGGGGTCCTGCCCGGGATGACCGCCATGGCCACCATGATGATGCAGGGGTGGATGGCCAAGGCGAAGATGCCCACGGTCCAGGAGATGCTGGACCTCTGCGTGGATGCGGACGTCAAGCTCTTCGCCTGCGCCACCACCATGGGGGTCATGGGGATCAAGCAGGCCGATCTGATCCCGGCCGCCCAGTGCGCGGGGGCCACGACCTTCCTCGACTTCGCCGGGGACGCCAGCGTGTCGCTCTTCATCTAGCACACTCGCGAGGGTGCCCCCATGATGGTCGGCTTTGCTCCCCGCCCCACTTCCGGAGCCGCCACAGGCATCCTCCGACGTGTCTTTGGCCGGCTCGCCTCTCCGCTGGGTTTCCGTCTCTGGGATGGCACCGAGGTCCGGGTGGGCCAGGGCGAGCCCCGCTGCACCGTGGTGATCCACAGCCCGGAGACCTTCCGCAGCCTCATGCGGGAGCCCTCCCCGGGGCACTTCGCCGAGGCCTACGTGGACAGTGCCATCGACATCGAGGGGGATCTCTTCGCCGCCATGGACGTGGCCAACGAGCTCGAGGCGCTCGATCTGTCCCTCGCCGAGCGGCTGCGAATCCTGGCCGCGCTGAGCAGGCCGTGACCATGCCGGCGCATGACGTGATCGTGGTCGGCGGCGGGCCCGGCGGGAGCACCGCGGCCTGGCGGCTGGCGGCGGCGGGGCTGCGCCCGCTCGTGCTGGACGCCGCCGTCTTCCCGCGGGTGAAGCTCTGCGCGGGGTGGGTGACGCCGCAGGCGCTGGCGGATCTCGAGATCGATCCGGAGAAGTACCCGCTCACCATCCAGCCCTTCTCGGCCTGCGCGCTGGCCTTCGAAGGGGCGCGGCACGAGACGCGCTGGGAGCGGCCCGCCAGCTACGGGATCATCCGCCGCGAGTTCGACCACTACCTGCTCGAGCGGGCGGCCGCGGCCGGCGCGGACGTGCGCTGGGGCATCCGCGTCACCGGCGTGGCTGCCGGGCCGGCCGGCGCTCGCGTCGAGACGGAGCGCGGCGTCTTCGAGGCGCCGGTCCTCATGGGCGCCGGTGGGCATCGCTGTCCCGTGGCGCGCGCCCTCGGCGAGATCTCGGAGCACGAGGAAGTGGTCGTGGCCCAGGAGAGCGAGACGCGGCTGACCCCCGAGTGGCACCAGAGGCTCGCCGCGCTGGGGACTGTGCCCGAGCTGTACGTGGAGCCCGATCTCCGCGGCTATGGCTGGTTCTTCCCCAAGCAGGACGTCATCAATATCGGCATTGGCTGCACCGGCGGGTCGAACGGGAGCCTGCTGCGGCGCCGCGATGCTCTCGTGAGCGCCCTTGGCGCCTCGGGCCGGCTGCCGGCCGATCTCCCGCTCGAGCCCTTCAAGGGGCACGCCTACGTGGTGCGCCGCCGGGCGCCGCGACGCCTCGCCGGGGAGGGGTTCTGCCTGGTGGGCGATGCGGCGGGGCTCGCGCGCGACCTCTCGGGCGAGGGGATTGGCCCGGCGATCCGGAGCGGCCGCCTCGCCGCGGAGGCGGCGGCGGGCCTCCTGCGCCGCGGCGCGGGGCTCGACGGCTACGCGCGCGAGATCGTCCGGCTCTACGGGCCGGGCGAGCCCGGCTGGGTGGGCCAGCGCCTCGCGCGGCTGCCCGAGGCAATCGCGCGCGCGGCGGTGCGGCTCATCCTCGGATCGGGCATGATGCGGCGGCGGCTGGTGTTCGGCACCGTCTTCGGAATGCGAGAGGAGGCGCCATGAGGACGCGGAGCAAGCAGCGGGACGCGCGGGCCATCGCCCATCACTACGACGTCTCCAACGACTTCTACGCTCTCTTCCTCGATCCGCTCATGGTCTACACCTGCGCGTACTACCGCGATCCGGATGGCAAGCTCGAGCAGGCGCAGATGGACAAGCTCGATCTCGTCTGCCGGAAGCTCCGGCTGCGGCCGGGGGAGACGCTGCTCGACATCGGCTGCGGCTGGGGGGCCCTGAGCATCTGGGCCGCCCAGCACCACGGCGTGCGCGCCCACGGTGTGACGCTCTCGCGCGCCCAGGCCGAGTACGCGGCCGAGCGGATCCGGCGCGAGGGGCTCGAGGGGCGATGCCTGGTGGAGTACCGCGACTTCCGCGACCTGCCCGCGGAGGCGCGCTACGACAAGATCGCCGCCGTGGGCGTGATCGAGCACGTGGGCATCCGGAACTACCCGGCCTTCTTCGGCCGCGTGCGCGAGATGCTCGCCGACGGCGGGCTCTATCTCAACCACGGCATCACGCATGAGTTCCACTGGAAGCGGACCAGCCACACCGACTTCCTCTACCGCTACGTCTTTCCCAACGGAGACCTGGCGGGGCTCACCGAGACGCTCACGGAGATGGAGCGCGCCCGGTGGGAGATCCTTGACGTGGAGGGGTTGAGACTGCACTACGCGCGGACCTGTCGCCACTGGGTCGAGCGCCTGGAGGCGCGGGCCGACGAGGCCCGGGCGCTCGTGGGCGAGCGCATCTACCGGACGTGGCGGCTGTACCTCACATGCTCGTCGGCGGCCTTCGAGGGCAGCTCCATCGGGCTCTACCAGGTGCTCATGCGCAAGCAGCGGGACCGGGCGGGCGGCACGGCGCCGCGGACCCGGGAGGACCTCTATCCGCCCGAGGGCCGCTTCGCCTGAACCGCCCACCGGGTGGGGTCGACCTTGGCCGGCCGGGCCTGGGCCCGCCGGCTCACCCCCTGCCACGGGCACCGGGAGACCCCCCGGGGCCCATGCCGCGTCAAGAAAGTTTACGGTTCCCCCCACAGGGGCCGGCGGCGGGCAGTGATCCCTCCGGAAACGTTAAATTATGGTTCTCGGCAGGGAACTTGCTATCCTGACCCCGCAAGTGAGCCGGGTATGACGACACCATCCGACAGTGTCTGGAGCGCAGGCTCGACGAACCGCGGTTGGCAGATGAGGGAGGATATGGCCCGGTTCCTCTTCGTCGTATCGCGCGAGAAGCCCGAGCTCCGCGACTACCTGAGCCGCCACTTCGCCGACGAGCCTGAAGTCCTCGTCACGCTGGACCGCAGGGGTGGGGATCGGCGGCGGGCTGACTGGCCGGCCGACCTGGACCGGCGCCAGTCCCACCGGCGCTGGCGCCCGGACAACGATGAGACCATGAGCGCCGTAGGGGCCGTCATGGTTCCCGTGGAAGAGACCGACAGGCTCATCCGAGACTAACCCGACGGGGCTTTCCTGGCTCCCTGTCGGTCCTGCTGACACCTGCCCCCTTTGTTCTTGCGCCGCCGCTCTGGCCCGGCGATCATCCCGGCATCTGAGGCGCTGCTTCCACCAGGACCCACCCCCGGAGGGACCGCGATGAGCCAGGATCTGCTCGAGACCGTCAAGGACCGCGTGGCCGTGCTCACCCTCAATCGCCCCGACCGGCTCAACGCCATGTCGCGCGGCATGCTCGATGCGATGCTCGAGGCCTTGCCCCGGCTCGCCGAGGACCCCGCGGTCGGCGTCGTCATCCTCACCGGCGCCGGCCGCGGCTTCTGCTCTGGTGGGGACGTCAAGGCCATGGCCGAGGGGACCGAGGTCGGGGAGATGGGGCTTGACGACAAGGCGCAGGCGCTCAGGGCGCGCATGGAAGTCTCCCGCTGGCTCCACGAGATGCCCAGGCCCACCATCGCCATGGTGCGCGGGCCGGCGGCGGGGGCCGGGCTGTCGCTGGCGCTGGCTTGCGACATGCGCGTCGCGGCCGACAGCGCCCGCTTCGGCACGGCCTTCGCGCGGGTGGGCTACTCGGGGGACTTCGGCGGGAGCTTCTTCCTGACCCAGCTCGTGGGGACGGCCAAGGCGCGGGAGCTGTACTTCACCGCGGATCTGCTCGACGCCCAGCAGGCGCTGGCCCTGGGACTCGTCAACCGCGTCGTGCCCGACAGCCAGCTCGAGGAGCAGACGCTGGCGCTGGCCTCGCGGCTCGCCAGGGGCCCGTCCATCGCCTACCGCTACATGAAGCGCAATCTCAACGCCGCCGAGACCGGGACGCTCAAGGATCTGCTGGACCTCGAGGCCTGGCACCACACGCGCTGCGGGATGACGGAGGACCACAAGGAAGCCGCGCGCGCCTTCGTGGAGAAGCGCGAGGCCGTCTTCAAGGGGCGCTAGCCGGACCTATTCACGAACCCGACTTCTGCGTTCCACACCGCCCCTCACCCTGCCCCTCTCCCCCTCCCGGGGGCGAGGGAACCGCACCGACTCCCTCTCCCTCTGGAGGGGGAGGGCCGGGGTGAGGGTGGGGCATGTCTCCGCGCATAATCCGGGCTGGTCGCTGGGGCGCGCCCGGCGCCGGGCTCAGCCCGCTGCCGCCGCCAGCGCCCGGTACAGCGCCTCGCTCGTGATCGGCAGTTCCCTGAGCCGGCATCCCGTCGCATCCGCGATGGCGTTGGCGATGGCGGCGGGGGCGGCGACGATGGGCGGCTCGCCCACGCCCTTGGCGCCGAACGGCCCGGCCTCCGAGGGCACCTCCACCAGCGCGATCTCCACCGGCGGGACCTGGTCGCTCTGGGGCAGGGCATAGTCCATCAGGGTCGCCGTCAAGAGCTGACCCTCGCCGTCGTACACCATCCGTTCCAGCAGCGCCCAGCCCACCCCCTGCGCCACCGCGCCCTGGATCTGCCCTTCGATGGCGGCCGGGTTGAGGGCGCGCCCCACGTCCTGGACCACCAGGTGGCGAGTCACACGCGCGTGACCGGTCTCCGCGTCCACCTCGACCTCCGCCAGATGCGCGGCGAAGGCCGGCGCTCGGGCGATGGTCGCGGTCGAGCCGCGGCCCAGCACGGGCTCGTAGCGCGCGCCGAACTGCATGGACAGCTTGGCCAGCTCCGCGATCGCGACGCCGCGGTCCGGCACGCCGCGCACCCGCACCCGGCGGTCCACCAGCTCGAGGTCCTCCACGGCCGCCTCGAGGTGCGCCGCGGCGATGGCCAGGATCTGTCGCCGTGCCTCGCGGGCGGCGCGCTCCACCGCGGCCCCCACGGTGTAGGTGATCTTGCTGCCACCGCTGGCGCCGGCATAGGGGGCGGCTTCCGTGTCGGCGTTGATCACGGCCACGTCCTCCACGGGGACGCCGGCGGCCTCGGCCGCGATCTGGGCGAACGTCGTGCTGGTCCCGCTCATGTCCACCGTGCCCACCACGATCGTGAGCGTACCGTCGCGGTCCAGCCGGCAGACGGCGCTGGCCGGCTCGATGCCGCCCATCCAGCCGCCCACGGCGATGCCCGTCCCGCGGCGCCCTCGCCCACCGCCGGGAGCGCTCGCGGTGCCGTGGCCCGCGCGCACCTCCTTGAGCCTCAGCAGGCACTCGCGCAGGCCGATCCGGGGCCACGGTCTCCCGTTGGGCATGGCATCGCCCTCCTGCACGGCGTTCAGGAGGCGAAGCTCCAGCGGGTCCATGCCGATGGCGCGCGCCACCTCGTCCATCTGCGACTCGATGGCGAAGGTGGCCTGGACGGCGCCCGGCGCGCGGTAGGCGCCGTTGCCGGGCTTGTGGGTCAGGACCTCGTAGCCGCGGATGTCGAGATGCGGCACGCGGTAGTAGCCGCCGAGCATCAGGCAGGCGATGCTCACCGGGGCGCCGGCGAAGGCGCCCGCGTCGAAGATCACACGGGCGCGGAGCGCGGTGAGCGTGCCGTCGCGGCGCGCGCCCGTCGTCACCTCGATCACGCTCTGGGGCGCGGGCGTCGTGGCGAGGAACTCCTCCGTGCGCGTGAGGACCACCGCGACCGGACGCCTGAGGGCCACTGCCAGCGCGGCCGCCAGGGGCTCGAGGAGGACGAACTTGCCGCCGAAGCCGCCGCCCAGCGGCGTGGCGACCACGCGCACGCGATGCTCGGGGAGCCCCAGCGCCTCGGCCACCTCGGAGCGCGTGTGGAAGAGGGCCTGGGTGCTGGTCCACACGCAGAGCTGGCCCATGGCGTCCACGGAGGCCACCGCCGCGCGCGGCTCGAGATAGCCCTGGTGGACCATGGGGGTGCGGTAGCGGCGCTCCACGACCACCTCCGCCTCGGCGAGCCCGCGGGCCACATCCCCGCGCGAGTACTGGACCGTGCTCACCACATTGGGCGTCGTCAGCGAAGTCACGGCCTGCGCTCCGCCGCCGGCTCCGTGCATGGCGAGCGCCTCCTCGCCGCTGCCCCCCTCTCCGGGCTCGCGGACCCGCGGCGCCTCGGGGCGCATGGCCTCCTCGGGATCGATGGCTGCCGGCAATTCCTCATACTCCACGGTGACGAGCGCGGCCGCATCCTCGGCGAGGGCCTCGGACTCCGCCACCACGGCCGCCACCGGGTGGCCGGCGAAGAGCACCCGCTCCAGGGCCAGCGGGCAGCGGTTGCGATCGGTCGGGTCCTGATGGCGCAGCGGCAAGTCGCGGCCGCCGAAGACGCCGATCACGCCGGGCACCGCGGCGGCGGCCTTGCCGTCGATCCCGACGATGCGCGCATGCGCGTGAGGGCTCAGGACGAGGCGGCAGTGGAGCATGCCGGGAAGCCGCAGGTCCGCGGCAAAGCGGGTGAGGCCGGAGACCTTCTCGCCTCCGTCGAGACGGGGCAGGGAGCGGCCGATGGCCGAGGGTGCCGACATGGGGATGAGACCTCCTCGTTCGGGTGGTCGAAGCCGGTGTATTGTACTCTGTACGCGCCTCGGGGGTTTTCCAGGTGCGGCGGGGCACGTCTTCATTACTGAGATCGTCGACAACACGACAGGGGAGATCAGCGGCGATGCTTGAGCTGGGGCTCGCCGGCTACATCACCGGCACTGCCATCAACTTCGACGGCGGCATGTCCGCCGTCGTCTGAGGAGACATCCGTGACCATGACCGTGAATCGCCAGATCGTGCTCGCCTCTCGCCCGCCGGCCATGCCCACGGCGGACAATTTCAGGCTCGAGGAGACCCCCGTGCCCGAGCCCGGGCCCGGCGAGGTCCTCGTCCGCAACATCTACATGTCCGTGGATCCCTACATGCGCGGCCGGATGGTGGACCGGAAATCCTACGCGACCCCATGGACGCTCAACCAGCCATGCGACGGCCGTGCCGTGGGCCGCGTCGTGCGCTCGAAGCATCCGACGCTCGCGGCCGGCGACTACGTCAGCAGCATGCTCGGCTGGCGCGAGTACTTCGTCTCCTCGGGCCAGGGTCTGAACCGGCTCGATCTCTCCCTGGCGCCGCTCCCGGCCTATCTCGGCGTGCTCGGCGTCCCGGGCTTCACGGGGTGGTACGGGCTCAAGGAGATCGGCCGGCCAAAGGCCGGAGAGACCCTGGTGGTCTCGGGGGCGGCCGGCGCCACGGGCTCCCTCGTGGGCCAGATGGGGAAGATCCTCGGCTGCCGCGTGGTGGGCACGGCGGGCACGGAGGACAAGTGCGCGCATCTCACGCGCGACTTCGGCTTCGACGCGGCCGTCAACTACCGGACGGCGGGCGATCTCCACGAGGCGCTCCGCCAGGCCTGCCCCGGCGGCGTGGACGTCTACTTCGAGAACGTGGGGGGCGCCGTGCTCGATGCGGTGCTGCGCTGCCTCAATCCCTTCGCGCGCATCCCCCTCTGCGGCATGATCTCCCAGTACAACCTGGAGACGCCCGAGCCCGGGCCGCGCTACCTCTTCTCCATGGTCGGCAACCGCGTCCTCATGCAGGGCTTCATCATCGGCGACCACTTCGACCGCTATCCCGAGTTCCTGCGCGAGGCGGGCGCCTGGCTCAAGGCCGGGCGGCTCAGGCACCAGGAGACCATCGTCGAGGGGATCGAGAACGCCCCGCGCGCCTTCCTCGGCCTCTTCACGGGCGAGAACCTCGGCAAGATGCTCGTGAAGCTCGGCCCCGAGGACGGCTAGCCCCCGCGGTCGCCGGGACACGCCGAGCGGGAACATCAGACTCCGGATGATGATGACGTTAGCCTGGTCCGTTGTCGTGCTCGGCGTGCGCTGGCGCGCCCCGTGTGGACTTGGCCCGATTCACGACTGGCGAAGGGTGGGCTAGCGTCGTCTCGACACTCCACCCGGCTACTCACAGAGAAGCCGGATCAGCCATTGGCTTCTACTCATGTTTGAGGCTCGCTCGGAGCAGCTCGACCATCTGGTCGATTTCATCGCGGGACACGGTGAGCGACGGCATGAAGCGAAGCGTGGCCGGTCGGGGCGCGTTGACGAGGAGTCCTCGGTCGAACGCGGCCCGGGCGACTTTCGCGGCGTCGCACTCGTTCAATTCGAGGGCAACGAGCAAGCCACGACCGCGAACCTCACCATGGCCGAGCTCAGTGGAGAGCGTCCTCAGCCGCTCCATCAGGTAATGACCATTCGCCGCGACGGCGTCCAAGAATCTCGGGTCACGCACGGTTTCAACCACGGCGCACCCAACCGCCGCCATGAGCGGCGTCCCGTTGAACGTCCCTCCCTGGTCCCCGTACTCAAAGCAGCTCGCGCTTTCGGCCGCGACCAGCGCGGCGATCGGGACACCTCCGCCGAGCCCTTTGCCGAGTGTCACGATGTCCGGATCGATGCCGGCGTGCTCGTACGCGAAGAGGCGCCCTGTCCGCCCGATGCCGGTCTGGATCTCGTCGACGATCATGAGGACGCCCAGTTGTCTCGTCAGTCGCCGGAGGTCGCGGAGCCAGTCGTCGGTGGCCGGGATCACTCCGGCTTCGCCCTGGATCGGCTCCAGCATGACCGCGACGGTCGCGGGCGTCACCGCCTTCTTCACCGCCTCCAGGTCGCCGAGTGGGACTTTCGGAAAGCCGGGCACTTTCGGCTCGAACAGCGTGCCCCAGCCAGGCTTCCCGGACGCGGCCATCGTCGCCAACGTGCGTCCGTGGAATCCGTGCTGCATCGTGACGATCTCAAAGGCACCCCCTCGATGCCGGGCACCCCACTTGCGGGCGAGCTTGATCGCGCCCTCGTTGGCCTCCGCGCCGCTATTGCACAGGAAGACGTCGCTGAGCCCCGTGCTGTCCGCAAGGAGGGTCGCGAGCCTCGCCATCGGCTCATTGTGATATGCCGGGCTGCAGTTGATGAGTCGCCGGGCCTGAGCCTCCAGAGCATCCAGGATGACCCGGGGGGAATGGCCAAGGCAGTTCACGGCCCAGCCCTGCACGAAGTCGAGGTATTTCTTCCCGTCGCGGTCCCACAGCCAGGACCCCCGTCCCTCGACCATGACGACCGGGGGGCGGTCGACCACTTTCATGACCCGCCGCACGTCGTCGTTCATGCCGCGGGTCCCCCGCGTTGTGGAGCTGGCGCCGCCCTGGAGGGGTCGCCCAAGATCTCCATGAGTCGGTCCGGAAAGCGCGCCTCGCCGAATCCGTACTCCCGGTAGAGGCCGTGGGCATCCCGCGTGAAGAGGGTCCAGCGCCGGAGGCCCTGGAGATCCGGGTGCGACATGATGGCCGCCATCAGCTGCTTGCCCACGCCCCGCCCCCGAGACGACTCGACAACGAAGACGTCGCTGACGTAGGCGAAGGTCGCGACATCGGAGATGACCCGGGCGAAGCCCACTTGGCGCTCCCCATCGAAGGCCCCGAAGCAGATCGAATGGCGGATCGCGCGGGCCATGACCTCGCGCGGGATCCCGGCGGCCCAGTAGGATCGGGACAGGAACCCGTGGATCACGTCGAGGTCGAGCCGCGACGCGTCGGTGGTGATCGAGAGGTCTCCGTGGCGACATTCGTGGAACATCGGATCGGACTCCTCGTGGAATCGGATCGGTCAGGCCTGGGTGCGCCGGTCCAGGCGCGCCGCGGTCAGCGGGGCGAATAGCCGGCGCTCTACCCGGAGCGCGGCTGCCGGGTTGGGCGTGGCGACGAAGACCGTGTCGTCCCCCGCGATGGTCCCGACGACGCCGGGCAGGGCAGCCTCGTCGAGGGCACGGGCCACCGGGTGCGCCTCCCCCGGCGGCGTCTTGACCACGACGAGCGCCCCCGCCGCCTCCACGGCCAGGACGGAGAGCCTCAGAACGCGGTGGAGCGCTTCTTCCCGGCGCGCGGCGGGCACGAAAGGGGACGGCTCCGGCGGGGCAGTGTAGCCCGTCGGGGTCCGGGCCAGACCCAGGTCTTTGAGGTCGCGGGAGAGGGTCGGCTGGGCCACCGTGAAGCCTCGCCGGCGGAGGAGCTGCTGGAGCTCCTCCTGCGAGCGCACGGCCTGGTTCTGGACCAGCTTGAGGATCTCGGCCCGCCGCCGTCGGGCACGTCCGATAGAATATGTATTCATGTGTTAGCATAAACATCTACCATGGGCGACATCAGCCGTCAAGCGCGGCTTCGAGGCGAGCGGGAGGAGGGCTGACCCTCTCTCCCTCCCTCTCCCCTGCGGGGAGAGGGGAAGAGCGAGGGGAGCTCAGGGGCGGTAGCTGATCCGGTAGACGCGCGCGGCGCTCTGGTCGGTGAGGTAGAGCGCGCCGTCGGCGCCCACCGCGAGGTCGATGGGGCGGCCGTGGACGCGCCCGTCGGCGAGCCAGCCCGTCGCGAAGTCCTCCATGGCGCCGGGCGTGCCGTTCTGGAAAGGCACTCGGACCACCTTGTAGCCGGTGGGCACCGATCGGTTCCACGAGCCCTGATAGGCGACGAAGAGGCTGCCGCGGTACTCGGGCGGGAATAGCCGGCCGGTGTAGAAGGCCAGCCCCAGCGGCGCCGAGTGGGCCTGGATCTCGATGGTGGGCATCGCCATCGGCGGGCACCCCCCGCTCCCCGCCGAGCGATCGTCGGGAACGGGCCGGCCTCCGGCGACGAAACAGTCAGGCCAGCCGTAGAAACCGCCTTCCTTCACCTCCGTGATGTAGTCCGGCGGCAGGTCGTCGCCGCGCCAGTCGCGCTCGTTGACCGTCGCCCAGAGGCGGCCCGTTCCCGGGTGGAAGGCGATGCCCACCGCGTTCCTGATCCCGCTGGCGAAGACCGTCTCCCCCGAGCCGTCGGCCTCGTAGCGGATGATGGCGGCCCGCCGCGGGTCCTGCTCGCGGCAGACATTGCACGAGGAGCCCACCGAGACGTAGAGCCGCCCATCGGGCCCGAAGGCGATGGTGCGCGTCCAGTGACCGCCGCCTGGCGGCAGGTTCGGCACCACGACGACGGGCTCCGCCGCCTTGAGCGCGGCCGGATCGTAGCGGAAGCGGAGGACGCGCCCCGTCTCGGCGACATGGAGCGCGCCGTCTCTGAAGGCCAGACCGTGGGGGCGGTCGAGGCTCTCGGCGACGGTGATGAGGGCGTCGGCGCGGCCGTCTCCGTCACGGTCGGGCAGTGCCACGACGCGCCCCTGTCCCGGGATGGAGACGAGGAGCGTACCGGCCGGATCCACGGCCATGAAGCGCGGGGAGCCGAGCCCGCCGGCAAAGACCTCGATCCTGAAGCCCGGCGGGAGCCTGAACGGCAGGTCCTGCGCGCGCGCCGGCGGCGCGGGGAGGCAGAGCCCCGCGAGGAACGCGATCAGGGCCAGGAGCACCGGGTGCATGCTGGCCCTGATCGTACTACGTCCCCTCCTGCGCCGCGACGGGCGCCCGCCCGCTACGAGTGGAGCCCGCTCGTCACGGGTGGCGGGTGAAGTTGTTTCGACGCTGCTGGACCCCGGCGGCGTTCTGATGCTGGCTGCGCCGCGCGGCGTTGTCCCTGGCGCGGCCGCGCTCCTGCGCCTTCCGCGCGCGGATGGCGGCAATGCGCTCGGCCAGCGGGATCTCCAGCCGCTCGGTCGTCCGGGCCGTGTAGTCGAACCCGGGCACGGTCACGCGCGGGATCGGCTTGCCGAGAGCCCGCTCGATGGCGCGGAAGTCGCCTTCCTCGTCCGGCGAGACGAAGGTGAAGGCATCGCCGGTGGCCTCGGCGCGGGCCGTGCGGCCCGACCGGTGGATGTAGTCGTCGGGCACCGCCGGCACGTCGAAGTTCACCACGTGGCTCAGCTCGTCGATGTCGATGCCGCGCGCGGCGATGTCGGTCGCCACCAGCACCTGGTGCTTTCCGTTCTTGAAGCTCGCCAGGGCGTGCGTGCGCTGGGCCTGGGTGCGATTGCCGTGGATCTTGTCGACGGTCACGCCCTGCCGCGCGAGGGACTCGGCCAGGCGATTGGCCCGGTGCTTGGTGCGGGTGAAGACGAGCACGCTCCGCATGGCCTCGTCCTTGAGCAGCGTGAGGAGCAGGGCGGACTTGAGCTCGCGGGCCACGGGATACACCGCATGGGTGATCCCCACGGCCGGCGCGGCCTTGCGCTCCTGGTTGATGAGGGCCGGGGCCGACAGCATCTCGCGCGCCAGCTGGCCGATCTCCTGCGGCATGGTCGCCGAGAAGAAGAGCGTCTGGCGCTTCGCCGGCACGTGCTTGAGGACCCGGCGGATGTCGGGGAGGAATCCCATGT
The DNA here is from genome assembly GCA_001788395.1 of Candidatus Rokubacteria bacterium GWA2_70_23. Classification (GTDB taxonomy): domain Bacteria; phylum Methylomirabilota; class Methylomirabilia; order Rokubacteriales; family CSP1-6; genus UBA12499. The sequence continues at coordinate 19,643 of MGBT01000168.1, forward strand.
CGAGCATCCGATCGGCCTCGTCGAGGACGAGGATCTCCAGATGCGGTAGCCGCGCGTACGGGTACTGGAAGTGGTCGAGCAGGCGGCCGGGCGTGGCCACGAGCACGTCGACGCCGCGCCGGAAGGCCTGCTCCTGCGGCCCCATGGCCACGCCGCCGAACACCGAGGCGCCCCGGACGGGCGTGAAGCGCGCCAGCTGCTTCAGGTCCTCTTCGATCTGGGCGGCCAGCTCGCGCGTGGGAGTCAGGATGAGGGCGCGGGTGGTCCCGCGCGGCTTGTCCATCAGCCGCTGGGCAATGGGCAGGACGAAGGCGGCGGTCTTGCCGCTGCCCGTCATGGCGCTGGCGAGTACGTCGCGGCCGGCCAGCGCAGGGGGGATCGCGTCGGCCTGGATGGGCGTGGGACGCGTGAACCCGAGCGCGGCGACGCCGCGCAGCAGGTCGGGGTGCAAACCAAGGGTGGTGAAGGGCATGAAGGGGGTGTCCTTGTCGAGGCGAGAACCTGCAGCAGCAGGGACGTCGCGCCGTGGAAACAGCCGGCGTGAAGATGCGGGAACGGTGGGGATTGCCGGGGATACCGCCGTTCGGACTCTCGGAGTCGCTATCGGGTCACAGAGAGTGTCTCATGGTCCCCGAGGATTCCCAAGCACTGATTCGAGATACACTGGCGGTGCCGGCGCGGGGGCGCCCGATCCGGCCGCGCGCCGCGGCCGGACCATCGTGGCAGTCCATCCGGCGCACCGGTTATGTGGAGGAGGCGCAAGCCATGGCCAATGCACTCGTGAGCGTCCCGAGTCCCCGGAACGAGCCCGTTCTCTCCTATGGTCCGGGCACCCCCGAGCGGCGCGCCCTGAGAGCCCAGCTCGAGCGGATGTCGAAGGAGATCGTCGAGATCACCCCGCGCATCGGCGGCCGCAAGGTCGAGACCGGCCGCGTTGGCGATGCCGTCATGCCCCACAACCATCACCATGTCCTCGGCCGCTGGCACAAGGCAGGCGCCGCCGAGGTCGCCCGCGCCGTCGAGGCCGCGCGCGAGGCGCATGGTCCCTGGTCCCGCATGGCCTGGGAGCAGCGCGCGGTGGTGTTCCTCAAGGCGGCCGACCTCCTCGCCGGGCCCTGGCGGCAGGTATTCAACGCCGCCACCATGCTGGGGCAGTCCAAGACCGCGCATCAGGCGGAGATCGACGCGGCCTGCGAGCTCATCGACTTCTGGCGCTTCAACGTCTCCTTCATGCAGGAGATCTACCGCCAGCAGCCGCTCTCGGCGCCGGGCACGTGGAACTGGCTCGAGCACCGGCCGCTGGAGGGCTTCGTCTTCGCGGTGAGCCCGTTCAACTTCACCAGCATCGCCGGCAACCTCCCCACGGCGCCCGCCCTCTTGGGCAACACGGTGGTGTGGAAGCCGGCCTCCTCCGCGGTCTACTCCGCCCACTTCATCATGGCGCTGCTGGAGGAGGCCGGGCTCCCGCCGGGCGTCATCAACCTGGTGCCGGGCTCGGGCGCGGAGGTCGGGGATCCAGCACTCGCCTCGCCGCATCTCTGCGGCATCCACTTCACCGGCTCCACGGGAACGTTCCGGGGCATGTGGGAGACGGTGGGGCGGAACATCCGGCGTTACCGCTCCTATCCCCGGATCGTCGGCGAGACGGGCGGCAAGGACTTCGTCTTCGCCCATCCCTCGGCGGACGTGGGCGCGCTGGCCACGGCGCTCGTGCGCGGCGCCTTCGAGTACCAGGGGCAGAAGTGCTCCGCCGCCTCGCGGGCCTTCATCCCGGCCTCGCTGTGGCCGGGGCTCCGGAAGAGCCTGCTCGACCAGATCGCCGAGATCCGCCTGGGGGACGTGGCGGACTTCACCAACTTCATGGGGGCGGTCATCGACCGCGCGGCCTTCGAGAACATCCGCGGCTACATCGAGCACGCGCGCGGCTCGGCCGACGCCGAGCTGCTCCGCGGCGGCGGCTGCGACGACCACACGGGGTACTTCATCGAGCCCACCGTGGTCCTGGCGAAGACCTCGGACATGCGTCTCATGAGAGAAGAGATCTTCGGCCCCGTGCTGACGGTCTACGTCTACGCGGACCAGGATCTCGACAAGGCGCTGGCCATCTGCGACCAGGGGACGCCCTACGCGCTGACGGGCGCCATCTTCGCCCGGGACCGCGCGGCCATCGCGAGGATGACGGAAGCCCTCACCCATGCGGCCGGCAACTTCTACATCAACGACAAGCCCACGGGGGCCGTGGTCGGGCAGCAGCCCTTCGGCGGGGCGCGGGCCTCTGGCACCAACGACAAGGCAGGGAGCGTGCTCAACCTGCTCCGCTGGGTGAGCCCGCGGACGGTGAAGGAGACCTTCGTGCCGCCCACCCACTTCGCGTATCCTTTCATGCAGCCCGGGGAGTGAACCCGCACGTGAGCGAGAGGACCTGACCCGCATGGACGAGAGCGAGATCATCTGGCGCCCTGATCCC
>MGBT01000169.1 GCA_001788395.1 Candidatus Rokubacteria bacterium GWA2_70_23
CCATCGAGGGCGGCATGGTCTGCACGGGGGACGAGGCGCTCCACGACATCCTCCTGCAGATCCGCAGCCACGGCTGGCCCAAGAACCTCTCGCCGGAGAAGGAGGCGATGCAGGCGCGGAAGCACGGGGTTCTCGAGTTCAACCGCCGCTTCACCTTCTACTATCCCGGCTTCAACGTCCGCTCAACCGATCTCAACGCGCGCATCGGCCTCAGCCAGCTGGCCCGGGCGGACCGCGTCGTCGCCCGTCGCATCGACAATCACGCGGCCTACCTGTCGCGCTTCGCCGGGGCCCGCGGCTTCACGTGCCAGCGGAACCCGCGGGCGACCATCTGCAGCATCTCCTTCGTGGCGCTGGCCGCCTCGCTCGAGCACCGGGACCGGATCGGGCAGGCCCTCGACGCCCACGGCATCGAGACGCGCCCGCTGGGCGGGGGGAACATGTCGCGCCAGCCGTTCTGGGTGGAGCGCTACGGCGCGCAGCCCTTCCCGGTGGCCGACGAGATCCACGAGCGGAGCTTCATGCTACCGAACCATCCGGGGCTCACCGTGGACGACATCGACCGCATCGCCGACGTCGTCCTGGCCGTGCCCCCGGAGCCTTGATGAGTCGCGCGAGATCCCTTGACCGCGCCGCGCCGGGGCCCGGAGGGCGGACCCCCCGGGCCCTGGCGTTCACCGGCTCCGTGCGACCGGGTAGCAGCGCATGAGGGTGCTGGTCACCGGGGGGACGGGGTACATCGGCGCGGTGCTGGCGATCGAGGCCGAGATCAGGAGGGGTCTCGAGAAGCTGCTCGAGGAAGGGGAGTCGTGAACCGGAAGAGGGTCGCCCCGAAACCGGGCGAGGCGCTCCGGCCGGCGACCCGGACCGCAGCGCCGGCGCGCCAGGGGCCTGGCCTCTACGGCGACCTTGTCGGCGGCATCGCCGACGTTCTGGAGGCGGCCCGGCGGGCCTCGGCCCGCGCCGTCAACGCCATCATGACCGCCACCTACTGGGAGATCGGCCGGCGGATCGTGGAGCACGAACAGCAGGGGAAGGCGCGGGCGGAGTACGGCGAAGACCTGCTGAAGCGGTTGGCCACCGACTTGAGCGCTCGCTTCGGACGCGGTTTCGGCTGGCGAAATCTCTTTCAGATGAGAGCGTTCTACTTGATGTACCCTCCCGAGAAATTGCAGACGGCGTCTGCAATATACCGCACCGTCCTGCCCGACGAGAAGCTCATCGCCGCCGACCTGCAGAAGACCAGACGGATGCTGGAACGGAGAGGGCTCACGGAGGGTGGGAAGCGATGACAACCCCCCGGAAGAGCGCTCAGGGGCGGGATGCGGGCGAGCGAGCGCGCCGCGCGGCTCCCCGCCCGCCTCGCAGGCCCGTCCCCGTCAACGGGTCACGGGAGAGGTCTCCGAATGGCCGTGGCGAGGAGCGGGGATGAGGATCCTGGTCACCGGGGGTGCGGGGTATATCGGCGCGGTGCTGGTGCCTCACCTCCTTCACGAAGGCCATGAGGTCACCGTCATCGACAGCTTCATGTACGGACAGGCTTCGCTGCTCGATTGCTGCCACGAGCCGGCACTCACCATCGTCCGTGGTGATGCCAGGGACCGGACGCTGGTGGCCGAGCACCTGCGCGAGGCGGAGGCGATCCTGCCGCTGGCCTGTCTCACGGGCGCGCCCGCCTGCGACCGCGATCCGGTGGCGGCGCGCACGGTGAACCTGGAGGCCGTCCTGATGATCCTCGAGATGAAGCGCGCCGAGCAGCGGATGATCTTCCCCAACACCAACAGCGGCTACGGGGTCGGCGAGCGGGATGTCTTCTGCACCGAGGAGACGCCTCTGCGGCCGGTCTCGCTCTACGGCCGGCTCAAGGTCGAGGCCGAGTGCGCGGTGCTGGCGGCGCCCAGCACCATCGCTCTCCGGCTGGCGACGGTGTTCGGCGTGAGCCCCCGCATGCGGCTGGACCTCCTGGTGAACGACTTCACCTACCGCGCCATCACCGACGGGTTCGTGGTCCTCTTCGAGGGGGACTTCAAGCGCAACTACGTCCACGTCCGGGACGTGGCCCGCGCCGTCAGCCATTGCCTCGGCCACTGGGAGCGCCTGCGCGGGCAGGCCTACAACGTGGGGCTCAGCGAGGCGAACCTGTCCAAGCGCGAATTGTGCGAGGCCATCCGCAAGCAGGTGCCGCGCTTCTCCTGGCAGGACGCCGCGGTGGGGCGCGACCCGGACCAGCGCAACTACATCGTGAGCAACGCGAAGATCGAGGCCACCGGCTTCCGGGCCGAGGTGTCCCTCGACGCCGGCATCGCCGAGCTGATCAAGGGCTACCAGGTGGTCCGCCGCCAGGGCTACGCCAATGTCTGATCGGGGCCGCCTCGACCTGGTGCTCGTCCAGCCCGGCAGCCGCATGGAGGTGTACCAGCGCCTCGGCTCGACGCTGACCGCCATCGAGCCGCCCGTGTGGGCGGGGCTCATGGCGACCTTCGCGCGCGCCCGGGGCTACTCGGTGGAGATCGTGGACGCCGAGGCCGACGATCTCGCGCCCGCCGAGGCGGCCGGGCGGATCGCGGACCTCGCGCCCCGGCTGGCCGTCGTCGTGGTCTTCGGCCACCAGCCGTCGGCCTCTACTCAGACCATGCCGGCGGCCGGGGGCATCTGCGCCGCGCTCCGGCAGCGCGCGCCCGGCATTCCGACCCTCCTCGTTGGCGGGCACGTCTCGGCGCTCGCCGAGCGCACGCTCAGGGACGAGGCATGCGACTTCGTCTGCCAGGGCGAGGGGCCGCACACGATCGTGGGGCTGCTCGAGGCGCTGAGCTCCGGCGGGAAGGGCTATGACCAGGTCCCTGGGCTCTGGTATCGGGAGGGCGAGGCCCTGCGCTCCACGCCCCCGGCCCCGCTCCTGGACAACCTGGACCGCGACCTCCCGCAGATGGCCTGGGACCTTCTGCCCGTGCCGAAGTACCGGGCCCATAACTGGCACTGCTTCGGCGCCCTCGACCGGCGCCAGCCCTACGCCTCGATCTACACGAGCCTCGGCTGCCCCTTCAAGTGCACCTTCTGCTGCATCAACTCGCCCTTCGGCAAGCCCGGCTACCGCTATCGCGGCGCCGGCAGCGTCATCGAGGAGATCGACCTGCTGGTCTCGAAGTACGGCGTGCGGAACATCAAGATCCTGGACGAGATGTTCGTGCTCAACTACCAGCACGTGGAGAGCGTCTGCGACCGGATCATCGAGCGGGGGCACGACCTGAACATCTGGGCCTATGCCCGCGTGGACACCGTGAAGGAGCGCATCCTCGACCGGCTCAAGCGCGCGGGGATCAACTGGCTGGCGCTGGGGATCGAGTCGGGCAGCCAGCATGTCCGCGACGGGGCGCAGAAGACGTTCGGGCGCGCCGACATCGCCGCCACGGTCCGCGCCATCCAGGCCGCCGGGATCCACGTCATCGGCAACTACATCTTCGGCCTCCCGGACGACGACCACGACACGATGCAGGCCACGCTGGACCTGGCCTGCGAGCTCAACTGCGAGTTCGCCAACTTCTACTCGGCCATGGCCTATCCAGGCTCGCGGCTCTACGACATGGCGATCGAGGAAGGGTGGCCGCTGCCCGCGACCTGGAGCGGCTACTCGCAGCACTCGGTGGACACGCTGCCGCTGCCGACGAAGTTCGTCTCGGCGGCCGAGGTCCTGCGCTTCCGCGACCGCGCTTTCGAGATCTACTTCAACCGGCCGGAGTACCTGCAGATGGTGGGGCGGAAGTTCGGGCCGGAGACGGCCGCGCATGTGCGCGAGATGGCGAGCCACCGCCTCGAGCGGAAGCATGCGTAGCGAGGAGAGGAGGCGACCGCGATGATCATCAGCCGGACGCCGTTCCGCGTCTCGTTCTTCGGCGGGGGCACCGACTACCCGGTCTGGTTCCGCGAGCACGGCGGCGCGGTGCTGGCCACCACGATCAACAAGTACTGCTACATCTCCTGCCGCTACCTGCCGCCCTTCTTCAGCCACAAGAGCCGCGTGGTCTGGTCCCAGATCGAGCTGGTCCAGGAGCGCGAGGAGATCCAGCACCCGGTGGTGCGCGAGGCCCTGGGCGTCCTCGGCGTCACGGAAGGCATCGAGCTCCACCACCAGGGCGACCTCCCGGCCCGCACGGGCCTCGGCTCCAGCAGCGCCTTCACCGTGGGCGTCCTCAACGCGCTACACGGGCTGCGCGGGGTCATGGCGGGCAAGGAGCGGCTCGCGCGCGAGGCGATCCTGATCGAACAGGAGCGGCTGAAGGAGCACGTCGGCTGCCAGGACCAGGTCATCGCCGCCTACGGTGGTTTCAACCGCGTCGACTTCTGGGGCGAGGGCCAGTTCCGCACCTCGCCCATCATGATCACCTGGGAGCGGCTCAACGCGCTGCAGGACCACCTCATGCTCTTCTTCACCGGGCTCTCGCGCACCGCCTCCGACATCGCCGCGGAGCAGGTCAGCGTGTCTCCGCAGAAGGCGCGCGAGCTGCGGGTGATGCACCAGATGGTGGACGAGGCGATCAACATCCTGAAGAGCCCGCACGGCCTCGGCGACTTCGGCAAGCTGCTGGACGAGGGCTGGCAGCTCAAGCGGAGTCTCACCGGCCGGATCTCCACGCCCTATATCGACGAGCTCTACGAGCGGGCGCGGCGGGGCGGCTGCACGGGCGGCAAGCTCATCGGCGCCGGCGGAGGCGGCTTCCTCCTGCTCTTCGCCCCGCCGGAGTCGCAAGCGGGTGTCGCCGCGGCGCTCGGCGGGCTTCTCCAGGTGCCCTTCCGCTTCGAGTCCATCGGCAGCCACGTGATCTTCTACGAGCGGCCGGACCTGCCCGTGGGACAGTCGTAGGGCCGGCGGTGGCGCGCGCGGTGCGGTCGTTCCAGCGGGTGCTCATCACCGGCATCGGCGGGTCCGGCGGGAGCTATCTCGCCGAGCACATCGTCGAGAGCCACCCCGAGGTCGAGGTGCACGGGCTCTCCCGCTGGCACAGCACCACGCGGAACAACCTCGCCCGCATCATCGAGCGGGTGACGGTGCACGAGGCCGACCTGCGCGACTTCGGCTCCACCTTCGCGGTGCTCCGCGAGGTGAGGCCCGAGGCGATCTTCCACCTGGCGGCCCACGCCAACGTGCGCGCATCGTTCGTGACGCCGAGCGCCGTGCTCGCCGACAACATCCTGGGCACGAATCACCTCCTCGAGGCCGTGCGGCTCCTGGGCCTCGACCCGACGATCCAGCTCTGCAGCACCTCCGAGGTGTACGGCGTGGTGGACCCCGCGCGGTTGCCCATCGACGAGGACACGCCCATGCGCCCGGCGAGCCCCTACGCCGTCTCCAAGGCGGCGCAGGACATGCTGGGCTGGAGCTACTTCCTGAGCTACGGGATGCGCATCATCCGCACGCGGATGTTCACCTACCTCAACCCGCGGCGCGCGGATCTCTTCGCCACGGCCTTCGCGCGCCAGGTGGCGCGCATCGAGCGGGGGCTCCAGGCGGAGCTGGTGCACGGCAACCTGGACTCCGTCCGCACCATGCTCGACGTGCGCGACGCCATGCGCGCGTACTGGGAGGCGCTCGGCCACTGCGAGCCGGGGGAGGCCTACAATATCGGCGGCGCGACCACCATGACGGTGGGCGGCGTGCTGGCCCGCCTGGTGGCGCTGGCCGACACGCCGATCCAGACGCGGCTCGACCCGCGCCTCCTGCGCCCCGCCGACGTGACGCTGCAGATCCCGAACGTGGACAAGTTCGTCAAGGCCACGGGCTGGCAGCCGCGCCACCCCTTCGAGGAGAGCCTGGCGCATCTGCTCGCGCATTGGCGGGCCGAGGTGGCCCGCGACCCCTCCGCCTGACGCGTCCCCCCGCCCGACTCAGCGTCGGCGCGCCGGGGCCCGGGCGCACGCCTCGACCACGCTACCCCACGGGTCTCGGAGGGCATCCCCGGCCCCGGCACGCCTCGCGGAACTCAGCGGGGAGGGGG
>MGBT01000170.1 GCA_001788395.1 Candidatus Rokubacteria bacterium GWA2_70_23
GGGGGATCGCCGACGACGCCTCTCTCCGGGTGCTGCGTCTCGGCGTGGAGTCGCGCGCCGTGCCGCTCTACGAGATCGAGGGCGGGACGCGCTACCGGATCACGCATCAGCCCGCCGGGATCCCCGTCGCCGAGTACCTGCGGCCACAGGCGCGCTTCGCGCATCTGTCGGACGCGGACGTCGCCGCGATCCAGGCCGACGTGGATCTGCGCTGGGAGGCGCTCCAGGAACGCGTCGGAAGCCGCGCCCACGGGCGCGAGCCTGTCAGGGAGGAGTCACGGGTATGACGGATCCGAGTGCCGTCGAGCGGATGCCCCGCGAAGAGCTCGCGCGCGTCCAGGTCGCGCGGCTCAACCGGCAGATCGCGCGGGCCGCCGAGCGCGTCCCGCTGTACCGCGAGCGCCTCCGCGCGGCGGGAGTGACGGCGGGGGACATCCGGTCGCTGGCCGATCTGCGTCACCTGCCGTTCACCGTCAAGACCGATTTCCGCGACACGTATCCGTTCGGGCTCCTGGCGGTGCCCATGGAGGAGATCGTCCGCATCCACGCCTCCTCCGGCACCACCGGCAAACCCACCGTCGTGGCCTATACCCGGGGGGACATGGATACCTGGAGCGAGGTGATGGCGCGGACCCTCATGATGGGCGGGGTCGGGCGGAGCGACGTGCTTCACAACGCCTACGGCTACGGCCTCTTCACCGGCGGACTCGGGTTCCACTACGGCGGAGAGCGGGTGGGCGCCGCGGTGATCCCGATTTCCGGCGGCTTCACCGACCGCCAGCTGATGGCGCTCAAGGACTTCGGGAGCACGGTGCTCTGCTGCACGCCCTCCTACGGGCTGTACCTGGCGGAGGCGCTGGAAGAGGCCGGGATCGCGCCCAAGGACCTCAAGCTCCGGGTGGGCTTCTTCGGCGCCGAGCCCTGGACCGAGGGGATGCGGGACGCCCTCGAGGCGCGGCTCAACATCATGGCGCTGAACATCTACGGCCTGTCGGAGGTGATCGGACCCGGCGTCTCCGTGGAGTGCCCGGAGAAGCAGGGCATGCACGTGGCCGAGGATCACTTCCTGCCGGAGGTGCTGGACCCGGTGACCTTCGAGCCGGTGCCGCCCGGCGTGACCGGAGAGTTGGTCTTCACCACCCTCACCAAGGAGGCGCTCCCGCTGCTCCGCTACCGGACGCGGGACCTCACGACGCTCACCACCGAGCCGTGTCCCTGCGGCCGCACGCTCTCGCGCATCGGGCGGATCACGGGGCGCACGGACGACATGCTGATCCTCCGGGGCGTGAACGTCTACCCCTCGCAGATCGAGCACGCGCTCCTGCAGGTGCCGGATCTCGAGCCGCACTACCTGCTCGTGCTCAGGCGCGACACCGCGCTGGACACGCTCGAGGTCCGGGTGGAGGCGCGCAGCAACGTGGCCGAGGCGGGCAAGGAGGCGCTGGCCGCGCTGGGCGCCGTGGCGCGGCGGAAGATCCACGAGATGATCGGCGTGACGGTGGAGGTCACCGTCGTGCCGCCGAAGACCATCGAGCGGAGCGCGGGCAAGGCCCAGCGCGTGCTCGACTTGCGGAAGTGACGCAGGGAGGACATGCCGATGAGCGACGGCCGGTTCATCCGATACGCGGACGAGGGCGAGGTCGTCCGGATCACGCTCGCCCGCCCCCCGCTGAACATCCTCACCATCGACATGATCGAGGAGCTGGCGCAGACCATCGAGGCGGCCGGCGAGCGGCCCGGCGTCAAGGCGCTCGTCTTCGCCGCGGAAGGCAAGGCCTTCTCGGCGGGGGTGAGCGTCGAGGATCACATCGGGGAGCGCGCCAGGCTCATGATCGACGCCTTCCACGGGGTGTTCCGGCGGCTCCACGCCGTGGACTGCCTCACGGTGGCGGCGGTGCAGGGCGCGGCGCTGGGCGGGGGGGCGGAGCTGGCGACCTTCTGCGACGTGGTGGTCGCCACGGACAATGCCACATTCGGCCAGCCCGAGATCAAGGTGGGCGTCTTCCCGCCCATCGCGGCGGTGCACTACCCGAAGCGCGTGGGGCTCAGCCGCACCCTCCGGCTTCTGCTCTCGGGCGAGGTCATCACGGCCGGCGAGGCGCTCAGGATCGGCCTCGTCGACCGCGTGGTGGCGCCGGAGGCCCTGGCGGCCGCCGTCGGCGAGGAGCTGGCCCGCGTCACCTCCCAGAGCGCGGTGGTGCTGCGCTACACGAAGCGCGCGGTGAAGGAGGCCCTCGGCGTGGACTTCGAACAGGGGCTCTCGGCGCTCGAGGAGCTGTACCACACCGAGCTCATGACGACGGAAGACGCGGAGGAAGGGCTGCGCGCCTTCGTCGAGAAGCGCAAACCCGTGTGGAAGAACCGGTGAGAGAGGAGAGACGCACATGAACGGCAGCACGACGCTCAGGGGGAAGACGGCGCTCGTGACGGGCGCGGGCAGGGGCATCGGCCGGGCCATTGCGCTCGCGCTGGCCCAGGAGGGGGCCCAGGTGGCGGTGCTCGACATCCTGGCGGACAGCGCCGAGGGCGTGCGCCGGGAGATCGAGGCCTGGGGGATGAAGGGGCTGGCGGTCGGCGTGGACCTCACGAAGCGCCCGGAGGTGGAGGGCGCCGTCGAGCAGGTGGTGGCGCAGTTCGGCCAGCTCGACATCGTGGTGAACAACGCCGGCTGGGACAAGATGGAGATGTTCCTCGACACCGCGGAAGAGACCTGGGACAAGATCATCGCCATCAACTTCAAGAGCGTGCTGTACGTCTGCAAGGCCGCGCTCCCGCACATGGTCAAGCGCGGGACCGGGCGGGTGATCAGCATCGCCTCCGACGCCGGGCGCGTGGGCTCCACGGGGGAGAGCGTGTACGCCGGCACCAAGGGGGCCATCATCGCCTTCTCCAAGACGCTGGCCCGGGAGATGGCGCGCTACCAGATCACCGTGAACGTGGTGTGCCCCGGGCTCACGGAGACGCCGCTGCTCGAGGGGATCCGGCAGCAATCGGAGAAGACGGCCAGGGTCATCGAGGCGGTCACCCGCGCCATCCCGCTGGGCCGCGTGGGCCAGCCCGAGGACATCGCCGGCGCCGTGGCCTTCCTGGCCTCGCCCGCGGCGGGTTTCATCACCGGCCAGACCCTCAGCGTCTCCGGTGGCCTGACGATGGTCTGAGCCGCGACAGGAGGAGGGACACGCCATGCTGTGCGGGCATTCGGGGAAGGGCATGATGATGGCCGGGGTGATCCTGACCGTGATCGGCGCTGTCATCGTGCTGGTCCGAGCTTTCCAGGTTCCGGGGTACTGGATCCCCTTGCTGGTCGGCGTGGCGCTGCTGCTGATCGGCGCCCTCCGCCGCAGCCACGCGGGCGGCCCCTGAGGCGTCACACCCGAGCGCAGGCCGCGCTCCTGATGGACTCATGCCGAAACGACGAAAGGAGACTGCAATGAGCGACAGACCGCAGGCCATCGACATCATGTACTACGTGGCGACGCCGGAGTTCATCGCCAAGTGGACCGACGCGAAGAAGGGGGAGCTCATCTGCCGCATGGAGCGCGCCATCGGCAGCCTGCCGCAGTTCGAGTCCATCCCGACGATGCTCGCGAAGATGGACGAGGCGAAGGTGGAGAAGGTCTTCATCACCCAGACCAAGATGTGGTCGTACTGGAACAAGTGGATGTACATGGACACCTCGCTGGAGGAGGTGACGCAGTACACCGAGAAGTACCCGGACCGCTTCGTGGGGCTGGCGGGCTACAACCCCTTCCGCATCAAGGAGAGCCTGGCCGAGATCGAGCTGGCCGTGAAGACGCACAACTTCAAGGGCGTCTACGTCCACATCTACGGCTTCGACATCCCGCTGCACGACCGGAAGATGTACCCGCTCTACTCCAAGTGCGTCGAGCTGGACGTGCCGGTGTCCATGCAGGTGGGGCACGTGCTCGAGTCCATGCCGAGCGAGCACGCGCGGCCGATGTATCTCGACCAGATCGCCTGCGACTTCCCGACGCTGCGCATCCTGGGCGCGCACACGGGCTGGCCCTGGGTGGAGGAGCTGATCAGCGTCTGCTACAAGTGGGACAACGTGTGGTTCGGCGTGGACGCCTGGATGCCGAAGTATCTCAAGCCCGAGATCCTCAACTTCATCAACAGCCGCATGGGCATGGACCGGGCGGTGTGGGGCACCAACGGGCTGGCGTGGAAGGAGAGCCTCGACCAGGTGGACGGGCTGGGCCTCAGGCCGGAAGCCCGGCAGAAGCTGATCCGCGACAACGCGCGGGAGCTGTTCAAGATATGATCACGCGTGTCGCGGGTGCGGTGGTGGCGGCGATCGTCCTGATCGCCGCCGGCGGAGCGGCGGCTGCCCAGGAGGAGGTCACGCTCTTCGTCACCTCCGAGAAGACGGACACCGTCGGCGTGTACCGCGGCGCCGTGCCCGATCTCACGCTCCTCAAGAGCATCCCCGTCGGGCGGGAGCCCCACAACCTCGGCATCTCGCCCGACGGGCGCTGGGTCGCGACCAGCGATCGGCGCTCCGGGGAGGTGTCGGTGATCGACACGCAGACGCTGGCCGAGGCCGCGCGGCTCAAGCTCGGCCGTCAGACGCACGACGTGGCGTTCACGAGCGACAGCCGCACCCTGTACGTCGGCCACGAGACCGAGACCTTCGTGAGCGTCGTGGAGGTCGGGACGTGGAAGGTCAAGGCGCCCCTCAAGATCGGTCGCGCCCAGCACGACCTGTCTCTGAGCGCTGACGACCGCGAGCTGTGGCTCACGATCACCAACCGGCCGTATCGGCCGGGCGACCCGCGGGTCGGCGTCGTGGACCTCGCCACGGGAAAGGTGACGTGGATCGACACCGGGGCCAATGCCCATGACGTGACCCTGAGCCCCGACGGCAGGCTGGCGTGGGTGACCAATTCCGGCTTCACCCACATCCCGGACCCGCGGGTGGACATCCTCGATGTGGCCTCGCGGAAGGTCGTCGGTTCCATCTCGGTTGGCCAGTACCCGTTCCATTCTCCGAAGCGCGGCCGCGACGGGAATGCCGTGCCGATCGCAGCCGCGGAGATGTGGTTCAGCGATCACGGGCTCAAGAGCGTGCTGGCCGTGTCCCTCGCCGAGCGGAAGGTGGTCGCCACGGTACCCGTGGGCGTCGAGCCCTACCATGTGGCCGCCACGGCCGGAGGGACGCTCTTCGTCGCCAACCACACCTCCAGCACCGTGACGATGGTGGACGGCGCGCGACGCGCGGTGCTCGGCACGCTCAAGGTCGCGCCTCGTCCGCACGGCCTGGCGGTTCGGGCCGAGCCCTGACGCCCCGTCCCCTGACACCTCTGGACCCGAGAGAGGGGAGCCACGCATGCACTCACCGACCCAGGTCTTGATCGAGGAGCACCGCGTGATCCTGCGCGCGCTGGATACTCTGGAGCGCGGCGCCGGCCGGCTCAAGGGGAGCGGGGGGCTGCCGGCCGGCTGGTGGGAGGAGCTGGTCGAGTGGCTGCGCGCCTTCGCCGACCGCAATCACCACGCCAAGGAGGAGCAGCTGCTGTTCCCGGCCATGGTCAAGCACGGGGTCCCGCAAGAAGGCGGTCCCATCGCCGTGATGCTCGAGGAGCACGTGCAGGGCCGCGCCCTGATCGCCGCCATGGCCGCAGGCGAGCCCGCCCATCGTGCCGCCAAGGCCAGGCAGTACGTGGAGCTCCTGAGGCAACACATCGACAAGGAGAACGGGATCCTCTTCCCGCTGGCCGATGCGGTGCTGGACGATCAGGCCGTCCGGACCCTGTCCCGCGAGTTCGCGGCCGTGGAGGCCGAGCAGGGCAAGACGGCCTCCATCGCCTGGGCGGAGGCGGCGGTGGAGCGGCTGATCGCGGCGCTCGGCGGAGCTCGTTGAGCCTCACCCTCAGGCGCGGCGGTCGCGGCATGCCGCACTCCGAGTTCTGGACGGAGCGGACGGTGGCCTGGTACGCGCGCGCCGTGGCGCGGAGCGACTTCGCGCCCAGAGTGCTGGCCGTCATCGGGCCGGCGCTCGATGAGTGCAAGAGCGCCCTCGACGTGGGAGCCGGCTGCGGGGCGCTGGCGCTGCCGCTGGCGCGGCGGATGGGCTGGGTCACGGCGGTGGAGCCCTCGGCGGCCATGGCGAGAGCGCTCCGAGAGGCCGCCGCCCGGGCCGGGCTCGGTGGCGTGACGGTGATCGAGGCGGCATGGGGCGAGGTTCCCGTGGAGCGGCATGACCTCGTCGTCTGTGCCCACGTGGGCGGGCTCCTCAACGCGGACTCGCCCTTCCTGGCCGACGCGAAACGGCTCGCGCGCCGGCTGGTGGTGCTGATCCGGGACGCGCCCCGCCCGGAGGACCAGGACAAGTTCTTCTACCGGGAGCTGTACCCGGCTCTCCTGGGCCGGCCCTACGAGCACCGGAGCCACGCCGACGAGACGCTCGGCGGGCTCCGCGCCCTCGGCATGGCGCCCCGGGTGACGCTCTGCGAGTACTCCTCGGACCAGCCCTTCATCGATCTCGAGGAGGCCTGCGACTTCTGGATGACCTACATGGGGCTCCAGGGGTCAGGTCCCCGCGCCTACCTCGAGGGATTTCTCAGGGAACGTCTTCTATCAGCCAGCGGGGAATTGATCGCTCCGTTCAGGAAGACCGCCGCCGTGTTCGTCTGGTCGCCCGCCGAGGCTCAGGCCTCCGGCCCGGGGGACGGCCTTCCGTACTGATCCCGGGCCGTCAGCCCCGCGCGGCGTCGCGGGCGGCGGTGATCAGCGGGGGGAAGCTGTACGTCGGCACGGCACAGCCCGGGGCCACGATGAACCCGGTGGGGCCCGCCTCGGCGCGGGCGCGCCTCACCTGCTCCCGGATCACCCCGGCCGAGACGTAGGGGAAGCCCACGTGGTCGACGCCCGCCATGAGCGTGAGCGCCGTGCGCGTCCGGGCCTCGGCGATGGTGGGCCCGCCGTGGAGGTCGGACCAGGACAGCGCGTGCACGGGATAGTCGAGGAGCCGGTCGAGGTAGAGCGCCTCGCCGTGGGCGTGCAGGATGTGGCACTCGCCGAGTCCGCGCACGGCCTCGAGCAGCTCGAGGTCCAGGGGGCGCATGAAGCGCTCGAACTGCTCGCGCGTGAGGCTCTCGGCCGCGGCCGGCACCGAGAAGAAGATCCCGGAGGCGCCGCGCTCGAGGGTGGCGCGCGCGTAGCGGATGAGGTTGTCATTCACCACGCGGAGGGCGGCGGCGAGCGCCTTCGGATGCTCGCTCATGAGGGCCGGCATGGCCTCCTTGACGAGGTTGCGCCGGAGCGTGTTCCAGGCGTTGAAGAGCGTGTCCACGAAGAGCGCCTTGCCCGCGAGCGCCCGGGCGATCTGCTCGATGGCCCGGAGCTGGGTGCCCAGCGGGGTCTCCAGCGGATCGAAGGGGGCGAGCCTCCCGAGGTCGGCCGGGGTCGCCATGACCTCCATCCCCTGCGGCATGGGGTAGTCGTAGTCGTTCATGACCTTCAGCAGATCCAGATCGTAATGCTCGAAGAGCTCGAGGTGCACCTGGGCCGCGCGCTCGGCCGGCGCGTGCTGATTGCCGAAGTGGTACCAGATGGTGAAGGGGGGACGGTCCATCGGCGTGCCGGCCAGGGCCGCGCGCACTCGCTCGATCTTGTTCATGGGGCCTCCTGTGGTCACAGCCATGGTGTGGGCACCGCCTCGTGGAGGTCGGTGGAAAGGCGCCGCGCGAGCGGCACCGTGTTCCTCCGTCGGTCGCGACAGGCGGGACCGATTCTAGACCACCGCGGGGACCCGAGGCCAGAGCCGAGCGGCGGGCAGGCTCGCGAGCGGAGCAGGGGCAGCCGACCGGGCGCCGGCGAGGATCAGCCCATGCGTCTCCGGCCGACAGGGGAACGCGGTGCAAGTAGGCGAAGTAGTGAGCGCGGACCCGTCCGCCGCGCAGCCCAGCAGGGCCGTGAGCCTTCCCCGTTCTGAGACAAACGACCCGGGAAAATCCTTCGGGTCCTCTATTGACTACGGCGGACGCGGGGTTTTCCTAGAGTCAATACACTTGAGTTGACAGGTCCGTCGAGTCCGCGAGGCTCCGAACGGGGGGAGGTGATTCGCCAGGCGCGATCCTTCCCGATGTGGCTGTTGGGCCTGGATCGACCATAGACGCCATAGTCCGAGGCGATGCGGAGGTCGCGGGACGAACCCCGGTGACACAGTTCACCGCCGCCGATGTCGTCCCGCCCCTGAGACTCTCCAGGGCCATGTCCCGGAGCCTGCGGAGGGTAATAGCCCCGCCGCGGCTGCCGGGCGATGTCCCCGCTCGCACGCGAATCGGCCGCACGCCCCTTCTCCGCCGCCGTGGGCTCGCCGCGGGGCGGGGAAGGGCAAAGAGGAGGGAAGCGTCATGAGTAGAAGCGGAAGGGCAGGAATCTGGATGGGGCTGGCGCTCGTCCTGTCCATGGCCGGCTGGGCCTTCGGGGCCGAGGTGATCGTGGACACGGCCTACGTGGCCAAGCAGAAGGACAAGGCCGGGGTGGTCGTTCTGGATGCCCGCGCCGGGAAGGCGTACAGCGCCGGGCACATTCCCGGCGCCATCACCCTCGGCGGCAGGGGAGCCGCCGTGGTGCTGAGGGACGTGGACGCTCGGATCCTGCCCGTGAAGACGCTGGAGAAGATCCTCGGCGAGGCGGGCATCAGCCGGGACATGGAGATCATCGTCTACGCCACCAAGGGCGACACCGGCATGACGGTCCCGTTCTGGATCCTGGAGTACCTGGGGGCGGAGAAGGTCCGGGCCTACTGGGGAGGCATCGATGACTGGAAGGCGGCCAAGCAGCCGGTGGCGGCCGAAGAGCGGAAGCTGCCGGCGGCCAAGTTCGTCGCCAAGGCGCGGGACGACCGCTACGCCTCCACGGAGTACGTGAAGGCCAACCTCAAGAAGCCCGGCGTGCAGATGGTGGACTCCCGGACGTCCAAGGAGTTCTCGGGAGACGACATCCGGGCCCTCCGCGGCGGCCACATCCCCGGGGCCACCCTGATCCCCTTCGAGCAGAACTGGGCGGACCCCGAGGCGGCGAAGAAGCTGGCCGAGGGGAAGGCGACGACCCGGGACGGCATGGCCCTCAAGGACGAAAAGGCCCTCCGGGAGATCTACAAGGGCCTGGACCCGAAGAAGGATGTGGTGGCCTACTGCCAGACCGGGACCCGGTCCACGCTCACCTATGTCGTGCTGCGGTCGCTGGGCTTCGAGAAGGTCAGGAACTACGACGACTCCTGGATCGTCTGGGGGAGCCGCCCGGACCTGCCGGTCGAGAGCGCGAGCTACTACGACTTCGTCAAGGTGAACGCGGCGCTGAGGAGGCTCGACGACCTGGAGCGGCAGGTGGACGAGCTCGAGAAGGCGGTGAAGCCGAAGAAGGCCGAGGCGCGGTAACAGGCCCGATGGCGGAGACGCGCCTGCTGATCTTCCAGACGCATGGGCTCGCCGCGCCGAAGAGGACGTACGCGCCCCTCTTCTTCGCGCTGACGGCCGCCGCCATGGGCATGCAGGTGGCCGTCTGGTTCAGCATGGAGGGCGTCACCCAGCTCCGCAGGGGCGCGGCGGAGCAGGTGGAGCTGGAGCCCGGGAGCGGGGTGACGCTCCAGACCTGGCTCGATCAGGCCCGCGACGCCGGGGTGGAGCTCCTGGCGTGCTCCCACGCCGTGGGCCTGGAACAGATGACGGAGGCGGACCTGATCGACGGGGTCCGGATGGTGGGTGTCGCCGGCGTGCTCGACCGCTGCCTGGAGGCGGACCGGGTCCTGTACTTCTGAGTCGAGCCCCGGAGGGGAGATGGCGGGCAAGCGCATCGCCGTGGTCGTGCGGGACAGGCAGGGCGAGGCCCTGAGGATGTCTCTCGGGCTCTTGCTCCTGGACGACGCGGTCGATGTCTACGTCCTGGATCGGCCGCTGGAGCAGACCGAGGAGACCCTCCAGCACCTCGAGACGATGAAGGAGTTCGAGGTGAAGATCTGGACTGACGCCGGGCCGGTGGAGGGGATGGAGTCCTTGCCCACGGAGGAGGTCGCGCGGAGGCTCGTCGAGTACGACCACGTGCTGCCCTACTGAGGGCGCGCCATGAAGCTCGGCATCCTGGTCAACACGGATCGGCATCTGCGGGACATCGTCGGCCTGACGACGGCCGCCGTCGCGGGCGGGCACGAGGTGGCCCTCTTCGCCATGGATGCAGGCACGCGGCTGCTCGGAGACCCGTCCTACACGGAGCTGTGCCGGCTGCCCGGCGTCGCCATGAGCGTGTGCGAGCACAGCGCCAAGGGCCACGGCGTCGAGACGGCGGGGCTGCCCAAGGAGATCGTCTGCGGCAGCCAGTACCACAACGCCGTGATGGTCCACAGCGCGGACCGGGTGATCGTCCTGTAGCGGGGCGGCGCCATGACGCTCCTCTATCTCCTGACGGACGGACGCGAACCGGTGTGCGACCGGCTCATCGCGCTGCAGTCCCCGCAGCACGAGGTGACGGTCATCGACCTGTTGAAGCGGGCCATGCCCTACGAGCGGATCGTCCAGGAGATGTGCGCCCACGACAGAGTCATCTCGTGGTGAGCCCGGCGCGGGAAGAGCCCGCGGACCCCCTCGTCGTCGCTCTGGTCTCCCTGCTGACCCTGTCCGCGTTTCTCACCCAGTTCGTCTTTCGCGCGGCGGACGACAACCGGCTGACGAGCTGGCGGTGGGTGTTCGCCGACGCGGACCTGGCTCGGATGTCCGGCTTCCTCGTCGCCGGCATCCTCGTCGCATACGCCCTCTCGCGGGTGCGCCTCCCGGAGCGCCGCGCCCTGGCCGTCCTGGCCCTGACGTCCTTCCTCGCTGGGGCGGCGTTCTGGAGGGAACCGGAGGTGATCGTGGATGCGGCGCGGTACTTCACGCAGGCCAAGCACCTGCTGATGTACGGGATCGCCCACTTCGTCGAGGGGTGGGGCAGGGAGATCGGGGCGTGGACGGATCTGCCGCTCGTGCCCGGGCTCTTCGGGTTGACGTTCGCGCTGGGGGGAGAGACGAGGGTCGCGGTGCAGGTCCTGACGACGCTCCTCTTTTCCGGGACGGTCGTGCTCACCTACCTGCTGGGGAAGACCCTGTGGGACGGGACGGTCGGCCTGTACGCCGGGGCGCTGCTCCTGGGCATGCCCTACCTCCTCACGCAGGTGCCGCTGATGCTGGTGGACGTGCCGACGATGTTCTTGTTCATGCTCGCGGTGCTGACCGTCACATGCGCCCTCCGGCGGGGCGGGGGTCGGTGGGTCGCGTCGGCATCGGCCGCGGTGGCGCTGGCGGCGTGGTCGAAGTACTCCACCTGGCTGTGGCTGACCGTGCTGCCGGTCATCGTCGTGGTGCACCTGGGGCGGGAACCGCGGCTCATCCTGCGCCGTGGCGCGGTCATCGCGCTGGCTCCCCTCCTCGCCATCGGGGTCGTCGTGCTCCTGAAGCACGACGTGATCTCGGCGCAGCTCGGGCTGCTGCAGAGCTATCAGCTGCCAGGCCTCCGGCGGTGGCAGGAGAGCGCGGCCTCCACGTTCCTCTTCCAGATTCATCCCTTCGTCACCGCCGCGGCGCTCTATTCGGGGGTCGTCGCGGTCCGGAAAAGAGACTGGAGGTACGCGATCATCGCCTGGGTCTGGCTCCCGGTGGCCCTGCTGCGGGTGGAGCGGATCCGGTATCTGGTCCCCGTGCTGCCGATGCTCGCGCTGTTGGCGGGTTACGGTCTGCGGGAGGTCAGGAGCGAGAGGATCAGGCGGTTCGCCGCGGCCTGCATTGTCGTCTCCTCGTTGACGATCGGCGTCTTCGGCTACCTGCCCCATCTGATGCGGGTGAGCGCCGTGAACCTGAAGGAGGCGGGCGAGTTCCTGGACTCCGTCCCGACCGGGGCGGTGGAGGTGGTGGCGCTGCCGCAACGGCGGTCCGGGATCAATCCGGCCGTGTCGGTTCCGCTCCTCGATCTGTTCACCCGCAAGTCGATCGTGTACCAGGACGGGCCGGAATCACCCGCCCCCACCGACACCATCGAACAGTCCCCGCTGAGGTTCACCTGGGAGCACCGGAGTCCCGGCTACTACGGTTCCCGGGCGAGCAGCGTGAGGGAGGATGCGGCCGTGGTCGTCATCTCGGCGCGGGCCGAGGAGTCCCTGCCGGAGTCGGTCGAGCGGAAGATCGCGGACCGCCGCCTGGCGAGGAGCTTTCAGATGTCGGACGACTGGTTTCAGTACCAGACGCTGGTGAGGATCTACCTTCCCGTGGCGTGGGCGCCGACGGGGAGGAGGGGGTGACATGGACGCCGTCGACAGGCGAAACGACACGTGGGCCTTCAGCATCATCGGCTTCTTGACCCTGGTCAGCGTGCTGACGTACCTGTGGAGCGAATACTACATCTACCTGTCGGCGTATCTGTGGTTCGGCTTCATTTACGGCATGTGCCTGCAGTACGGGCGGTTCTGCTTCTCGTCGGCGTTCAGGGACCTCTTTGCCGTGGGGGTCCCGCGGATGGCCGTCGGGATCATGATCGCCATGGTCCTGTTCGGCTTCGTCTCCGCCTTCGTGACGGCGACCGGGATGAGCACCTTCCATCCCGCGCCCTATGGGATGCATTCGGTGATCGCCGGGCTCATCTTCGGGGTGGGGATGGTGTTCGCGGGAGGCTGCGCGTCCGGCTCCCTCTACAAGTCCGGGGAGGGGAACGGCAGCGCCATGCTCGTGGTGCTGTCCATCAGCGTGACGCAGGCGATCTTCGTGGACATCGGGGGATGGGCCAACCGGCTGGCCCCGCAGTCCTGGCGCGAGTCGGCCGTCGCCAAGGGCCTTCCGGCGGCGATCAACGTCGAGGACGGCTGGATGGACCAGTATCTCGCCGGCTACGTGTGGGACCAGCCCGTCAAGACGTTCGCGGATCTGTCGGGTATCGCCAACCCGTTCCTGGCGGCGTACGTCGGGAACGTGCTGATCGGCATCGTGGTGCCGGCGGCGTTGATCCTGGCGTGGATCTACGTCGTGTGGGCGCGCAGGGCGTTCCTGAAGAAGCGGACCAAGGGGGGGCGGGCCGCGAGGGGGATCAGGGTCGAGCTCGCCGGCTACTGGGGCATGATCCTGGCGTCGAAGCGGACGGCCGTCGCGGGGCTGTTCCTGGGGATCGCCGCCGGGCTCCACATGCTGGTGATGAAAGGGCTGCGGGTCAAGTTCGGGGTGGAGAACTTCGGCGAGCTGATGACTCGGATGGGCTTCACGTTCGGGATCTCCGCGAAGGGGACGGTGTTCGACCCGGGGTACTGGTACGTGACGACGCAGGAGGCGCAGTGGGTGGGGTGGGTCTTCAACAGGCTGGGCTGGGAGAACATGGACAACGTGTTCTTCGGGCTCAACAACGGGATCCCCAACCCCCTCATCAACCCGGCCGACTGGATGTCCCTCGCCCTGATCGGCGGCGCCGCCGTGATGGCGCTCCTCCACAACGAGTTCAAGTGGAAGGCCCCCACCAGGGAGCTCGCCGTGTGGGCGATGATCGGCGGAGCGCTGATGGGGATCGGCTCCCGGCTCGGTCTCGGCTGCAACATCGGGGCCTTCTTCGTGCGGGTCTCCGAGGGCGACGTCTCGGGCTGGCTGTTCGGCATCGGGATGATCGCCGGC
Source organism: Candidatus Rokubacteria bacterium GWA2_70_23 (assembly GCA_001788395.1). Classification (GTDB taxonomy): domain Bacteria; phylum Methylomirabilota; class Methylomirabilia; order Rokubacteriales; family CSP1-6; genus UBA12499. The sequence continues at coordinate 13,641 of MGBT01000170.1, forward strand.
GCCTACCTGGGGGTGAAGTTCTTCAGCTGGTGGACCGAGCGGAAGATGGCCAAGGAAGCGGCGTTCGAGCTGGTCTGACACCCAGAAACGGAGGACGGTCCGATATGGCGATGAAGTTCGAAAAGCGGGCGGCTGGCGAGTTTGTCCTCGACGTCACCGGGTACGTGTGCCCGCATCCACAGCTCTACACGAAGAAGGCGCTCGAGAGGATCCAGGAGGGGGACACCCTGGAGGTCCTGTTCGACAATCCCTCCTCCTCGGAATCGATCGCCGCGATGTGCGATACGGCGGGCGATGAGATCCTCGAGCGGGTCATGGAGAGGGGCACGTACCGGTGGAAGATCAGGAAGACGGAGGCGACATAGGGGCCGGCCATGAAGACGCGCCTGTGGATCGTGTTGCTGGTGGTGGTGGCATGGACGAGCTTTCTCATCGGCTACAGCGTCTCCGCACTGACAGGCATGAAGCGCCCGGCCGCCGAGCGACCCGCCGCCGAGGCGAGCGGGACCGGCGGCTACTCCGGAGCCGGGGAGAGAGCCAGGGCGGGGGCGGGGGGCTACGGCGGCTCCGCGGAGGAGGGCAAGCCGAGAGCCAGGGCGGGGGCCGGCGGCTACGGCCGGTCCGAGGACGAGCCAAAGCCGAGAGCCAGGGCGGGGGCCGGCGGCTACGGCCGGAAGACCGAGTGACCACCTGCATCCTGGGGGGCGGGCTGGCGGGACTCTCCGCCGGCCTCGTCCTGGCGCGGGCTGGGCAGTCCGTGCTGGTGGTGGAGGGTGACTCCGCGGTGGGGGGGCTGGCGAGGACGGTCGCGCGCGGCGCCTTCCGCTTCGACCTGGGCGGGCACCGGTTCTTCACGACCGACCGGCGGATCGAGGCCTTCCTGCGCGAGCTGATGGGGGAAGAGCTCGCCCGGGTGGCCCGGCGGAGCAAGATTCTCCTCGGCGACACGTACTTCGACTATCCTCTGCGGCCGTCCAAAGCGATCCGGGGTCTGGGCGTGGCGGCGGCGGCCAGGATGCTCTCCGGCTACGCGATCGCGCGCCTCAAGAGCCGGGTCCGTGATCCGCGGATGATCTCCCTCGAGGACTGGGTGGTGAGCCGGTTCGGCCGGAGCCTGTTCCGCGCCTTCTTCAAGGGGTACAGCGAGAAGGTGTGGGGGATCGACTGCCGCCGGATCTCCGCGGAATGGGTGGAGCAACGCATCCAGGGGCTGTCGCTCGGCGCCGTCATCCGGAACGCCCTGTTCGCATCGAGCGGGAAGACGGTGGCCACCCTCGCGGGGGAGTTCCTCTACCCGGCGCTTGGAATCGGCAGGATCGCGGATCGATTGCAGGAGGAGATCGAGCGAGACAATCGCGTGCGGACCGGGGTCCGCGTCGAGCGACTCGCGCACCGCGACGGCCGCATCCAGAGCCTGACGGCCATCGAGGGGGGCCGGGCGCGTGTCGTCGAGGCGGAGGAATTCGTCTCCACCATCCCGCTCACCTCGCTGGTCGAGATGCTGCAGCCGGGGGCGCCGGCGGATGTGCGCGCGGCCGCCTCGCGTCTGCGATACCGGGACCTCGTCGTCGTGGCCGTGATGCTGGACCGGCCACGGGTCACCGACCAGACCTGGATCTACGTTCCGGACCCCGAGGTGCCGTTCGGCCGGCTCCACGAGCCGACGAACTGGAGCGAAAGGATGGCGCCGCCCGGACAGACGCTCCTGGTCACGGAGCATTTCTGTTGCCGCGGTGATGCGACCTGGCGGGCGCGCGACGAGGACCTCGCCGAGCGGACGGTGGCGCACTTGGCGAGGCTGGGCTTCATCAGCCGGCGGGAGGTCATCGCCAGCGCGGTGGTGCGGGTTCCGAGAGCGTACCCGCTGTTCGAGGTGGGATACCGGGAGCATCACGAGCGGATCTGCGCGTACCTGGGCCGGTTTCGGAATCTGGAGATCGCGGGCCGGGGCGGGACGTTCAAGTACCTCAACATGGACCACGCGATCGCGGCCGGCATTGACGCCGCGGAACGGATCCTGGGGCGCCAGGGTCGCGAGCGCCGGGAGGACAGAGGGACGCCGGTCCTCGCCGGGACGGCCCGATGAAGTGTGCGCTGATCATCCCGGCGTGGGCCCCGCAGGAGATCTTCCCGTCCGGGACGGCAGGCTCCCAGATCAATTACTGGCAGCCCCTGGGGACCCTGTATGTCGCGGCCTGCCTCCTGCAGGCGGGGCACGAGGTGAAGTTCCTGAACGGGGCGTTCCTGTCTCACGCCGACCTCCTGAGGGCGATCGGGGAATGGCGGCCGGGCTTCGTCGGCATCTATTCGACCGCCTTCGGATGGCCCGGCGCCACGAGGCTTGCGGAGGATGTCAAGCGGCTCGACCGCGCGACGTTCACCTGTGCCGGCGGGCCCTACCCCATCGCCGTCCAGGAAGGGTGCCTGGGCCCGGGCGGCGAAGGCCTCGACGCGGTGGTGACCGGTGAGGGCGAAAAGACGGTCGTCGAGCTGGTGGAACGGATCGAGGGGGGCCAAGGTCTCGCGGGCGTGGGGGGAGTCGTCTTCAGGGATGGCGCGGCCATCGTCAGGAATCCCCCGCGGCCGCTGATCACCGATCTCGACGCCCTCCCTTTCCCCGCCCGGCAGCTGCTGGGCGCCGCGAGCCGGTACGTTCCGCCGCCCGGGACATACCGGAGGCGGCCGGTCGCGGTCATGATCACCGCCCGGGGCTGCGACCGGCGGTGCCTCTTCTGCTTCCAGATCGACCGCGAGCGGGCAGCGGGCGTCCGGGGCATCCGCTACCGGAGCGTGGAGAATGTCCTGAGCGAGATCGAGCTGTGCCTCCGGCAGGGGTACCGGGAGATCAAGTTCCTCGACGACACGTTCGCCGCCGATTACGACCGGGCGATGCGGATCGCCAGGGAGATCAAGGCCCGCCGGCTCGCGTTCACCTGGTTCGCCTCCGCCTGCGTGAATCAGGTGGATGCGCCGCTGCTCCGGGCCTTCAAGGACGCGGGGTGCTGGGCGATCCTCTTCGGGGCGGAGAGCGGCGTCCAGAAGAACCTGAACGCGATCCGGAAGGGGATCACGCTCGATCAGACGCGCCGGGCGGTGAGGGCCGCGAAGGAGGCCGGCCTCACGGTCAGCGCGCCGTTCCTCTTCGGCATTCCAGGCGAGACCTTCGAGGAGGGGCTGCGGACCATCGAGTTCGCCCTGGAGCTCGATCCGGACCTCGCGAACTTCCACGCGCTGACGCCGTTCCCGGGAACCGATCTGTTCGACGGGCGGGAGCGGTACGGGACGGTGTCCGGCGACCTCAGGGACTTCACCTATCAGGGCGCGGCCTTCGTCCCAAGGACGATGACCCGAGCGGAGATCCACGCCCTGC
>MGBT01000171.1 GCA_001788395.1 Candidatus Rokubacteria bacterium GWA2_70_23
AGGCCCCCGGCCCGTTGGGCGTGACGGTCTCCACCCGCACGGGCTCGTTGAACAGTGGCCCCGTCAGGATTTGCCCTAAACGGATGGGCGGATCGGACAGGTCGACGGCGGGTTTCTCCTCTCCGCGAGAGATTAGCAGATTCCCAGGGCCAAGCGGGCCCCCCAGGCGCTCTGCTGTCGGCTTGTTTTGGGGGGGGCCGCTCGGGCCTCTTCAGCGTGGTGTCGTTTCGAAAAGTCGGACCAGGGCGTCGGAACTACGACGCCCGTCCACATAGAAGTGGTCGGAGATGTCGGGAAATCCCCGGCACGCCACTGACGGAAGCGCACCCCGGGCCTCTGCGGCTCCCCGAGTGGAGCCCGAACGCGGGCGGCCGCACGCTCGAGGTGGTATGGTTCCGGCCAGGCAAGGGGGATCCCCGATGGCAGGGCGCAACGACCAGGCTGTTCCTCGGCATCGATCACACGGCGATCGTCGTGGCTGACGCCGAAGCGCGCCCGCGTCCATGGCAGCGGCTGAGCGTCCGGGTCGCGGCGCTCCACGCTGCCGTCACGCTGCTCGGCATCGGGCTCGTCGGCGTCCTGATCTACGAGAAGCAGAGGGGGGAGCTCTATGGCAAGGTGCTCACCGCGAGCGAGGAAGAAGGGGCGCGGGCGCTCGGGGGTCAGATCGGACATGACGTGACCCCCGGTCTCAGGCGGCTGGCGCCAGGGATCGATCAGGCGCTGCGGGCGCGCGGCGCCGGCGAGGGAGACGAAACCATGCAGCTCGGAATGGTGGGGCTGGGCCGGATGGGCGGCAACATGGCGCGGCGGCTCATGATGGGCGGCCATGAGGTGATCGCCTACGCGAGAAATCCGGCAGCGCTCGAGCCGCTGAGCCGCGAGGGCGCCACGGGCACGACCACGCTCGACGATCTGGTGGCCACGCTGCGCGCGCCCCGGGTGGCGTGGGTGATGGTGCCGGCGGGGGCGGCCACCGAGCAGGTGGTGATGGATCTGGCCGCGCGGATGGAGCCGGGCGACACCATCGTCGACGGCGGCAATTCCTTCTACAAGGACGACGTCCGCCGTATGAAGATGCTCCGCGACATGGGCCTCCACTACGTGGACGTGGGCACGAGCGGCGGCGTGTGGGGACTCGATCGCGGCTACTGCCTCATGATCGGCGGCGACACGGCCGTGGTGGAGCGCCTCGACCCGATCTTCCGGACGCTCGCCCCCGGCATCGGCCCGATCCCGGCCGCGCCGGGCCGCGAGGCGGCCACGGGGACCGCCGAGCGCGGGTACCTTCACTGCGGGCCCTCGGGTGCCGGCCACTTCGTCAAGATGGTCCACAACGGCATCGAGTACGGGCTCATGCAAGCCTACGCCGAGGGCTTCGACATCATGAAGAACGCCACCTCGGCGGACTTGCCCGAGGATCTCCGCTACCATCTGAACCTGGCCGACATCGCCGAGCTGTGGCGGCGGGGCAGCGTGGTCGGCTCCTGGCTGCTCGATCTCACCGCGCAGGCCCTGGCGGAGAATCCGACGCTGTCGCGCTACACGGGGTTCGTCCAGGACTCGGGCGAGGGGCGGTGGACGATCATGGCGGCCATCGAGGAAGGCGTGCCCGCCGACGTCCTCTCCGCCGCGCTCTACGTCCGCTTCCGCTCGCGCCAGGCGCACACCTTCGCGGAGAAGGTGCTCTCGGCCATGCGGGAGAAGTTCGGCGGTCACATCGAGCCCCCGGCGGGCGGCTAGGAGGACCCATGCCAGAGGCATCAGCCCCAGGCTCGCTCAGGCCGGCCGGTCCTTGCGCCATCGTCATCTTCGGCGCGGCCGGCGATCTGACGAAGCGGAAGCTCCTGCCCGCGCTCTACAACCTCAAGGTCAACGGGCTCCTGCCGCGGGAGCTCGCCATCGCGGGCGTGACCCGGAAGGAGAAGAGCCACGAGCAGTTCCGCGCGGAGCAGTCGCAGGACATGCGCGACTTCGCGACCCAGGCCGTGGACGAGGCGCTGTGGAGCGAGCTCCGCCAGGGCCTGTACTACCAGGCCGGCGAGTTCACGGACCCGGCGACCTACCCGAAGCTGGCGGCCCTGCTCGAGGAGGTCGCGCGGACGCACCGCACCGGCGGCAATGTCCTCTTCTACCTGGCCGTGCCCCCGAGCTTCTTCGCCGAGATCGCGGAGCGTCTCGGCGCGGCGGGGCTCCTCCGGGAGGCAGAGGGCGCCTGGCGGCGCGTGATCATCGAGAAGCCGTTCGGGCGCGACCTCGAGTCGGCGCGGGAGCTCAACGCGCGCATCGGGGGAGTCGTGAAGGAGAGCCAGGTCTACCGGATCGACCACTACCTCGGCAAGGAGACCGTCCAGAACCTCCTGGTCTTCCGGTTCGCCAATGGCTTGTTCGAGCCCATCTGGAACCGGCGCTACATCGACCATGTCCAGATCAAGGTGGCCGAGACGGTCGGCGTGGAGGACCGGGGGAATTACTACGAGACCGCCGGCGTGCTCCGCGACATGATCCAGACCCACATGTTCCAGCTCCTGGCGCTGGTGGCGATGGAGCCGCCCATCTCCTTCGAGGCCGATGCCGTGCGCGACGAGAAGGTCAAGGTGCTCCGGGCCATCCGGCCCATGACGCCGGGGGAGGTGCTCCAGCAGGCGGTGCGCGGCCAGTACGGGGAGGGCCGGCTGGGCGATCAGCCTGTGCCCGGCTACCGCAGCGAGCCCAAGGTCTCCCCGATCTCGGCCACCGAGACCTACGCCGCCGTGAAGCTCTTCGTCGAGAACTGGCGCTGGGCGGGGATCCCGTTCTACCTCCGCTCGGGCAAGCGCCTGGCGACGCGCGACACGGAGATCATGATCCAGTTCCGCCAGCCGCCGCTCATGCTCTTCGAGGAGGCCGCCGCGCGGCAGATCGATCCCAACCGGCTGGTGCTGCACATCCAGCCCGACGAGGGGATCGAGATCCAGATCAAGGCCAAGCGGCCGGGGCCGGCGGTCGCGCTCACCACGGTGAAGCTCGACTTCAGCTACAAGGACTTCGGCGATACCGGTGCCGCCACCGGCTACGAGCGGCTGCTCCACGACATCATGGTCGGCGACGGCACCCTCTTCCACCGCGCGGACATGGTCGAGGCGGCGTGGACGGTGGCCACCCCGATCCTGGATTCCTGGCAGTCGCTGCCGCCGCGGGACTTTCCCAACTACCCGGCCGGCTCCTGGGGGCCGGCGGCCGCGGACGAGCTGATCCAGCGGGACGGCCGGACGTGGTGGGGCTCCAGTCCCTCGGAGGCAGCGCCAGGGCTCACGCGCTCCTGAGCGACAGGGTCTCGGCGCCGGCGCGGAGCGACGCGTCCCAGGTGATCGCGATGGCGTCCTTCACGCTCTGATGGGCGGGACAGCCTTCGGGGTGGAGCGCCAGGGCCCGCTCGGTCGCCTCCCGGGCCTCCGCGGGCACGGCGAGGTCGTAGTGCACGTGGATGGACTTGATGCGGATGGTCTTGGCGATACCGGAGATGCGGCCGTCCACGGTGGCCATGAACGACCCACGATCGAATGCGATCTGACGCCCTGCCAGGGCGCCACGCAGGGTGCCGAACATTCAGCCGGCGACGGCGGCCACGATGTGGTCCAGGGTCGAGGCGACGGGAGGACCTTCCTTCACCCCGTAGTATTGCCGCAAGGCGCCCTGGACCCCGTAGACCACGGGCTCGGGGACGTCGCCCAGATAGGCGTGGCGGGACCCGTCGCGGTATTCCAGGCGGGCATGCGAGATGTACTCGAAGTCGTCGGCCATGGAGAGCCTCCTCGTCGATGTTTTCAAGTATGATGCTGGGAGTGGGCGGCGGGATTCCGTACGGAGCGTGTCGGTGGCCCAAACATATCGGCTGACCCTCTGGCGGCGATGGCTCAACGGATTCGTCCGCGCCCTGCTCCGCATGGGGCTGGGCCCGCGCCGCACCTACCTCCTCGGCGTGCGGGGGCGCATCACGGGCCGGCTCCACTCGACGCCGGTGACACTGGTCGAGGACAGCGCCGCCCGCTGGCTCGTGGCGCCCTACGGCGAGGTCGGCTGGGTGCGCAATGCCCGAGCCGCCGGGCGGGTCACGCTCCGCCGCGGCCGACGTTGCGAGACGGTGGCGATCGTCGACGTGGACGCGCAGGAGGCCGGTCGCGTGCTCAAGCGCTACGCGACCGAGGTGCCCATCACCCGCCCGTTCTTCGACGCGCGTCCGGCCTCCCCGGTGGAGGCCTTCGTGGCCGAAGCCTCGCGGCACCCGGTATTTCGCCTCGTCGCCGAGGAAGCCGCCGCGCCCGCAGGACGATGAGTGGACGGCGGGCGTGGCGGCGGCGTATAGTCCACCTGCGGAAGTTAGCACGCAGGCCGTCAATGATCGACCATCAGACCAGGAGACATCCATGCGCACCTATTACGACATCCAGCTGAACGACCGCACCATCGCGAAGCGGGAGCTCTCCGGCGAGGCCATCGTGAAGGCCGGCCGCGCCCTGATCGCCAAGACGCTGCTCGAGCTGGGCGCGGCCAGCGTCGATCCGCTGTCGCCGCAGAACCCGCTGATCTTCTCGGCCGGCCCCTTCGCCGGCACGAGCTTCTCCAACGCCAACCGCACCAGCGTCGGCTGCAAGAGCCCGCTCACCGGGGGCGTGAAGGAGGCGAATGGCGGCGGCACGTTCAGCTATGGGCTGGGCCAGCTCAAGATCGCCGGCTTCACGCTCCTCGGTGCCTCGCCGGACTGGGTGGTCATTCACTTCAAGAAGGATGGCAGCATCGCGTTCGACGCCGGCGCCCCGTATCTGGGCAAGGGCAACTTCGAAGCGGCCCGCATGCTGCACTCGAGATACGGCAAGAAGGTCAGCCTCGCCCTCTGCGGTCCCGTGGGCGAGTACCAGGGTCTCCTCGCCGGCATCGCCCTGAGCGACAAGGACAACCGCCCCTCGCGCCTCGCGGCGCGTGGCGGCGTGGGCGCGGTGATGGGCTCGAAGAAGGTCAAGGCCATCGTGGTGGAGCTGGACCGCATCCCGCCCTTCGAGGACGCCAGGAAGGTCAACGCCAGCATCAAGAGCTACGCCAAGATGCTGCAGGCCGACGGCGTCGTGGCGAACTTCTACGCCAAGATCGGCACCATGGGCATGGCCGATGTCCAGAACCAGCTGGGCGGCTTGCCGGTGCGCAACTTCAGCGCCGGCCAGCAGGCCGATCTTGCCGCGGGCGAGACGTTCAAGATGGGCGGCGAGTTCATCGGTCAGCTCAACACCTCCCGCGGCGGCGAGCAGACGCATGCCTGCATGCCCGGCTGTGTCATCCAGTGCAGCAACGTGTACCACGACGCCGGCGGCAAGGAGGTCGTCTCGCCGGTGGAATACGAGACGCTCGGCCTGCTCGGGACCAATTGCGGCCTGAGCGACCCGGACGACCTCGCGGCGCTCAACTTCATCGCCAACGACCTGGGCGTGGACACGATCGAGCTCGGCGCCATGCTGGCCGTGCTCATGGAAGCCGGCCTGGGGAAGTTCGGCGACGCGCAGTTCATGACGGACTGCCTGGTCGAGATCCGCGCGGGCACGGAGAAGGGGCGGCTCTGGGCGCAGGGCACGGCGCGGGTCGGCGAACACTACGGGGTGCGGCGGGTGCCCGTGATCAAGAAGCAGGCCATCAGCGCCTACGACCCCCGCGTGGTCGAGGCCACGGGCATCGGGATGATGGCCACGGCGCAGGGCGCGGACCACACGGTGGGCAACCTGCCTCGTCTGAAGACGCGCGAGATGGATACGGAGGCGCTCATCAGCCAGAGCCTGCTGCACCAGACGCGCGTGGCGGCCAACGACTCGCTCGGGCTCTGCATCTTCGGCATGACGGTGACCAACCCCAACACCGAGTTCCTGGTCACGGCCATCAACGCCGCCCACGGCACGACGCTGACGGGCGAGTTCTTCGAGGCCCTGGGCCGGGAGGCGCTGCGGCTGGAGTACGAGTTCAATCGCCGCGCCGGCTTCACCGAGAAGGACGACGAGCTGCCCGAGTTCTTCTACACCGAGCCGCTGCCGCCCACCGGCCGGGTGGCGCGTTTCCACGGGGCCGACGTCCACACCATGTACGAGCGCCTGCCCGTCTGAACCGGCCCGCGCGAGGCTCGGGGAGGGGCGGGAGGCGGGGGGACTTCATCCGGCGCCGCCGCGGATCTCCAGTGGTTTCGCTCTATGGCGCCCGATGAGGATAACCCCGCAGAAACAAGACGGGTATTGACACCCGCCTCCCCTCCAGCTAGTATCCATGCACTAGTCACCCAGCCCTCGTCCGGCCTTCCGGAGGCCCGATGCCGCGGCATCGGGCGCTGGACAGTCACCCGACGACCTGGTTGACAGCCGCAGCGCTGTGCGGCGGCGTTCCCGGACTGAACACCTCAACAGACTGGAACAGGAGGAGCCACCAAATGGCGACAGAGCAGACGACGCGCTGGTATCTCAAAGGGCAGGGCTACGAGTTCTGCAATTGCCAGTTCGGCTGCGGCTGTAACTTCGGCGGGTTCCCCAACTCCACCGACGGCAGCTGCCGGGCCTTCGTCGGGCTCACTGTCACCAAGGGCGCCTGCGCAGACGTCGACCTGTCGGGCCTCAAGCTGGCCAGCATCCTCGCCTGGCCCCGGGCCATTCACGAAGGGAAGGGCAAGGCAGTCTTCGTGGTCGAGCCCGCGACAACGGACCAGCAGGTCGGCGCGCTGGCACAGATCTTCACCGGCAAGCTGGGCGGCCTCCCCTGGTCCATCCTCGGCACGACCTACGAAGTGGCCGGTCTCGTCAAGGCCAAGATCACGATCGAGGGCCAGGGCCGCAAGAGCGTGTTCCGCGCCGAGGGCGTGGGCGAGGGGCGTGGCGACACGCTCAAGGATCCGGTTACCGGCGAGGACCATCTGGTGAACGTCGAGCTGCCGACCGGGTTCATCTGGAAGAAGGGCGAGTGCGGGATCGGCTCGTTCCGCGCGTCGGCCGAGGGGGTGTCGGTCGCGGCGGACCAGAGCAACTGGATCCACTACCCGTTCGACTGGTCCAACGCCAACTGAAGGGCGCAGGCGTGACGACGCCGGGACGTCCACGGGGGGATCGGACCTGCGTGTTGGCCTCTCGCGCCGATGTGTTTCGCGCCGGGTGAGCCGTGAGCCTGGAGGATCTGGTCCGCCGCGACCGCGCCGTGGTGGCAGCAGGCCTGGTGGGCGTGATCCTGCTCGCCTGGCTCTACCTCTTGGGCCTGGGCCGCGACATGCAGGGCATGGACATGGTCGCCCCGATGGCCATGGCCGCGCCGTGGGGCCCGGGGGAGCTGCTGGCCGTCTTCGGCATGTGGGCGGTGATGATGGTGGCCATGATGCTGCCCTCCGCCGCCCCCATGATCTTGCTCTTCGCCACCGTCAATCGCCGCCGCGCCGTTGACCAGACCCGGCCGGTGCCCGTGGCCATCTTCGTGGCCGGCTATCTCGTGGTCTGGGCCGGGTTCAGTGCTCTGGCCGCCCTCGGACAATCGGGCCTCCAGCGCGCAGCCCTGCTCTCGGGCGAGACGCTCACGGCTGCGCCATGGCTCGGCGGGGCGTTCCTGATCGCCGCCGGCCTGTGGGAGCTCACCCCCCTCAAGTACGCCTGCCTCGCGCGCTGCCAGTCGCCGCTGGCCTTCATCATGACCGAGTGGCGCGAGGGGCCGAGGGGCGCCCTGGTCATGGGCCTGCGCCACGGCGTCTTTTGCGTCGGCTGCTGCTGGGCCCTCATGAGTCTGCTCTTCGTGGCAGGGGTCATGAACTTGCTCTGGGTCGCGGCCATCGCCGGCCTGGTCCTGGCGCAGAAGCTCCTGCCCGTCGGGCGCGTCGCGAGCCGGGGCGCCGGGGCAGCGCTCTTGGCCTGGGGGGTACTGGTGATGACGCGGGCCTTGTGAGTCCGGTGGCGGCGGGGAGACCGTCCAGCGGCGAGCTCCGACTCGGCGCTCACTGACGCTCGCCGCGCGGTCTCATCTCCATTTGACCGGTCCACCGTGTTGCGGCGGACTCCCACGTTGTCCAGCACCCAGGTCCACTGATAGCGCGCGTCCCAGATCCAGCGCCCTGTGCTGTGCGCGCATGGTTCCAGCGGTCCCAGGCGATGAGCTCGGGTGCCACGTCGGTCTCGACGCGGGGCGCCTCCGTCGCCGTGATGACCACCCGCTCGCTCGGCATGATGGCCACGGCCGCGCCCCCGGCGGGCGTGGGGGTCGCCCCCTCGCCCCGGCGGGTGATGAAGGTGGTCCTCTCCTGGGCGACGTCCAAACGGGTGGAGCCCGAGGGCCGGGCGGCCGCGCTCCGTCAGCCGAGGTAGCCCGGCAGCCACATGACCAGGTCGGGCCAGTAGGTGATCATCGCGAGCACGACGGTGAGCACCACCATCATCGGGGCGAGGTCGGGCATCATCTCGCGGATGCTCACGCGGGCGATGCCGGAGGTGACGAAGAGGCACACCCCGACCGGCGGCGTGATCATCCCGATGGTCAGGTTGACGGCGACGATGACCCCGAAGTGGATGGGATCGACCCCGGCGGAGGCCGCCAGCGGCAGCAGAAGCGGGGTGAAGATGACCAGCGCGCTGATGGTGTCGATGAAGGTCCCGACAATCAGGAGCACCACCAAGGGCGCGAGCCTCGCCGGGCTTCCCGCCCACAGGATCTCGCGGCTGGGCATCGCGCTGGTGCCCGAGACGCGCGGCATCTTCTCCTACCTCACGGCGCGCGAGAACCTGGAGATCGCGCGCCGGCCGGGCTCGCGCTGGCCGATGGAAAGCATGCTGGAGCGCTTCCCGAAGCTCCGCGAGGTGCTGGACCGGAAGGGCCGCTTCCTCTCGGGCGGCGAGCAGCAGATGCTGGCCATCGCCCGCGCCCTGCTGACGGGGCCGGAGCTGCTGCTCCTGGACGAGCCGTCCCAGGGGCTGGCCCCGATGGTGGTGGAGACGGTCATGGGGACGATCCGGGAGCTGAAGCGCGAGCGCGTCAGCATGCTGCTGGTCGAGCAGAACGCCGAGATGGCGCTTTCGCTCGCGGACCGCGTCTACGTCATCGACCACGGGACCATCGTCTTCGCGGGGACGCCCGCCGAGCTGCGCGCCAGTCACCAGGTCACCGCCACCTACCTGGGCGTCGGCGGCTGACCGGGCTCTCCCCGGTCCCGGCCCAGGCTGCGCCGGCCCGGCGCCGGCTGCCCTAACCCCGCGAGAAGATGATGAACTCGAGCGGCCCCTCCCCGCGGCAACGCAAGACGAGCGCCTCCGCGTTCCGCGCCCAGGTCAAGCCCGGCATCGGGCACTCATCCCCCTGGAATACGGCGGTCGCGGGTGAAAGATCGGGCATTTGCCCGATGGTACGCCCCCGGGGCCCCGTCGTACGCTCGGGACAGAAAGGGGGGGATTTCAATGAAGCGTTACACAGGAAGCGAGATGGTCGAGCCCGGGCTGTACTTCAACCCACGGCAGCTCTCCTTCAAGTCGGTGGACGAGGAGGGGCCTCTCCCGGGGAGCACGGACGAGGTGTATCGGCGGGTGCCTATCCTCGTGCTCCTGGTCGTGGGGCCGATCCTGGGGCTGGCGTACGCGGTGTTCCTGCCCTTCATCGGGTTCGCGATCGTCACCTGGCTGCTGGGCGTCAAGGCCGGGCAGCTGGCGGGCGGCGCCGCCCGTGGGGCCGTGCGCGTGCTCAGGCCGGGGTGGGAGCCTTCCATGGCGTTCCTGAGCCGGTCCACGCCCACCAAGACCAAGCGGGAAGCGCCCGATGAGTGGGCCGAGGACGTCCGGAAGAAGCTGGACCCGCCCGGTCACGACGCGACATAATCGGAGTCGGCCGGCGCTCCAGCTGAACGCGGACACACTCCGCAGGGCGCTCAAGAAGGCCCAGATGCAAGGCGGCGCCCGACGGCCGCACGCGAGACGTACTCTCTATACGTTGAGCGCGCGGCCGAGGGCGCCAACGAAGCAGATGGGCCTTTTTTGAGCGCCCTGCCAGGATCGTCTCCGATGGCGCCCGGGTTGCGATGGTGTGCCGTGCGCCTGCGAGGGAACCAAGATGAAGCGGCATCGTGTTGCCAGGAACAGCGGGGTCGCGGTCGCGGCGGCCCTCGTCCTCGGACTCCTCGCCGGCAGCGCCTCCAGCCAACCGCTGCCCGAGAGCGTCTCTTACTGCCTGAACTGCCACGAGGACAAGCAGCTCTCGCTGGGGCTCAAGGACGGCTCGTCCATGAGCCTGTACGTGAACCCACGGGACTTCGCCCGGTCGGTGCACGGCAAGCAGCTCATCTGTACCGACTGCCACGCGCGGTACGAGCAAGACCACCCCAGCGGCGCCACCTTTCCGAGCAAGCGCGGTTACGCGATCGCCGCCTACGAGACGTGCAAGAAGTGCCACTTCGACACGTACACGCGGACCCTGGAGAGCGTCCACTACGAGCTCCTCAAGGGCGGCCTCGACTCTGCGCCGGTGTGCACTGATTGTCATGGCGCCCACAATATCCAGAATCCCCACGAGAAGCGGGCCATGGTGTCGCGCAGCTGCGCCACGTGCCACGTGGCCGTCTACCAGGCGTACGCCCACAGCGTGCATGGCAAGGCCCTGGTGGAGGAAGGCAACCAGGACGTTCCGGCTTGCGCCGACTGCCACGCCCACCATCAGATCGAGCAACCCGGCACCAAGCACTTCCGCCTCAACTCGCCCCAGATCTGCATCCGCTGTCACGGAGATGCGCGTCGGATGTCGAAGTACGGCATCTCCACGACCGTGGTCCAGACCTACCTGTCCGACTTCCACGGCGTCACCGCGTCCCTGGGGCGCGGCGCCTCCTCCGCGGCCTCGCAGGTTGTCGTCACCTGCATCGACTGTCACGGCGCGCATGACATGGCCTCCCCGAGGCTCAAGGGGAAGGAAGCGATGAAGGCCACCGTCGCCGCCGCGTGCGCCAAGTGCCACGAGGGCGCCTCCCCTGACTTCCCCGCGGCATGGCTCTCGCACTACGAGCCGTCGCTCCGGCACGCGCCCCTGGTGTTTCTCGTGGATCTGTTCTACAAGATCTTCATCCCCTTCGTCGTCATCGGGCTGGTGCTGCAGGTGCTGCTCCACCTGTACCGGGCGTCGGCGGGCCGGTGAAGGAGGACGCGACCATGCGAGACGCCGAGGCGCACGAGTACGTGGTCCGCTTCTCGTTCTGGGCCTGCTTCCAGCACGCGGCGGGCATCCTGCTGTTCGGCGTCCTGCTCCTGACCGGGATGCCGCAGAAGTGGCCGTACGTCGAAGCGAGCCGATGGATCATCGAGCATCTCGGCGGCATCTTCGCGGTGCGCTGGCTGCACCGTGTGGCCGGCATCGTCTTCTCCATCCTCTTCGTCACCCACCTGGTGGTGGCGATCGCCGGGGTGGCGACCCGCCGCAACCAGCCGGCGCTCCTGCTGAACCGGAAGGACTTCCGGGATGCCGTGGACAATATCCGATACTACGTCGGCTCCGCGGAGGCCCCGCCCAGGTTCGGCCGCTACGACTACCGGCAGAAGTTCGAGTACTGGGGGCTCATCTTCGGCGCGCTGATCATGGCGCTGAGCGGGTTCATCCTGTACTTCCCGATCCTCGTCTCGCGCGTGCTGCCGGCCGAGCTCATCCCGGCGGCCAAGGTGATGCACAGCAACGAGGCGCTGCTCGCGTTCCTCATCATCCTCGTCTGGCACATGTTCGGCGCGCACCTCAGCCCCGAGTCGTTCCCGATGGATACGAGCATCTTCACCGGGAAGATCCGGAAGGAGAAGCTCCGGCGCGAGCACCCCCTGGAGTACGAGGACCTCTTCGGGCAGCAGTGATCCCTGCCTACTGGTATGCCCCCCTGCCGTCGTTCCTCTGGCAGGTCGTCCTCCACTCGTCGATCATGGGGATTGTCTTCTACGCGTGGGCGCGCCACGTGGGTCTGCCCTCGGGGCGATCGAAACGGCGCCTCCTCGGCCTCCTGCTCGTCTTGCCGCTGCTCACGGCGGCGATTCCCGGCCGCGCCGGCCTGGAGTTCCGGGAGCGGCTGGCGTGGCTCGACAGCGGCAGGGTGCTCGCGGTTCCCCTGGGCGCCGGCATCCGGGTCTATCACGTCATCCTGCTCGTGGCGCTGCTGATGATCGCGCTCACGGTGTGGCAGGAGCTCCTGCCCGCGCTGCGCCGGCCCCGGACGAGTCCCGCGGGGGTTCCGGAAGGGCTCGCGCGGTTCGCCCGGAGCCTGACCGGGTGGGAGCGCTGCGAGGTCGTCATGAGTCCGTCGGCGGACATCGTGCTCGCGACGGGCGGGTGGCCCCGGCGCCCGCGGCTGATGGTGTCGCGCGGGGCGCTCGGGCAACTGACCGAAGACGAGCTGGCGATCGTCGTCCGGCACGAGAACGCGCACTGGCAGGCCGGACGGTGGGTGCGCTCCCACGCGCTCTTCCTCGTCAGGCTCCTGCAGTGCTACAACCCCGTGGCGCTCTGGTCGTTCCGCGAGTACTGCCTCGAAGTGGAGATCGGGTGCGACGCGGAGGCCGTCTCTGGACGGGATCGGAGGCTGCTGGCCGGGACCCTGTTGAGGATCTACGAGGCCACCGACCGGCGCGACGTGGCGACCAGGGGCGCGCTGAGGAAGCGAGTGGACGTGCTGCTCGACGGCCCCGGGCCCGACGACACGCTGCCCGTTGCCACGATCGGCATCGCGTCGGCGATCCTGCTGGCGATCCTGCCATGGGTCGTCTGAGAGGTCTCGGCAGCTTCGCCCTGATCGCCGCCGGGTTGCTCCTCGTGCTCCGCCTGCTCCATGTCGGTGTCCCCCTCTTCTTCCCGGACACGCGCCCGGGGCCGTTCACGCTCGCGAGCCTGGATGAGGTGCAGCGTCGGGTCGGCTTCGCGCCGCTCGTCCCCGCGTATCGGCCCGAGGCCCTCGGCGCCCGCCCGTCGAGCCTGACCGTCACCCTCAGCCCCCAACCGACGTTCGTGATCGTCTGGCGGGGCGAGCACTACCTGTCGGTCACTCAGCGGCGAGGCGGGGCGATGCCCGCGCACCCGGCCGGCAGCCAGCCGCTCCCCGATGTGGCCGACTCCACCTGGTGGCGGGACGGGTCGCAGCACCGGCTGGCCCTGAAGCGGGGCGAGTTCTGGATCGAGGTGGAGACGGATCTGCCGTCACGGGACCTCAAGCGCATCGCCGACACGCTCACTCCCTACTGAGCGAGTGGCCTCAGGGCCCCTCCAGCGAGATGATCGCCTTGCGGATCGCATAGCGGATCAGCTCCGCTCGCGAGTGCATGTCGTGGAGCGTAGATAGGATGAAGCGGCTGGCCTCTCGCTTGACGTGGTGGCATGCACTGCCCCACAAGAGCTACTCGCGGTCAACGCCGCAGGGAGGAGAGGCCAGCCATGGACCATATTGGCATCGATGTCCACAAGAAGGACAGTCAGATCTGTATCCTCGCCGAGGGGGGCGAGCTGATCGAGCAGCGGATCCGCACCGAGCTCGAGTGCTTCGCGGCCGTGCTCGGCGCGCGGCCCCGGGCGCGGATCGTGATCGAGGCCTCGACCGACAGTGAATGGGTGGCCCGCTGCTTGGAGGGGTTGGGCCACGAGGTGGTCGTCGCCGACCCGAACTTCGCCCCCATGTACGCGACCCGCACGCGGAAGGTGAAGACCGACCGGCGGGACGCCCGCGCCCTGGCCGACGCCAACCTGCTCGGGGCCTACCGCCCGGCGCATCGGCTCTCCGATCCCCAGCGCCACGTGCGCGGCCGCCTCGCCGTCCGGGACGCGATCGTGCGCACCCGCACCCGGTACATCTCTCTCATCCGGGCGCTTCTCCGCCAGCAGGGCTACCGGGTCCCCTCGGGCAGCGCCGAGGGCTTCCTGTCCCGGGTGCGCGCCCTGACCCTGCCCGGCCGCCTGGTTTCCACCATCGCGCCGTTGCTCGCCGTCATGCGGCACCTCAACGCCCAGCTCGCGTATTCCGACGAGACGATCGCGCGCGTGACCGCTCATGATGAGCGCATCCAGCGCCTGCGCACCGTCCCCAGCGTCGGACCCGTGACCGCCGCCGCCTTCGTCGCGACCCTCGATGACGCCCAGCGCTTCCGCCACGCGCACGAGGTCGAAGCCTACCTCGGCCTGGTGCCGCGCGAGCTCAGCTCGGGGGAGACGCAACACCGCGGCCACATCACCAAAGCCGGGCCTACCCGCATGCGCTGGCTCCTGGTTCAAGTCGCCGTCTCCATCCTTCGGCGCCGGCCGCCGCAGGCGGAGGCCCTCCACGCCTGGGCCCTGCACATCGCGGCGCGTCGCGGCAAGCACATCGCCGCCGTGGCCCTCGCCCGCCGGGTGGCCGGCATCCTCTATGCGCTGCTCCGGGACGGCACCACCTTTGATCCCCGACACTGCCGACCCCGAGCGATGGCGACCTCGCTGTCGGCCTGAGCCACGGGTTCCCAGTGTGACGACTCCGGTCTGTCGCAGGTTCGACGGGTGGGTGAGCGCGAGTGTTGGCTTGGCCGCCCTTGAGGGCCGTCGCATAGATGGCGCCCCCACCCTTCGAATCCCCTCCTGCGCCGGCGAGCGGAATCGCTTGCCCCTGATGAGCGCGAATAGAAGGCTGACGAAACCTCGCGAGACCGGACGCGACGCGTGTGCGATCCACGGCGACCACAACACGGCAGGGAGAGACATGACGAGTTGACACGGCCAGCCGCTTCATAGCGCGGTACGTGATGGACTCACGAGACTGCGGTCCAGAAACTGGGTGGCGGGGCGAAGCGCTGCGTACAATAACCCGAGCCTCCGGGACCGTGGCCGAAGCTTCAATGGTGCTGGTGAGCCCGTTTCATAGCGTGGCCCATGGGATGCTCCGGCGACTGCAGTGGTGACACGCGCGTCTCCGCGCGTGATCCCGTTTAGGAGAATGTCCGTTCGCTGCATCCCTGTCCCCGGATGCTCCGTCGATCACACCGTAAGGAGGAGCATCTTATGAAGAACAATCGTCCTCACCGGAAGCAGCCGGCGTCTGGCCCCTCACTCCTGGAGCGCATGAACCCGAATGCCGCGGGCGTCGATTGCGGGTCCGAAGCGCATTACGTCGCCGTCCCCGCCGACCGTGACGCGGCCCCGGTGCGCTCGTTCAAGACCTTCACGACGGAGCTCCACCGCCTCGCCGACTGGCTCACGGCCTGCGGCGTCACCACCGTGGCGATGGAATCCACCGGGGTCTACTGGATCCCCCTCTACGAGATCCTCGAGGCCCGGGGCGTCGACGTGGTCCTCGTCAACGCGCGTCACGTGAAGAACGTCCCGGGCCGCAAGACCGATGTCGTGGACTGCCAGTGGATCCAGGAGTTGGATAGCGTCGGGTTGCTGCGCGGCAGCTTCCGACCGACGGCCGCGATCGCGGCCCTGCGGGCTTATCTGCGCCACCGTGAGACCCTGGTGCAGAGCGCCACCACGCACGTCCAGCGCATGCAGAAGGCGCTGGTCCAGATGAACCTCCAGCTCTCCATCGTGATCAGCGACATCACCGGCGTGACCGGGATTCGCATGCTCCGCGCCATCATCGCGGGTGAGACAAACCCCCACGCTCTCGCACAGCATCGGGACTACCGGTGTCAGGCCTCGGAGGCGGAGATCACGGCGGCGCTCACCGGGCATTACCGCCCCGAGCACGTCTTCGTGCTGCAGCAGAACCTCGAGCTGTTCGACGCGTATCAGCGCCAGTTGACCGCGTGCGATGCGGCGATCGAGGCTCACGTCCACACGCTGGCCGCCCAGGCGCCCGCCCCCGCCGTCCCGCTGCCCGCCCCGCGGACGAGGAAGAAGCCGCGCGACAATGAACCCCGCTTCGACATTCGCACCCCGCTCCACCACCTGACTGGCGTCGATCTCACCCAGATCGACGCCATCGGCCCCTACAGCGCTCTCCGTCTGCTCGCCGAGATTGGCACCGACATGAGCCGCTGGCCCACCGAGAAGCACTTCACGTCCTGGCTGACCTTGGCGCCCCACAACAAAATCTCCGGGGGCCGCCTCCTCAGCTCCAGGACTCTGCCTTCCGCCAACCGCGCTGCGGGGATCCTGCGCATGGCCGCCATGAGCCTCGGACGCACGGAGACCGCGCTCGGCGCCTTCTATCGCCGCTTGGCCTACCGGGTGGGCAAGGCCAAAGCGATCACCGCGACCGCCCGCAAGCTCGCGATCCTCGTCTACCGCACGCTCAAGGATGGGCTGCTGTACCACGATTCGGGGGCCGCCGCGTACGACGCCCAGCACCGCCTGCGCGTCGTTCGCCGCTTGCGTCAGCGCGCCGCCAATCTCGGCTTCTCACTCGTCAATCGCGAAACCGGCGAGCTGATCGAAGGCACAGTTTCTTAGGAGAAGGCCCCGACGATCTCCGCCAGCACGGGGGACTCCTCGGCGAGCCGATCCGCCGGCCCCGTCGCCTCCCCGGCCGGCTCCAGGCCCCGGCACACCAGCAGCCGTTGCACCCGCTGGCGGATCGTCGCGAGCGCCGTCGCGACCTCGGCGTCGCTCGGCCCCGGCGCCGGGTGAAATGCCAGCGCGCCCCCGGGCTCTTCGGTAAACACCCCGTCCAGCGCGAGGGTGTGAAAATGGACATTCGTGTTTAACGCCCCGCCCGCGCGCTGCAGGGCCGTGACCATGCCGGTCTGCCCACCTTCAATGCCGCGCGCGCGGGCGCCGCGTGCGTAGACGTCGCCCAGCGCGCGCGTATACACGCCGAGCACGGCGCGGCTCAGCCCGTGATTCCACGCCATCTGGTAGCGCAGCCGATGCGGCACCGTCAGCACCCATTGCCGCACCGGCACCCGCGGCACCACCGCGTCCACCAGATGCGCGGCCCGCTCCGTCATCCGCCGGCCCCCGCAGCTCGGACACCACCCGCGCCCTTTACACGAAAACGGCAC
>MGBT01000172.1:0-26161 GCA_001788395.1 Candidatus Rokubacteria bacterium GWA2_70_23
TCGGCTCGCCACGCGGAGTACGCCTCGCGTGCGGCCGTCGGGCGCCGCCTCGCATCTGGACCCGTCTGAGCGGCCTGCGAGGTCTTGCGCACGCTGCTACCCGCGTCGACAGCGGCGAGGGGCGCGCGCTCCCCAGCGCTCCTGCCGCGTGTTCCCGCTGTGATATTCTGCGGCCATGACGATCCCCAAGGACTATTTCGACTGGGCGGCGAAGCTGTTCGACCCCTCGCGGATCCACGAGAAGCCCGAGGCGCTGGCCGGCATCCGCGTGCTCGACCTGTCCGTGATCTACTTCGGTCCCGCCACCGGCGATTTCCTCGGCGAGATGGGCGCGGAGGTCATCAAGGTGGAGATGCCGGGGCAGGGGGACGTGACGCGCATCCTCGGCAACGCCTCCTTCTTCTGGAAGAACATCTCCGTGGCCTTCTTCTGCGCCAACCACTCCAAGTACCACATGGGGATCGACATGCACCGGCCCGAGGGGCAGGCGCTGATCCGTCAGCTCGCCGCGCGCTCGGACATCGTCATCGAGAACTACAAGGCGGGTACCCTGGAGGAGAAGTTCGGCCTGGGCTATCGCCAGCTCCGCGAGGTGAACCCCCGGCTGATCTACGTGGCCAATACGGGCTTCGGCCAGTGGGGGCCGTTCTCGAAGGGGCGCGCCTCCTACGACGGGCTCGCCCAGGCCGTCTCCGGCCTCACGGCCATCACGGGCGAGGGCGAAGCGCCCACGAAGATCGGCAACTACCTCGGCGACTGGTTCGGCGCCTCGATGTCGGCCGTCGGCGCGCTGGCGGCGCTGCGCTGGCGCGACCGCACCGGTGAGGGGCAGTTCGTGGAGATGGCGCAGTGCGAAGGCCTCGTGCGCGCCATGGACTGGACGTGGCTCTATGCGGGGCTCACCGGACGCGACCGCCAGAAGGTGGGCAACGGCGACCACGTCTTCACGCCCTCGGGTGTCTACCGCTGCGCCGACGGCTACGTCGCGGTGGTGGCGGGCACCGATCGGGAGTTCCACGGACTGTGCCGGATGCTCGGGGAGCCCGGGCTCCTGCGCCACGAGCGCTTCGCGACGGCGGCCGCGCGCCGAGAGCGGGCGAGCGCCAGGGCGATGGACGCCAAGCTCGCCGCCTTCTGCGGACCCAGGAGCCGGAAACAGGTGGAGGCCGCCGCCCGGAAGGCGGGCGTCGCTGCGGCTCCCGTCATGACGGCCAAGGATCACGCGGAGAGCGAGCATCTCCGGGCGCGGCGCTCGGTGTGGGAGTACGAGGACCCGATGTACGGCACCATGGTGGAGTACGGGCCCGCCCCGAAGCTCTCGGCGACGCCCGCGCGGATCAAGTGGGCGGGCAAGCCCGTGGGCTTCCACAACGAGCTGGTCCTCAAGCGGATCCTCGGGCTCGACGACGCGCGCATCAAGGCGCTGGAGGCCGCGGGGGCCATCGGCCGCTGGACCGAGGGCCGCCGCGGCGCGGGGCCGCCGGAGGGATGGAAGGGCGAAGGGAGGCTCGTGTGACGAGAGCGGCGGCCCCGCGGACGCCGCCGCATCTGGGGGAGCAGGCGCGCCCGGACGGGAGATGGGACGAGTGGATCAAGGCGGCCGAGGACCCGGGCGGTGTCGCCGACAAGCCCGAGGCTCTCGACGATCTCCTGGTCCTGGATCTCTCTCACGGGCACTACGGCGCGCTCCTCACCGCCACGTACCTGGCGGAGCTGGGCGCGGAAGTCATCAAGGTGGAGCCGCCGGGGGGCGATCCCGCGCGGCGCTGGGGGCCCGCGGATGCCTCCGCGGGCGGCGACGGGCTCGCCTTCGTGGCGGAGGCGCGGAACCGCTACCACCTGACCCTCGACCTCACGACGCGTGAAGGCCGCCGGCTCCTCAAGGGGCTCGCCGCGCGCGCCGACGTGCTGATCGAGGGATTCGCGCCGGGATACCTCGACGGCCTCGGCATCGGCTACCGCCAGCTCTCCGCCCTGAACCCGCGGCTCGTCTACGTCGCGTGCTCGGCCTACGGGCAGTTCGGGCCGCTGGCGAAGAACCAGCCGCCCGAGCACGACCTCACCGACCAGGCGCTGTCCGGTCTCCTGCACCTCACCGGGGATCCTGACACGGCCCCCGTGAAGGTGGGGTCGTGGATCAGCGCCTACGGCCAGGCGGCCTGGGGCGCGCTGGGAACGCTGGCGGCGCTGCACTGGCGCGAGCGCTCCGGCCGCGGGCAGATGATCGACGTCACCGGGGCCGAGGCGCTCATGCGGTATCTCGAGTACTCGGTGCTCCTCTATCACGCGAGCGGTGCGATCCGGGGCCGGACGGGACTCTACGAGCTGGCCGTGTTCCCGTACACCTTCGTGCCCGTCAAGGACGGCTGGGCCTTCATCGCGGGCTACACCGACCCCAACTTCCGCGCCCTCTGCCGCGTCATGGGACGCCCCGAGCTGGGGGACGACCCGCGCTTCAACACCACGCTCCAGCGGACGACGCTCGCGAACGAGATCCAGCTGCGCGACGAGATCTGCGCGTGGTCCGTCAACTACACCTCGGCCGAGATCCTGGACAAGGTGCTGGCGGACCCGGGGCCCGGCGTCATCGTCTTCGGGCCCATGAACCCCCCGACCCGCACGCTCACGGAGGCGCATTGGTGGGAGCGCGGGTGCCTGAAGCGCCTCTCCGACCCCATCTACGGCGAGCTGCTCCTCCAGATGCCGGCTTGGCGCATGACGGGCACCCCGCCGCGGCTCAAGTGGGCCTGCCGCCCGGCCGGCTACCACAACAGCCTGATCTTGCAGAAGTACTTCGGGATCGGGCCGAGCCGGGCTGCGGAGCTGGCGGCAGACGGGGTCCTGTGAGGACCGTTCGGAGCGCCGCGCAAAACTATTGTCGCAGAGCGTCATGGTGCAGTACCATGCTTGGTGGTGCCCCGTGCTCGGGGGTGAAGGCCGGGCCCAAGGGGGAGCTATGAAGGACGAACTGTTCACCATGGCGACCGAGATCCCGGGGCTCTCACCGGAGGCTCGGGCCCGGTGGCAGCACGAGATGGAACGCACCCTCCTCCGCATGAAGCACTTCGCGGAGATGGTCATGAACCCGCAGGAGCCCGTGGTCGGGCCCACGCCACGGCAGGAGATCTACCGGAAGAACAAGTCGCGGCTCTACCGGTACGCGTCCACGCGCACCCACCGCACCCCGCTCCTCTTCGTCCCGAACCTCGGCATCAGTCGCCCGTACATCTTCGACCTCATGGCCCATGGCTCCTTCGTGGAGCACATGACCCAGCAGGGCTTCGACTTCTACCTGGTGGACTGGGGCGTCTTCGGCGAGGAGGACAACGGGCTCACGGTCGAGGACGCGGTGACGAAGATCCTCCCGCGGCTCGCGCAGAAGGCACTGGAGTCGTCCGGCGCCTCGGAGATGTCGGTGCTCGGGTACTGCATGGGCGCCCCGCTGTCCGCGTGCTTCGTCGCGACGCATCCCGAGTTCCCGGCGAAGAACTACATCAACATGGCCGGTCCCATCGACTTCGCCCACGTCGGGCTCTTCGGGCTGTGGCTCGACCCGCGCTTCTTCGACGTGGACAAGTACGTGGATACGCTCGGCAGCGTCCCGCCCGACATGATCAAGGCGGGCTTCAAGCTTCTCAAGCCGACGATGGATCTGAGCGCGGGCCTCAACCTGTGGTGGAATCTCTGGAACCCCGAGTACGTGTCGGGCTTCAATGCGCTGAACAAGTGGGCCAACGAGTACGTGGCGTTCCCGGGCGAGTTCTTCCGGCAGTGGGTGCGGGAGTTCTACCAGGAGAACCGCCTCATCAGGGGTGAGCTGGTGATGGGCGGCACGAAGGTGAATCTCGCGCGGATCACCTGTCCCGTCCTCGCGGTGGGGGCCCGGGAGGACAACATCGCGCCCCCCGGCTGCGTCAAGCCGCTGATCGAGGCCGTGGGAAGCACGGACCGCGAGTACGTGGAGATGCCCGGCGGGCACATCTCGCTCATCGCCGGGCGCGGCGCCTCGGTGCACTGCTGGCCCACGGTCGCCTCGTGGCTGGCGGCGCGCTCGTGATGCATCCGGGCAGGGGAGGGGAGTGACGATGGCCGACACGGGCGGGCAGCAGCTCTTCGATCTCTGGAAGAAGCAGGTGGAGGACGGGACTCAGCAGTGGCTGAAGATGATGGGGACTCCCCAGGCCCAGACGCTGGATCCCCAGGCCTTCTGGCGGCCCTTCATGGACCATTGCATGGCGGGTTGGGCCAAGGTCATGACGCAGGGGACGGCCTCCCCGGACCTCATGGGCCAGTGGAAACAGTTCCTGGATCAGTGGATCGCCGCATGGTCGAAGGTCCTCGAGCAGGCCATGGGGACGGAGGCCTTCGCCAAGGTGATCGGCACGCAGCTCGAGGGGTTCCTCAACGCCGCGAGCCCAGCGAAGAAGGCCGCCGAGCAGCACATCGAGGCGACGCTCGGCGGGCTCGGGATCCCCTCCCGGAGCCAGGTCACGGGCATCGCCCGGCAGATCGTCCAGCTCGAGGAGAAGCTGGAGGGCGTGGAAGATCGTCTGGAGGCGGTGCTGAAGCGCCTCAATGATCTGGCCGCCGCCCTCAGACAGGAGCCCAGATGATCGGGTTGACCATCGACAGCATGCAGGTGGGCGCCGCCGCCGAGATCACCCGCGTCGCCACGGATGGCGACATCGCGGATTTCGTGGATGCTGTCGGGGATCACAACCCGATTCACGCGGATCGGGAATACGCCGCCACGACGATCTTCAAGGAGCGCATCGCGCCGGGCATCTGGACGGCCGGGCTCATCTCGGCCGTGATCGGGACGCGGCTGCCGGGACCCGGCGCCATCTACCTCTCGCAGGACCTCAAGTTCCTCAAGCCCGTGATGTTCGGCGACACGATCGCGGCGCGGGCCGAGGTCCTCGAGGTCAACCGCGACAAGAACCGCCTGCGCCTGCGCACCGTCTGCACCAACCAGCGGGGCGAGCCCGTGCTGACGGGCGAGGCCTTGGTGATGCCGTCGAAGGTGCCGGTGGTCTACGAGAAGGCGCCGAACGGCGCCGCGTGGATGGCCTTCTGGGCGTTCTCGCCGCTGGCGTGGGCCGCGCAGGGCGCCGCGCTCTGGAGCCGGCTCGGCGCCTCCGCGCTGGCGGCCTCGCCTGGCGGCTGCGGCTCGTCGAGAGAGGTCACATGAACAGGCCGCCGTTGATGGAGAGCTCCGCGCCGGTGATGTAGTCGCCGTCCTGCGAGCAGAGGTACACGCAGGCGCGGGCGACCTCCTCGGATTTCCCGAAGCGCTTCATGGGAATTTGATCGAGGAGCTTCTGCTTCACCTTCTCCGGGATGGCGTCCACCATCTCCGTCTCGACGAAGCCCGGTGCCACCGCGTTGACCGTGATGTTCTTCGAGGCCAGCTCCTTCGCCAGGGACTTGGTCAAGGCCGCCACCCCAGCCTTGGAGGCCGCGTAGTTGGCCTGGCCGAAGTTGCCGATCTGGCCGATCACCGACGTGATGTTCACCACCCGGCCGTAGCCCTGCGTGGCCATCTGATCGATGAAGACCTTGGTGCAGTTGAAGACCCCGTCCAGGTTGATGGCCAGCACCTTGCGCCACGAGGCGTGGTCCATCTTGACGAAGGTCTTGTCCGAGTTGACGCCGGCGTTGTTGACGAGGATGTCGAGGCGGCCGAACTCCCGGAGCACGTCCTGCGCCATGCGGTAGGTGTCCGGGTAATCCGCCACGTCAGCCTGGGCCAACATGGCTCGCCGCCCCATCTTCTGGATCTGCTCGACGACCTGCTTGGCGGGCCCTTCGCTGGAGACGAAGTTGACGGCCACGTCGGCGCCTTCCTTCGCCAGGGCCAGGGCGATGGCTCGGCCGATGCCGCGGGACGCTCCGGTGACGAGGGCAGTCCGTCCTTTGAGCTGCATAGCGGGTCCTCCTGGCAAGAGGCTCGATGAGTGGGCCGGATTGCGCCGACAGTATAGCAGGAGCGGCGAGGCTGCAGGGGGGCGGCTTGTGAGCCCTGACGCGCGGTGTTAGACTCCGGCCATGGCCTACGTGATCAAGCGGTACTCCAACCGTAAGCTTTACGACACGCAGGAGAGCCGGTACGTCACGCTCGAGGAGCTGGAGGAGATGATCCGCGCGGGGAAGGAGATCTCCGTGGTGGACGTCTCCACCGGCGAGGACCTCACCTCCATCACGCTGGCCCAGATCATCCTGGAGAACGAGCGGAGCCACCGCGCGGCGCTGCCCACGGCGTTCCTGCACCAGCTCATCAAGCACGGCGAGGCCTGGCAGGACTTCGTGCAGACATCGCTGAAGGGGAGCCTCGAGTCCATCATGACGAGCCAGCGGGAAGCTGACCAGGTGTTCCGGGCGTGGGCGGCCCGGGCGGGGTGGCTGCCGTCCGAGCCGTCAGCGACCTCCACCGAGAAGAAACCGGCCCAGCCCGCGGCCGAGGCCGATGCGCTGAAGAGCGAGGTGGCGGCCCTGCGGGAGCAGCTCAGGGCTCTGGAAGAGCGCCTGGAGAAGCGGCGAGAGAAGTAGCGGCGGGGGGGCGGAGGGCGGAGGGCCGGGTCCGGCCCTCCGCCCTCGCCGGACGGTGTCTCAGACGAGCGGGGAGTAGGTGGACTTCACCTTGCCCGCCAGCTGGGCGAAGGTGGCCTGGATCTCCTTTCCTGTCTGCTCGGCGGTCATCTGGAATCGCTCGGCGGAGCGGGTGATGGCCTGGGCATTGCCCTCCAGGAGGTTGAAGGCCTTCTGGGCGCCCTCGACGGATTCCAGCACGCTCTTCTGATAGAAGCTCAGGGGGTCCTTGGGCGCCTCCTGCATCTCCGCCTGACGGCGCAGGACGAGCGACTGGCCGTCCTTCACCGTCTCGACGGCGGAGGACTGAAGCTCGGCGTAGAGGCGGACGCCCTCCTTCGCCGCGCTGGCGGAGAGGTCGACCAGCTCACGGAGGATCTTCTGGTTGGCTTCGGCGCAGAGCGAGAACGCCTCCACCGCGTTGCTGGTCATCTGGGAGAAGAATTCGCTGGGCTGCATCGGGTTCATCATGGGTTCGTTCTCCTTAGCGCACGTGTGATGGTGAATCGGTTGTTGGAGCCACACGTGCATATTAACGCGATGTGTCAGACACAGTCAAGAGGTTTAGTGCGACGCGTTATATTATTCGTAACCTCCTGATTCTGCTGTGCGTCACCCTTGTCGCGGGCTGCGCCACGGCGCAGCCACGGGCCAGGCCGAGGCCGCCCACCGACCAGGACAAGATGGCCGTGGCGCAGGCGCTCGGGCCGCTCCTCCGGGTCTCGGGGATCTGGCGCTCTCCCCAGGACGGCTGCGCCGTGGGGCTGGGCGTTCTCCCGGTGAGCGCGATCAATCTCGGCGTGGCGCCACATCCGACGTGCAGGTTCAGCCTGCTGGTGACCGAGGGCGCGCTCGCGACCCTGCCTCCCGAGGAGCTGCAGGCGGCGCTGGCTCACGAGATCGGTCACGTGGAGCTGGGGCACTTCGCCGCGCGCAAGTCGCGCCGGGTGGCGGAGCGCGAGGCAAAGCAGAAGATCGACGGGGCGGGGACGACCGGTGCTGCCGCGGCCACCGCCATCCCGATCATCGGCCCGCTCATTGCCATCGGGATCATGGGGACGCAGGTCGCGGCCGAAACGGCGGAGGAAGGAAAGCACCGCAGCTACGATCGTGAGGAGGAGCTGGCGGCCGATCGCTTTGCCATACACCTGCTCAGCCGGCTGCCGGGGCCGCCCGGGCGCTGCCGCGAGCTTCTGGCCCTCCTGGCCCGGCTCGAGCGCGAGCGCAAGGTCTCGCTCTGGAGCGACTGGCTCAGCACCCACCCGAGTCCCGGCGCCCGACTCGAGAGCGCCAAGGAGGCCTGCTCATGACATGGTTCCGAGCCCTGTGGCTGCTCGTGCTTCTCGCCGCCGCCGGCCCGGCCGCCGCGCAAGCGGTGTCGCTCTCGGCGCTCGCGACGAATCCCGTGCGGTACGACCACCGCACCGTGACGGTGACGGGCACGGTCGGGCTGGTCGAGGGGAGCGGCGCCTCCCAGAGCTTCACGCTCATCGACGGGGGCGTGGCCGTCCGCGTCCTCGCCGCGGGCGGGCTCCGGGCCCGGACGGGCGACCGCGTGGAGGTGGAGGGCCTCTTCAAGCTGGCCGGCAATCAGATCGAGGCCTTGCGCGTGAATCTCCGCTAAACTGCTTGCCCATGAACCTCGCCCGCCTCGGCGAAGAGAGTCTCGAGAAGTACGGCGAGTACGTGGCGCTGTCCCACGACAACCTCGCCTCCAACGCGCGGTCCGCCGCCGCCCTTCACGAGCTGGCACGCGAGGACTGGGCCGTGGCGGTGCTACCGCTGTCCCACTCCTACGGGCTCACGGTGATGAACGCGGGCCACCTCCTGGGGACGCGCGGCGTGCTCCTGCGCTGGTTCAACCCCGAGGAGGTGCTCCGGACCATCCAGGAGTTCAAGGCCGCCTCCATGTCGGGCGTGCCGACGATGTTCGTGTACCTCCTGAACTACCCAGGGGCCGAGCAGTACGACACCTCCTCCATCCGGGTCTGGGGTTCGGGGGCCGCGCCCTTGCCGGTGGAGATCGTGGAGCCCTTCGAGCGGAAGTTCGGCGGCAAGCTCATGGAGGGCTACGGCCTCACGGAGGCCTCGCCCGTCGTGTCGGCCCATCGCCTGTCCGGGGTGCGCAAGCTGGGCTCGGTGGGGCAGCCGATCCCGGGCGTGCGCGTGTCCATCCAGGACGACGACGACCGGATGCTGCCCGCAGGGGAGACGGGGGAGGTATGCGTCATGGGACCCAACGTGATGCTCGGCTACTACCGGAATCCCGAGGAGACGGCCCGGACGATCCGCGGCGGGTGGCTCCACACGGGGGACATGGGGCGTCTCGACGGGGACGGCTTCCTCTACATCGTCGAGCGGAAGAAGGACCTGATCATCCGCGGCGGCTTCAACATCTACCCGCGCGAGGTGGAGGAGGTCCTGTATGCCTTCCCGCACACCGCCGAGGCCGCCGTCGTGGGCATGCGCGATCCGCTCATGGGCGAGGACGCGCTGGCGTTCGTGGTGCTGAAGGCAGGCGCGCGCGCCACGGCCGAGGAGGTCATGGCCTTCTGCCAGACGCGGCTGGCGCGGTACAAGTGTCCCAAGCTGGTGCGGTTCGTGGACTCGCTGCCCAAGAGCCCGGCGGGGAAGATCCTTCGCAAGGAGCTCCGCAGACAGATCTGAGGGAGGACGCGCCATGGCCGAGAAGACGCTCGCGACGATGTTCTGGGACCGTGTGGAGCGCAGCGCGGACAGCCCCGCCCAGCAGCTCAAGCGGGGCGGGAAGTGGGAGACGCTGACGTGGCGCGAGGTGGGGGAGGCCGCCCGCGAGCTTGCCACCGCGCTCATCGCGCTCGGCAGGAAGCGAGGGGACGCCGTCGGGGTCCTCTCGGCGAGCCGCGCCGAGTGGGTGCAGGCCGACTTCGCCATCTTCTCCGCCGGCTGCGTGACGATCCCCATCTACCCGACCTACCCGGCCGACCTCATCCAGTACATCGTCAACGACGCCGAGGTGAGGACGCTCATCGTCGAGGACCCGGTCCAGCTCGCCAAGGTGCTCGAGGTGCGCGGCACGATGGAGCGGTTGGAGCAGGTGGTCGTCATGCAGGGATACGAGGGGAAGGAGCCCTCGCCGTTCATCCACACGTGGGAGGCGTTCCGGCGCCTGGGCCGCGAGAGCGCGGATCGCCTCAAGGGAGAGCTGGCCACCCGGGTCACCGAGACGAAACCCGAGGATGTGGCGACCATCGTCTACACGTCGGGGACGACGGGACCGCCCAAGGGGGTCGTCCAGATCCACCGCAACCACATGGCGGCGCTGGAGGCCGCGGCCCAGGTTCTCCGCGTCGAGGAGGGCTGGGTCCATCTGCTCTTCCTGCCGCTGGCGCACTCCTTTGGCCGGCTCGAGTCGTTCACGGGCGTGCACCGTGGGCTGACGACGGCCTTCGCCGAGAGCATCGACAAGCTGCGCGAGAACCTGCCGGAGGTCCGCCCGCACTTCCTCGTCAGCGTGCCCCGGGTCTTCGAGAAGGTGTACGCGGGGGTGCTCGCCAAGGCCGAGGCGGGCTCGCCGCTGAAGAAGAAGATCTTCCGCTGGGCCGTGGGGGTCGGCAAGGAGGCCTCGCGGCTCAAGCAGGCCAAGCTGCCCGTGACGGGCGCGCTCGCCGTCAAGTACCGTCTCGCCCACACGCTCGTCTTCTCCAAGATGCACGAGGCCCTCGGGGGCCGGCTCGTCTTCGCGATCTCCGGCGGCGCACCGCTCTCCCGCGAGATCGCGGAATTCTTCCACGCCGCCGGCATCCTCATCCTCGAGGGGTACGGGCTCACGGAGACGTGCCCGATCCTGAGCGCCAACCGCACCGACGCCTTCAAGTTCGGTTCGGTGGGCCAGGCAATCCCGGGCGTGGGGCTCAAGATCGCCTCCGACGGCGAGATCCTGGGGCGGGGCTCGAACATCGCGAAGGGCTACTTCAAGAAGCCGGAGGCGACGGCGGAGGTGTTCCTGCCCGACGGCTGGTTCGCCACCGGCGACATCGGCAAGATCGATCCCGAAGGGTTCCTCTTCATCACCGACCGCAAGAAGGACCTGATCGTCACCGCGGGCGGGATGAACATCGCCCCCCAGAACATCGAGAACCTGCTCAAGGGCGATCCGTTTATCAGCCAGGTGATGGTCCACGGCGACAAGCGCCCCTATCCGGTGGCACTCATCACCGTGAACCCGGAGGAGCTGACCAAGTTCGCCAAGGAGCAAGGGATCCTGAACCTCGATCCCGCGGCGCTCGTCAAGCATCCGAAGGTGGTGGAACGGGTCTCCCGCATCGTGGAGCAGAGAAACACCGAGCTGCAGTCCTACGCCAAGATCAAGAAGTTCGCGATCCTGCCAGGGGACTTCACCGTGGAAAACGGCTTCCTCACCCCGACGCTCAAGGTGAAGCGGAAGGTGATCCGGGAGGAGTACCGGGACGCGCTGGAGGAGCTGTACCGCTGAGCGAGGCTCACCGTTGTCCATCTCGCCTCCCCCGCCGCCGACTCCGTTACGGGGCAGACGCTGTTCCTGGATGGCGGTGCCCCCGGCGCGTGAGACGCGCCCGGCGCCTCCCCGGCGCCCGCGCGTGAGGGCTCCGCGGTGAGCGCGGGGGCGAACGACGCGCGGCACGAGGCGGTGCTCGAGGCCGGGCGCATCCTGGCCGAGCACCCCGTCTACCTCGACACGGAAACCACGGGTCTGGACGCAGGCGACCAGATCGTCGAGATCTGTGTGCTGGACCACGACGGCAGCGTGCTGGTGGACTCACTGGTGAAATCGGCCTGCAGGATCTCTCCCGGCGCGGCCGCCGTTCACGGCATCACCGAGGGCGCCGTGCGGGACGCGCCCATGTGGCCCGAGGTCTGGCCCGCGGTGGAGGCGGCCCTCCGCGGCCGGCTCGTCGCCATCTACAACGCTCCGTTCGACCTTCGGATGATCGAGCAGTCGCATCGGGCCCACGGCCTGGCGGGGCGGCCGCGCGTCGACGCCCGCTGCCTGATGGAGCTGTACGCGCGCTTCCGCGGCGACTGGAGCGGCCGCCGCGGCGGCTACCGCTGGCACCGGCTTGAGGACGCCGGCTGGCAATGCGGCATCGAGCAGAAGCAGGCGCATCGCGCGCGCGCCGACGCCTGGCTGGCCAGCGCGGTGCTGCACCACGTGGCGGGCCAGGGAAGCAGACCGCGGTGAAGGCGGCGGTGCTTCACGGGCCGGGGGATGTCAGGGTGGAGTCCATCCCCGGCCCTGTCGCCGGACCTGGCGAGGCGATCGTGCGGGTGAGCGCGGCGGGGCTTTGCGGGACGGACTACCGGATTTGGAGCGGCGATCGCCGTGTGCGCTACCCGCTGATCATGGGGCACGAGCTCATCGGCGCCGTCGTCTCGGTCGGTCCGGGGGTCGCCAACGTGGTGCCCGGCCAGAAGGTCGCCGTCCAGCCGAACTACTCCTGCGGCGCCTGCCCGCTCTGCCGCGAGGGCAACTGGAACCTCTGTTTGTCGCGCACGGCCGTCGGCATCGACGTGGATGGCGGGTTCGCGGAGCAGGCGCGGCTGCCCGCGCGCGTCTGCTGGCCGGCCCCGGCCGACCTGGCCGACGATCAGCTGCTGCTGGCCGAGCCGCTGGCCGTCGTGGTCCGCGCCGTCCTCCGGGGTGAGGCTCTCGCGGGGGAGACCGCCGCCGTGCTCGGCGTGGGCACTCTCGGTCTCCTGGCCGTCCAGGTGCTCAAGGCGCGCGGCCTGCGCGTCCTCGCGGTCGCGCGGAGCGAGCGGCGGCTCGAGCTGGCCCGCGCCATGGGCGCCGCCGCCGTGGCCACCACCGCCGGCGCCGCGATGGGGGCGGGCGGCAGTACCTCAGTGGAGGCGGCGCGCGCGCTGTCCGGGCGCGAGGGAGTGGACCTCGTCGTCGAGACCGCGGGCACGGCCGAGGCGGTGGAGCAGGCGGTGGAGCTGGCGCGGCCGGGCGGGCGGGTCGTGCTCACGGGGCTTCCGCACGAGCCGTCGTCGCTTCACTTCTTCTGGGTGGTCCGCCGCGAGCTCCGTCTGATCGGGTCCATGATCTACCAGGACGAGTTCCCCGAGGCGATCCGACTCCTGGCCTCGGGCGCTGTCCGGACGGAGCGGCTCCTGACCCACCGGTTCCCGCTGGAAGCGATCCAGGACGCCTTCGTCGCCCACCGGTCCCCCGAGTCCATCAAGGTCGCGGTCATCCCCTAACTCAAATCTTGAGTCGATGCGTGAGCTTGACAAGCCCGGGGGGCGCGCATAGCATCGGCCGGACCTTGAAACATGGTTTCACGGGATGAAACCGACCCGGAAGCGACGACTGACCA
Organism: Candidatus Rokubacteria bacterium GWA2_70_23; assembly: GCA_001788395.1. GTDB lineage: Bacteria > Methylomirabilota > Methylomirabilia > Rokubacteriales > CSP1-6 > UBA12499. The sequence continues at coordinate 12,927 of MGBT01000172.1, forward strand.
GAACCGCGATGCCGCCGGTGCGGGCGGTGGAGCGCGCCGTCAGCATCCTGACGGCCCTCGGCGCTGAGGACCTGCGCCTGGTCGATCTCGCCGGGCGGCTCGGCCTGCACAAGGCGACCGTCATCCGGCTGCTCGCGTCGCTCATGGACGCGGGGCTCGTCGAGCGCGACGAGCGTGACCGCTATCTCCTGGGGCCGGCCGTCCTCCGGCTCGCCGCGCGCCAGCTGGCGGGCCATCGTCGCCTGGTCGGCTTCCTGCGCGACGCGCTCGAGCGCATCCGCGCGGCCACCGGCGAGACGGTGACCGTGCACGTGCGGGTGGGGACCGACCGCGTGTGCGTCGACGAGCTCGAGAGCCCGCAGGCCATCGCCTACCGGGCCGGTGTCGGGCAGCGCGCCCCCATGCACATCGGGTCCGCCGGCAAGGTGCTGCTGGCCTTCCTGCCCGACGGCGAGCGGCTGGCGCTGCTCCGCCAGCTCCGGCTGGTGAGGATCACCGAGCGGAGCATCACGAGCCTGGACCGGCTCGAGGCGGAGCTGGCGCAGGTCCGCCGTCTCGGCTACGCGTTCTCCTCCGGCGAGCGCGTCATCGGGGCCTCGGCGGTCTCGGTGCCGGTGCTGGACGCCGAGGACCACGTCGTCGCCGCCGTCAGCGTGCTGGCTCCCGCGCCCCGCCTCGTCGGGCGCGAGCAGGCGCGCTGCGTGGAGATCCTCAAGCGGGAGGTGCCGGGAGTGCCCCTGTCCTTCTGGTCCACCCGGCCCGCCCGGAACGGCAGGGCCGCGGAGCCGCAGCGATGGACGTCGGCCGGCTCGTAGCGCGCGCGGCCCGGCTGTATCCGGAGCGCGAGGCGGTGGTGTGCGGGCCGGTGCGACGGACGCTGCGGGAGGTGGACGCGCGGGCGAATCGCGTCGCCAACGGGCTCGCGGCGCTCGGCCTGCGCCGGGGCGACCGCGTGGCCCTCTTGCTCAAGAACTGCGCGGAGTACATGGAGCTCGACTTCGGCCTGGCCAAGGGGGGCTTTGTCAGGGTGGCGCTGAACGCGCGGCTCGCGGCCGGCGACCACCGGGTCACGCTGGAGGACGCCGACGTGCGCGCCGTCGTCCACAGCGGGGACTTCGCCGACGGCGCCGAGGTCCTCCGCGGGGAGTTCCCGGCGATCCGCCACTGGATCCGTGTGGGCGGGGGAGACGGGTACGAGCACTGGCTCGCCGCCCAGCAGGCAGCCGCCCCCAGCGTCGCCAACGCCCCGGATGACCTCCACTCGCTTTTCTACACCTCGGGGACCACGGGCAAGCCGAAGGGCGTCATGCACACCCATCGGGTCATCGCCCGCGTCGCCACGAACCTCCTCCTGGACGGCTTCACGATAGACCGCCAGGACCGCGTCCTCCTCCTGCAGCCGCTGAGCCACGGCAGCGGCTTCTTCATGCTGCCGGCGTTCATGCGCGGGGCCTGCTCGGTGATCCTCGACCGCTTCGATCCGGCGGAGGTGGTCGGCACCTGCGCCCGCGAGCGCATCACCTTCGTCAAGCTGATCCCGACGATGCTGATCAAGCTGCTCGAGGGGACGCGAGCCGTCGCGCGCGATCTCGGCGCGGTGCGCGCCATCATGTACGGCGCCTCGCCGATGCCGGTGGAGAAGCTCAGGGAGGCGATGGACCGCTTCGGGCCGGTCTTCGTGCAGATCTACGGGCAGGCGGAGGCGCCGGTGACCATCACCGTGCTGCCGCCGGAGGACCACCGGCCGCAGGGGACGGCCGACGAGGTGCGCCGCCTGGCCTCGGCCGGTCGCCCGTTCCTCTCCGTCGACGTGCAGGTGCTGGACGGCAACGGCGAGGCGGTGGCGCCGGGCGAGCCGGGGGAGGTCGTGGTCCGCAGCGGTCACGTGATGGCCGGGTACTGGCGCCGGCCCGAGCTCACGCTCGAGGTGCTCCGCGACGGCGCCGTCCACACCCGCGACATGGCGACCGTCGACGAGCGCGGCTACATCTACCTGCTCGGCCGCCGCGACGAGATGATCATCAGCGGCGGCTTCAACATCGCCCCGCGCGAGGTCGAGGAAGTCCTCCACCGCCATGCGGCCGTCTCCGAGGCGGCCGTGATCGGCGTGCCCGACAGCACCTGGGGCGAGGCCGTCCACGCCTGCGTGGCCCTGCGCCCGGGCGCGACGGCCTCCGAGGCCGAGCTGCTGGAGTTCTGCAAGGCCGCGCTGGGGTTCCGGCGGCCCAAGGCGATCACGTTCCTCCCCGATCTCCCCAAGAACCCGTACGGCAAGGTGCTGCGCCAGGAGCTGCGGAAGCTCCTGGGCGCCCGGGTCGTCCCCGGAGCCGGCTCATGACGGGCGCCTTCGAGCACCTCCTGCTGCACGTCTACTACAACCCGCGGCGGATCGAGAGCCCGGCCGAGATCCAGGCCGTCTACGAGGCGGCGTGGTGAGCGCCCCCCGCCCCTCGCTGAGCGCCGCCCTCGGCGCCTTCGCGGCGTCCGTGCGCGCGCGCGACCTCCCGCCCGCGGTCCTCGAGCGCGCGCGGCTCGTCGTCCTGCACGACCTGGCGGTCGCGCTCGCGGGATGGGGGCCGGCGCTGCCGCCAATGGATCTCGCGCGGCGCCTGCCCGAGACCGCGGCTGGCGGCACCCTGCTCGTCGACGGCCGGCGCGTGCCCGCGCCGGATGCGACCTTCGCCAACGCCTGCCTCATGCACATCCGAACGCAAGACGACTTCTATTCGGGCGCCAACGCGCATCTCGGCGCCGTCATCATCCCGGCCGCGCTGGCGGCGAGCGAGCTGACGGGGGCGTCCGGCGAGGAGCTCGTCGCGGGCGTGGTGGCGGGCTACGAGGTGATGGCGGCGGTGGGCGAGGGGTTCTCGGAGCACACCACGCCGCGGGGCTTCCGCTCGACCGGGATCTTCGGGCCGTTCGGGGCGGCGGCGGCCGTCGGGCGCGTCTTGCGACTGCCCGCGGACCGGCTCGGCCACGCGATCGCGATCAGCGCCTCCCTGGCTGGCGGGCTGACGCAGGCCTGGCTCGAGGGCACGCCGGAGTGGGACATAGAGGTGGGGCTTGCCTCGCGCAACGGGTTCCTGGCCGCCCAGCTGGCCGCCGAGGGGATGCCTGGAGCGAGCGCCGCGCTCGAGGGGCCGCGCGGGTTCTATCGCGCCTTCGCGGGCCGGGAGGTCGGCAGCGACGCCGCGCCGCTGGCCCTCGGCCGGCGCTGGCGGATCCTCGAGAACACCTTCAAGCGGCTGCCGGTGAGCGGCATCAGCCAGGTGCCCGTGCGCACCGCGCTCGAGATCCGCGCCCGCCAGCCGCTCGCGCCGGAGGCGATCGCGCGGGTCGAGGTCACCATCAACGAGTTCGAGCGGCGCTACCCCGCCGTCGACAACCCGGGCCCCTTCGGCGGCCCCGGCGCCGCCCTCATGAGCCTGCAGTACTGCGTGGCGACCGCGCTCCAGGCGGGCACGATCGTGTGGCGCGATCTCCTCGACACGAGCGATCCGGCCCGGCAGGCCCTCGCCCGCCGCGTGATGCTGCGCGGCGAGACTGACCGGCCGCCGCTCTCCGCGCGCGTGGCCGTCACGACCACCGACGGCCGCCGGATCGAGGCCGCCTCCGAGCCCGGCGCCGGGCTCCACTTCGACAGGGCGGAGGCGGTGGCCCTCGTGACCGCCCTGACCCCCGAGATGCCCCTCCCCGCCGCGCAGGTGCGCCGGCTGGTCGACGCGGCGCTCGCGATCGAGAGCGCCGGGAGCGTCAAGACCCTGGTCGAGTGCTGCGTGCGGTCATGACGGCTCGTCCCTTTCGCATCGGCACCGGCGCCGCCTACTCCGAGGATCGGATCGATCCCGGCGTCGACATGGCGGCGCGCGGCGACCTCGATTACCTGGTGTTCGAGTGCCTCGCCGAGCGGACGCTCGCGCTCGCCCAGGTGCGACGGCTGCGCCAGGGGCCTGGCTTCGACCCGTGGCTCGAGGAGCGCTTCCGCCAGATCGTGCCCGTCGCGCTCGCGCGCGGGACTCGCATCGTCTCGAACATGGGTGCTGCCGATCCCGCGGGCGCCGCCGACCGTGCGGCCGCAGTGCTGCGCGAGCAGGGCGTCAGGGGTGTGCGCATCGCCGCCCTCGAGGGCGACGACCTCCTGCCGCGCCTCGACGCGCTGGACCTGGTGGTGACCGAGACGGGCCTACCGCTCCGGGCGCTCCCCGGTCGGATCGTCTCCGCGAACGCCCATATCGGCGCCCAAGGGCTGGTCCAGGCGCTCGGGCTGGGCGCCCAGGTGGTCCTCGGCGGGCGCGTGTCGGATCCGGCGCTCTACCTCGCATGCCTGCGGCACGCGCACGGCTGGGCCGCCGACGACTGGCCGCGGATCGGCGCCGGGATTGCCGTGGGGCACCTGCTCGAGTGCGGCGCGCTGGTCACTGGCGGCTTCTACGCCGATCCGCCGTACAAGGTGGTTCCCGATCTCGCGGCGGCCGGCTTCCCCCTGGCCGAGGTGGCGCCGGACGGAACCGCGGTCATCACGAAGCTCGAGGGCACGGGTGGTCTCGTCACCCCCGACATCGTGCTCGAGCAGATCCTCCACGAGGTGCATGACCCCGCGGCGTACATCACGCCCGACGCCGTCGCCGACTTCAGCGCGGCCCGCGTCGACGCGGCGGGGCGCGATCGGGTCCGCGTGAGCGGGGTGACGGCCCGGCCGTGGCCGCGCCAGCTCAAGGTGAGCGTGGGCGTGCACGAGGGCTTCATCGGCGAGGGCGAGATCTCCTACGCGGGCAGCGGCGCCGTCGACCGCGCCCGGCTGGCGGGCGAGGTCGTCCGGCAGCGGCTCGAGATGCGCAAGGCCGACCTCGACGAGCTCCAGGTGGATCTCATCGGACTCGACGCTGTCCACGGGCCCGCGACCCCCGCCTGGGCGCCCGCCCCGTACGAGCTGCGCCTGCGCGTCGCTGGACGCGCCCGGACGGAGACGGCTGCCACCATGGTGGGCGACGAGGTGGAGAGCCTGTACGTGTGGGGCCCGGTGGGCGGTGGCGGCGCGCGCAAGACCGTCCGCCCCATCGTCGCCGTCTACTCGTCGCTCGTGCCGCGCGAGCGCGTCGAGACCCGGCTGACGTGGAGGGAGAGCTAACCGGCGATGGCGACGGTGCGCCTGCGCGAGATCGCTCACGCCCGGTCGGGGGACAAGGGCAGGGACGCGATGGTCTCCATCATCCCCTGGGAGCGTCGCCACTACGCTCTGCTCGCGCGCGTCCTCACGCCCGAGCGTATCAAGGCGCACTGCGGCGGGCTCGTGCGGGGCGACGTCGTGCGCTACGACGCGCCCGCCCTCGGTGCCTTCAACGTCCTGCTGAAGGACGCCCTCGGCGGCGGCGTGACCCGCACGCTGATGCTCGACATCCACGGCAAGGCCCTCAGCTGTCTGCTGCTCGACATGACGATCGAGCTGCCGGAGGCGCCGTGACGCTGCGGCTGTTCGCCCACAACCGCCTGGCCCTGGGCGGGGCCGTGCTCGTGGTGCTCGTGGTCACGGCGGCCGCGATGGGCCCCGTCCTGAGCACGCAGGATCCGCTGGCGATGGACCTCGGCGCCCGCCTGCAGGCCCCGAGCGGTGAGCACGCGCTGGGGACGGATCAGTTCGGCCGCGACCTGCTCGCCCGGATTCTCCACGGCGCCCGCATCTCGGTGCAGGTCGGCCTGGTGGCGGTGGCCATCGGGTTCGCCCTCGGCCTCCCGCTCGGGGCCGCCGCCGCCTTCGTCGGCGGGATGTTCGACCACGTTGCGATGCGGATCATGGATGCCATCCTGGCGTTTCCCGCCATCCTCCTCGCGCTTGCCATCGTCGCCGCCCTCGGTCCCGACATCACGAACGTGATGATCGCCATCGGCGTCCGCTACGCGCCGATCTTCGCGCGCATCGCTCGCGCCGCCGTGCTCGCCGAGCGCGAGAAGGAGTACGTGATCGCGGCGCAGGCGCTGGGACAGCCCGGCTTCGCCATCCTGACCCGCGAGATCCTGCCCAACTGCTGGGCGCCGCTGCTGGTGCAGGCCAGCGCGAGCTTCGCGCAGGCCATCATCATCGAGTCGAGCCTGAGCTTCATCGGAGTCGGTATGCCGCCCCCGACGCCGAGCTGGGGCACCATGCTCTTCGAGGCGCGGGGTTTCCTCGAGCGCGCGCCGCTGGTGGCGATCTTCCCCGGCCTCGCCATCTGCCTGGCCGTCCTCGGCTTCAACCTCATGGGCGACGGGCTGCGCGACGCGCTCGACCCGCGGCTGCGCTCCGAGCTCGGCCGCAGCGCGGGCGGCGCCATGGCGCTGGCGCCCGCCAGGGGCGGGCGGTGATCGAGTTCCTGGCGCGCCGCCTCCTCGTGCTGATCCCGGTGCTCTTCTTCATGTCCGTCATCGTGTTCGGGGTGCTGCGCCTCATCCCCGGCGACCCGGTGGACGTCATGATGGGCGCCGACCAAGTCGACGCTCAGACCCGGCAGGCCCTCCGCCACGAGCTCGGCCTCGACCTGAGCCTGCCGCACCAGTATCTCCGGTGGGTCGGACGGGTGGGGCGCGGCGATCTCGGCCGGTCGGTGCGGAACCGCGAGAGCGTCATCGCGCTCATCGCCGACAAGCTGCCGAAGACCCTGCTGCTGACCGCCGCGAGCTCGCTGGTGGCGCTGGTGGTGGCCCTGCCGCTCGGCATCCTGGCCGCCGTCCGCCGCAACACCGGCGCCGACTATGCCGCGATGGTCTTCGCGCTCCTCGGCGTCTCGGTCCCGAACTTCTTTCTCGGCATCGTCCTCGTCCTCGCCTTCGCCGTCGGGCTCGGGTGGCTGCCGTCCCAGGGGTACGCGAGTTTGGTCATGCAGCCCGTGCAGGCGCTGCAGTACCTCCTGCTGCCCGCCCTCACCCTCGGCCTCGCCATGGCCGGCGTCGTGACGCGCATGGTCCGCTCGTCGGTGCTCGAAGCCATAGGGCAGGACTATGTGCGGACGGCCCGGGCCAAGGGCCTCAGCGAGCGCGGCGTCGTGTGGAAGCACGCGCTCAAGAACGCGCTGATCCCCACCGTCACCGTGGTCGGGCTCCAGTTCGGGACCCTCCTGGGCGGGGCGGTGGTCGTCGAGCAGGTCTTCTCCTGGCCGGGAATCGGCTGGCTGGTCGTCCACTCGATCTTCGCGCGGGACTACCCGGTCGTGCAGGGGGTCACCCTCGTGGTCGGTGTGCTCTTCGTCGTGATCAACACCGCGGTCGATGTGCTGTACTCGGCGCTCGATCCGAGGGTCCGTGTCGCGTGACGCGCGGGGTGCGAAGCCGCGGGCTGTCGGCCGGGCCGGAGGCAGGCGCGGCCGAGGAGCGCCTGAGAGAACAAGGAGGAGAGATCATGGTCAGTCGGCGAGAGGTGCTGAGGGCGGCGGGCGCGGCGGTGATGCTCGCGGGTGTCCGGGGGACGGCGGCGGCCCAGCAGGCGCCGAAGGCGGGGGGCACGCTGCGCGTGGCGCTCTCGACGGCCTTCGACGATCCCGACCCGCACAAGTACCGGTCGATCACGAACTTCAACCTGTTCACGCTCTGCCTCGACGGCCTCACCGACGTCGGGAAGAACTTCGAGCTGAAACCCGGGCTGGCCGAGTCCTGGCAGGTGTCCGCCAGCGGCCTCGAGTACGTCTTCAATCTCCAGCGGGGGGTGAAGTTCCACAACGGCCAGACCCTGACCGCCGAGGACGTCAAGGCCTCGCTCGAGCGGATCATGAACCCCAGGACCGCCTCCGCCCAGCGGAGCGACTTCGCCCTCGTCCAGGGCATCAGCGCCGTCGATCCCCAGCGGGTGAAGATCGTGCTCAAGCAACCGTTCGCCCCGTTCCTCACGAAGGTCGCCACCGTCCGCGTGCCGATCCTTCCCGCCAGCACGCTGCCCGCGGAGGGAGGCGTGAGCAAGGTGGTGGGGACCGGCCCCTGGGAGCTGGTCGAGTGGAAGACCAACGAGTACGTCCGTCTCCGGCGGTTCAAGGACTATCGCGAGAAGGGGCTGCCCCACATCGACGAGGTCGTCGTTCGCCCGATCGCCGACGGCAATACGCGTCTCGCGGGTCTGCGCGCCGGCGACCTGGACTTCATCCAGGAGGTGCCGTTCAAGGACGTGGACGGACTCCGTGGCGGCGCGAGGAACCTCACGATCTACACGGGGCCCGGCTCGTTCCCCTCGTACATCGTCTTCAACACTCGCAAGCCGCCCTTCGATGACCCGCGGTTGCGCCAGGCCATCGCCCACGCCGTGGACAAGAGAGCGCTGATCGACGGGCATCTGTGGGGTCACGCGCAGGTGACGAACCAGCCCTTCTCCAAGGGCTCGCCCTGGCACCTCGACGTCAAGGAGCGCGAGCACGACCTCGCCAGGGCCCGCAAGCTCATGGCGGACGCCGGCCTCGCCGGCGGCATCGAGGTGCCCATCCTCCTGTCGACGGGGTGGGCCGAGTTCGTCGCGGGTGGGCAGGTCCTGCAGTCGCAGCTCAAGAAGATCGGCATCATGCTCAAGCTCGACGTCACCGACCTCGCCACCTGGGTGGCCCGCGTGAACAAGCGCGACTTCAACCTGTTTTATCTCTGGTACAGCGCCCGGTATGATCCGGACGACTTCTACCGCCGGATGTTCCACTCCTCCGAGGAGGCGAGCAACAACCGCTCCGGCTTCAAGACGCCGGCCCTCGACGGCCTCCTGGAGCTGGCGGCCACGACCCGGGACCCCGGCGAGCGAAAGAAGCTGTACACGCGGGTGCTCCAGACAGTCATCGACGAGGCGCCCCTGATCTGGACGAACATCCCGGACGCCAGCCTGGGCTGGACCGGCGCGCTGAAGGGCTTCGAGACCAACATGGGCGGGTATCTGAACTTCGCGGGCGGCGGGCTCACGCGGGCCTGGCTGGATCGCTGAGCCGGCGTATGCGCGAGGTCTTCGTCCTCGGCGTGGGCATGCACCCCTTCGGGCGGTTTCCCGACACGCCGCTGCGGGCGCTGGCAGGGGCCGCCGCCCGGGCGGCGCTTCGCGACGCCGGCGTCGGGCCGCGCGAGGTGCAGGCGGCGTACTTCGCCAACGCCCTCGGCGGGCTCCTGACCGGGCAGGAGTCGATCCGCGGCCAGATCGCGCTGCGCGAGGCCGGGGTCGCGGGCGTGCCGGTCGTGAACGTCGAGAACGCCTGCGCGAGCGGCGCCACCGCCTTTCACCAGGCCGTCCTCGCGGTGGGCGCCGGGGCCTGTGACATCGCGCTTGCCGTGGGGGCCGAGAAGATGTTCGTGGGCGACACCGGCCAGACGCTGCGCGCACTGGCCGCGTCGGCCGACGTGGAGCTGACGCATGACATGGGGCTGCAGTTCACCGCCATCTACGCGATGCGTATCCAGGCGCGGCTGGCCAGCGGCAGCCTCGCCCTGCGCCACCTCGCCGAGGTCACCGTGAAGAGCCACCGGCACGGGCGGCTGAACCCGTACGCGCAGCACCGCAAGGAAGTCACGGCCGAGGAGGTCCTCGCCTCGCGCCCGATCGCCGGGCCGATCCGGCTCCTGATGTGCTCGTCGGTCAGCGACGGGGCGGCGGCGGCGGTCGTGTGCAGCGCCGAGGTCGCGCGCCGCCGGGCGAGCGCCACCGCCATCCGGGTGCTCGCCTGCCAGCTCCGCTCCGGCGCGCTCGGCGCGGGCCGCGAGGGCCAGCTCTCGACGGCGGCGCGCACCGTCAATGCCGCCTGGGAGCAGGCGGGACTGGGGCCCGAGGACATCGACATGGTCGAATGCCACGACGCCACCTCGCCGGGGGAGCTGCTGTACTATGAGGACCTCGGCTTCTGCAAGGCGGGCGAGGCGGCCCGCCTGCTGGAGGATGGCGACACCTGCCACACGGGGCGGATCCCGTTCAACCCGAGCGGCGGCCTCACCTCGCGCGGCCATCCGGTCGGCGCCACCGGGCTCGCGCAGATCGCCGAGGCCGTGTGGCAGCTCCGCGGCGAGGCCGAGGGGCGGCAGATCGCGAGGGCCCGCGTCGCGCTCGCGCAGAACAGCGGCGGGTGGCTCGAGGGGGACTCCGCGGCGGGTGTCGCCACGGTGCTCGCCCGATGACGGCCGCGCCCGGCGTCCCTGCGTATCGCCAGGCTCCCGGGGAGCCGCCTTCTCTCGTCGGCAGCCGGTGTCGCGGCTGCGGCTGGATCTCGTTCCCGGCGCGCCCGGTCTGTGGCGGTTGCGGGGCCGAGCCGACCGACGAGGTGCCCGTGGGGCGCAGCGGCCGCATTCGATCGAGCGCGGTGGTCCACCACGCCCCGATCGGCTTCGAGCCGCCGTATATCGTCGCGCTCGTCGAGCTGGAGGAGGGACCGATCGTCTTCTGCCCGATCACGGGCTGCCCGCCGGAGGAGGGGGCGGCGGCGCCGGGGACGGCCGTCGTGCTCACCGTCGCGCCCGCCAGGCCCGGCGGGACGCCAGTGTTCCAGTTCCGGCCCGCGCACGCGTAGGCCGCGAGAACCGCCGAGGAGACGCGCATGTCGAATGAGGACACGGTGAGGGAGATCCGGGAGCGGGTCGAGCAATGGGAGCGCTACCACCGCGAGACGCTGGCGGCGGGGCGGAAGCCGCGCTTCACGACGCCGAGCGGCTTCGACCTGCGCCCGGTGTACACGCCCGCCGAGCTGGCGCAGACCGGATGGGACTACCTCGCCGACCTGGGGCTGCCCGGCGAGTACCCGTACACGCGCGGGCGCGATGCCGCCGGGTATCGCAATGCCTTCTGGCACTGGGAGTTCTACGCCGGGTTCGGCTCGGCCGAGGAGGCCAACCGGCGGTACCGTTTCCTGCTCGAGCAGGGCGCCACCGGCGGCGTCTCCATGGCGCTGGACCTGCCGACGCAGATCGGGCTGGATTCCGACCACCCGCTGGCCCAGGGGGAGGTCGGGCGCGTGGGCGTGGCGCTCTGCTCGCTGGCGGATGTCGAGCGGCTCTTCGACGGGATCGACGTCGAGCAGGCGGGGCATGTCTTCACCACCGCCAACGCCATCGGACCGATCTTCCTGGCGTGGATCATCGCGCTGTGCCGCAAGCGCGGCATCGATCCGGGGCGGTTCACGCTCCAGATCCAGAACGACCCCATCAAGGAGTACGTGGCCCGCGGCACCCAGATCTTCCCCATCGCCCCCGCCGTCAAGCTGGCGGCCGATGCCGTGGCCTACACCAGCCGGCAGCATCCCAACTGGCTGCCCATCAGCGTCTCCGGCTCCCACATGAAGCAGGCCGGCGGCAGCTGCCTCCAGGAGGCCGCGTTCACGATCAACAACGGCATCGCCTACGTGGAGGCGGTGCGCGCCCAGGGGCTGCACGTCGACGAGTTCGGGCCGGGCATCGAGATCCACTTCTGCACGGACATGGAGTTCTTCGAGGAGATCGCCAAGCACCGGGCGGTGCGCAAGGTGTGGGCACGGCTGATGCGCGAGCGGTGGGGGGCCACCAACCCGCTGGCCATCCGGGGGCGGCTGCACTCGGCCACCTCGGGGCTCCCCCTCACGGCCCAGCAGCCGAAGAACAACATCATCCGGCTCACGCTCCAGGTCCTGGCGCAGATGCTCGGCGGGATCCAGGGGGGACGCACCGCCTCCTACGACGAGGCGCTCGCCATCCCCTCCGAGGAGGCGGTGACGCTGGCCGTGCGGACGAACCAGATCATCGCGCACGAGACGGGGATCGCGGATGTCGTCGATCCGCTGGGCGGGTCGTACTACCTCGAGTGGCTGACGAAGAAGATGGAGGACGGCATCGGCGACTACATCGCCAAGATCGACGCGATGGGGGGCGCCCTCGGCGCCGTCGAGCGCGGGTTCTACGCCCAGGAGCTGTCCGACGGCGCCTACCGGCAGCATCGGGCGATGGAGCGCGGGGAGACGGTGATCGTCGGGGTGAACAAGTACCGGACGGACGAGGAGCCGGACATGCCGATCTTCCGCCCCAACCCCGAGTCGGAGCGCCGGCAGATCGCGCGGCTCGGGGATCTCCGTCGCAACCGGGACCAGGCCGCGGTGGACCGGGCTCTCGAGCGGCTGCGCGAGGTCAGCGTGAGCGGCGAGAACGTGGTTCCGGCCACGCTCCAGGCCGTCGAGGCGTACGCCACCGTCGGCGAGATCTGCGACGTCTGGCGCAAGGTCTTCGGCGAGTTCGTCGACCACCCGGTGCAGGTCTGAGGGCCGATCGGGTCAGACAGCGGCGTCATGAGCGGGCGCTGGGCATGAGCACGGGCCTCAGCAGGGAGGGGGCATGATGGCAACGCCGAGAATCGGGTTCCTGGGGCTGGGCAATATGGGCGGGGCGATGGCGCGGCGCCTCGCGGCGAGCTCGTATGCCGTGACCGGGTACGACGTGGACGCGTCCCGCGCGGCCCGGGCGGCGGCGGCGGGCGTGACCCTGGCCCCCTCGCCGGCCAGCGTGGCCGAGGCATCGGAGATCGTCCTGTCGAGCCTCACCGATCCCCCGGCCGTGAGGCGGGCCTATCTTGGCCCTGACGGCGTCGTCTCGAGCCTGCGCCCGGGGATGACCCTGGTCGATATGAGCACCATCGATCCGGACACGTGGCGCGAGGTCGCCGCGGCGGCCGCCGCCCGAGGGGCGGACTGCCTCGACGCTCCGGTGAGCGGGGGCCCCGCAGAGGCCGGCACCGGACAGCTGGTCTTTCTGGTGGGGGGGGAGGCGCCGGTGCTGGAGCGGTGCCTGTCCGTCCTGAAGACGCTGGGCGCCGAGATTCACCACGTGGGCCCGCTGGGGTCCGGGCACGTCGTGAAGCTGGTGAACAATGTCATGTCCATGGGCAACATGGTGGTGGCCGCCGAGGCGATGGTGCTCGGGGTGAGAGCGGGGCTGGACCCCCAGCGCCTGTTCGATATCCTGGCCACCAGCGGTGGGCGCTCTCACCACTTCCTCAAGCGTTTCCCCAAGGTGCTCGCCGGGGATTTCACGCCGCACTTCAGCGTCGCCCTGTCGCGCAAGGACCTGTCCCTGGCCCTGGGCCTGGCGGCGAGCCTGGGCATGCCCATGCTGGCCACCTCCACGGTCCGCCAGGTGTACGAGGCGGCTCACGCACAGGGCCTGGGGGGGCTGGACATGGCCGCCGTGACCGCGCTCTACGAGCAATGGGCCGGGGTGAAGGTGCGCGGGGCGGCGGCAGGGTCTGGAAAGGAGGTGGAGGCCGGAGCGCCGTAGCGTTCCGGGTTCATCGGTCCCGGAAGGGG
>MGBT01000172.1:26192-27373 GCA_001788395.1 Candidatus Rokubacteria bacterium GWA2_70_23
GCCGACAGGGGAGGAGAACGGGAGATGCGAGGGAGAGTGCTGAAGGCAGCGTTCATCTGCGCGGTGGTCGGGCTGGCCCTCCAGGTCACCCAGGGGCCCGTTCAGCCCCAGACGGCCAAGAAGGGGGAACTCAATATCGGCTTCATCTCCGCCCTGTCGGGCCCCGGCATCGGCTGGGGCATGGGCATGCTGGGCGGACTCGAGCTGGCCGCGGAGGATGTCAACAAGAGCGGCGGCATCCAGGTCGGCGAGACGGTTTACACCATCAAGGTGACGGCCTATGACGACAAGTACACGGGTCCGGGCGCGGCCCAGGCCGCCCAGCGCCTGATCTCCCAGGACGGGGTCAAGATCATCGTGGGGCCGCTCGGGTCCGTCCCGATGCTGGCCATCGCCGATATCACCGAGAGCAGCAAGGTGCTGGTGCTCTCCAACAGCTACACCAGCAAGGCGCTCAGCGCGAAGAAGCCCTACACCTTCAGGCTGACTCCCACCACCGGCGAGTTCTCGACGCCCCTCATCGGCTGGCTCGCGAAGAACCGGCCCCAGCTCAGGACGGCGGCCATCATCTCCCCCAACGACGAGTCGGGCAAGGAGGTCATGTCGCACAACGAGAAGGGCTACGAGAAGGCCGCCATGAAGGTCGTCCTCAAGGAGTTCTACGAGCGGGGGACCCAGGATTTCGTCCCCATCCTGACCAAGGTGGTGGCGGCCAAGCCCGACATCATCGACTTCGATGGTTCCACCCCGGTGGATTCGGGGGTCATCCTGAAACAGGCCCGGCAGATCGGGTATCAGGGGCAGTTCCTGAAGGGCGGAGGCCCCGGGACACTGGAGATCATCAGGGTCGCGGGCGCCGACAACGCCGAAGGGCTCCTGTACTACAGCCCCTGGGATCCGAACGACGCCAGGATCAGGTCGCTGATGGAACGGTTCGAGGCCAAGTACAAGATGCCGTTCAACCCGCTGGGAATCTTCTTCTACGAAGGGGGCCACATGCTGTTCGACGCCATCAAGAAGGCGCAGACCGTCACCTCCGACGGGCTCCGCCAGCACCTCGAGGGCCAGAAGGAGTTCAAGGGGCTGCTGGGCCGCTACGTCTGGGGCGGCGAGGCCGAGTACGGCATCCGGCACCAGTGGATCGCGCCGTTCTACGTCGGGCAGGTGCAGAAGGGCAAGGA
>MGBT01000172.1:27385-27889 GCA_001788395.1 Candidatus Rokubacteria bacterium GWA2_70_23
CGGGGCGTTCTACGTCCTGATGGCGCTCGGGTTCACCCTGATCTTCGGCATTCTCAGGCTGGTCAACTTCGCCCACGGCGAGTTCTACATGCTGGGCGCGTTCGTCGTTTATCACCTCTACGCCCAGCTGGGGCTCAACTTCTTCGCCGCTTTGGCGGCCTCCGCGGTGGCCGTCGGCGTGATCGGCATCGTGGTCGAGAAGGTGGTCTTCGCCCCGCTGCGCTCGCGGGAGCTGAGCATGCTGATGAGCGCCCTCGGGCTTCAGATCGCCATCCAGGGGATCATGGCCGTGCTGGAAGGGATCGAGGGCCTGTCGCTCGCCTCCCCGGTGAGCGGGGTGTACCGGAGCCAGTGGATCACCTTTCCCTATGAGCGGTTGCTGGTCGTGGGGGTCGCCTTCGTCGTGCTCGCCGGCTTCTACGTCTTCATCAAGCACAGCAAGATCGGGCAGGCGCTGCGCGCCGTGGCCCAGGACGGCGAGGCGGCGCTCATGCAGGGCATTCC
>MGBT01000173.1 GCA_001788395.1 Candidatus Rokubacteria bacterium GWA2_70_23
CGCCCTCGGCCAGCCGGTCGCAGCGGAGGATGCCGCCAAACACGTTGATGAACACCGCCTTCACGCTGGGGTCGGAGGAGAGGATCCGGAAGGCGTTCTCGATCTGCTCCGGCGAGGCCCCGCCCCCCACGTCGAGGAAGTTGGCCGGTTGCCCCCCCGCCAGCTTGATGATGTCCATGGTCGCCATCGCAAGCCCGGCGCCGTTCACCATGCAGCCGACGTTGCCGTCGAGCTTGATGTAGTTGAGGCCGTACTTCGAGGCCTCCACGTCGAGCGGGTCCTCCTCGTTGATGTCGCGGAGCGCCACGATCTCCTTGTGGCGGAAGAGCGCGCTGTCGTCGAAGGTGAGCTTGGCGTCCAGCGCCAGCACGCGCCCGTCGCGCGTCACCACGAGCGGGTTGATCTCGGCCAGCGAGCAATCCTTGTCGAGGTACGCCCGGAAGAGGTTCAGGATGAGGGACACGCCCGCATTGAACTGATCCCCCGACAGCCCCAGCCCGAAGGCCAGCGCGCGCGCCTGGAAGGGCTGCAGCCCCAGCGTCGGATCGGTCCACCGGCGGATGATCTTCTCCGGATGCGTGGCGGCGACCTCCTCGATCTCCATGCCGCCCGCCTGCGAGGCCATCACCACGTGCGTGGCGCGCGCGCGGTCGAGCGTCATGGAGAGGTAGAGCTCGGTCGCGATGGGCGAGGCCTCCTCCACGAGCACCTTGAGCACCTTGATCCCCTCGGGCGGCGTCTGCGGGGTTTTGAGCATCATGCCCAGGATCTGGCGCGCCGCGGCCTCGGCCGACGCCGGGTCGTCGGCCAGCTTCACGCCGCCCGCCTTGCCGCGCCCGCCCGCGTGCACCTGCGCCTTCACGACCACCTTGCCGCCGAGGCGCTCGGCGATCGCCCGGGCCTGGGCGGGTGTCTCGGCCACGTCGCCGCCGGGCACGGGGACGCCGAACTGGCGCAGGATCGCCTTGGCCTGGTACTCGTGGATCTTCAAGGCTCGCTCCCGCTCGCCGGCTCTTCCATGTTCGCTCGGCTCGCCTTCGGCTGCACCTCGCCGCCTCGCTCCGCTCGGGGGATCTCCATATCCGCTCGGCTCGCCTTCGGCTGCACCTCGCCGCCTCGCTCCGCTCGGGGGATCTCCATATCCGCTCGGCTCGCCTTCGGCTGCACCTCGCCCATCATCTCACTCCGATCTTGCGCAGGAGCCAGACGACGGGATCGTAGTACTCGGTGACGATGCGCTCCTTGAGCGGGATGATGGCGTTGTCCGTGATGTGGATATGCTCGGGGCAGACCTCGGTGCAGCACTTCGTGATGTTGCAGAAACCCAGGCCCGCCTTGACCCTGGCCAGCTCCTTGCGGTCGTGGGTGTCCAGCGGGTGCATCTCCAGCTCCGCCAGCCGCATGAAGAAGCGCGGGCCCGCGAACGCCGGCTTGTTGTCCTCGTGGTCGCGGATGACGTGGCAGACGTCCTGGCACAGGAAGCACTCGATGCACTTGCGGAACTCCTGGCCGCGCTCGACATCCTCCTGGAACATGCGCCGCGTGCCGTCGGGCTCCTTGGGCCCGGGCCTGAAGGCGGGAATCGTCTTCGCCTTCTCGTAGTTGAAGGAGACGTCCGTCGCCAGGTCCCGGATGAGCGGGAAGGTCTTCATGGGCGCCACGGTGATGGTCTCACCGGGCGTGAACGTGTTCATCCGCGTCATGCACAAGAGCCGCGGCTTGCCGTTGATCTCCGCGCTGCAGGAGCCGCACTTGCCGGCCTTGCAATTCCAGCGCACGGCGAGGTCCCCGGCCTGGGTGGCCTGGATGGCGTGGATCACGTCCAGCACCACCATGCCCTCCTGGGACTGGACCCGGTACTCCGTGAAGGCGCCGCCCTTGGCGTCGCCGCGCCACACCCGCATCGTGACTTCGGAGGCGGCCATTATTGCTTCTCCTCGACGAGCTTCTTGAGGTCGTCGGGCATCTCCAGGAGCGGCTCCGGGGAGACGCTGATCTCGTCGTTCTTCCGGCGCAACACCACGTTGACCTTGCCCCACTTGGGATCGGCCTTCGGATAGTCGTCCCGGGTGTGGCCGCCGCGGCTTTCCTTGCGCTCCAGCGCCGCCCGCGTGACGGCCTCGGAGACGGCGAGCATCGCGAGCAGGTCGAGCGTCAGATGCCAGGCGGGGTTGAACGCCCGGCCGCCCTCGACCGTGACGCGCCCGAGCCGCTGCTTGAAGACGGCGATCTCCTCCAGCGCCTTCTTGAGCTCGCCCTCGGTGCGGATGATTCCCACCAGCGACTGCATGCATTCCTGCAGATCGGCATGGACCGCGTAGGGGTTCTCGTTGCCCTTGCCCTGGACGGGCCTCAGGATGCCCTGCACGCCCGCCTCCACCTGGCCCGCATCCACGGTCAGCTTGCCGCTCAGCGACTTGACGTACTGGGCCGCGTAGAGCCCGGCCCGGCGCCCGAAGACCACGAGATCCGAGAGCGAGTTGCCGCCGAGTCGGTTCGCTCCGTGCAGCCCCCCGGCCACCTCTCCCGCGGCGAAGAGCCCGGGAACGCAGGTCGCCGTGCTGTCGGCGTCAACCCGGATCCCGCCGTTCATGTAGTGGCAGGTGGGGCCGACCTCCATGGGCTCTTTCGTGATGTCCACGTCCGCCAGCTCCTTGAACTGGTGGTACATGGACGGCAGCCGCTTGCGGATGTAGTCCGCCGGCCGCCGGGAGGCGATGTCGAGGTAGACGCCGCCGTGGGGGGTGCCGCGGCCGGCCTTGACCTCGGAGTTGATCGCCCGGGCCACCTCGTCCCTCGGCAGGAGGTCCGGGGTGCGGCGGTTCTTCTTGTCCTCGTACCAGGCGTCGGCCTCTTTCTCGTTGTCCGCCGTCTCCGCCTTGAAGAAGTCCGGGATGTAATTGAACATGAAGCGCTTGCCTTCCGAGTTCGTGAGCGTGCCGCCGTCGCCGCGCACCCCCTCCGTCACCAGGATGCCGCGCACGCTGGGCGGCCACACCATCCCCGTGGGGTGAAACTGGTGGCACTCCATGTCGATGAGCTCGGCGCCCGCGTCCAGCGCCAGCCGGATGCCGTCCCCGGTGCACTCCCACGAGTTGGACGTGAATTTCCACGACTTCCCGATCCCGCCCGTGGCGAGCACCACCGCCTTGGTCTTGAACACCACGAGCTGGCCGGTGGGCCGGAAGTACCCCACGGCGCCCGAAACGCGGTTGCCGTCCTTGACCAGGCGCTGGATGTTGCACTCCATGTGCACCTCGAGGCCCTTGTGCACGGCGTGCTGCTGCAGCGTGCGGATCAGCTCGAGGCCGGTGCGGTCGCCAATGTGCGCGAGCCGCGCGTAGCGGTGGCCGCCGAAGTCGCGCTGCGAGATGAGGCCGGCCTTGGTGCGGTCGAACAGCGCCCCCCACTCCTCCAGCTCGAGCACCCGGTCGGGCGACTCCTGGGCGTGGAGCTGGGCCATGCGCCAGTTGTTGAGCATCTTGCCGCCGCGCATGGTGTCGCGGAAGTGGACCTGCCAGTTGTCCTCCTTCCAGACATTGCCCATGGCCGCGGCCATGCCCCCCTCGGCCATGACGGTGTGGGCCTTGCCCAGGAGCGACTTGCAGACGAGCGCCGTCCGGGCGCCCTGGGCCGAGGCCTCGATCGCCGCCCGGAGCCCGGCCCCGCCGGCCCCGATGACGAGAACGTCGTACTCGTGGGTCTGGTACTTCACGTCGGCAGCCATTCGCGAGCCTCCCGGGAGAAAAAAATCGCTCTAGAAGAACCTGAGGTCTCTGATGATGCCCATGGAGAGCAGCCGCACGTACACATCGGTCAGCCCCACCCAGATCAGGCTGATCCAGGCGAAGAGCATGTGGCGCTCGTTCAGCCGGCTCATCGTGCGCCAGAGCGAGTACTTGGCCGGCCGCGTGTGGAACGCGTCGAGGTGCCCGCCGCAGAGGTGCCGGCACGAGTGGCACGAGAGGGAGTACAGCGTGAGAAGCGCCGCGTTGACGAGCAGCACGAGCGTGCCGACCCCCATCCCGAAGCCGCTCTTGAAACGGAAGGCCAGGACGGCGTCCCACCACAGGAAGGCCAGGATCACCAGCGAGAGCCAGAAGAAGTAGCGGTGGATGTTCTGCAGCAGGAAGGGGAAGCGCGTCTCGCCGGTGTAGCTCTTCGCCACATCCCGCACCGCGCAGCCCGGCGGCGAGCCCAAGAAGGAGCGGTAGTAGGCCTTGCGGTAGTAGTAGCACGTGGCGCGGAACCCGCCCGGCACCCAGAGAATCAGGAAGGCCGGGGAGAGGTTCCACCACGACCCGAACAGCGGCCAGGTCACATGCTGGCAGCTGGTGGCCAGACAGGGCGAGTAGAAGGGGGAGAGGTACGGGGCCGCGTAGTAGTGGGCGTTCTGGAGCGCGACCCACGTGGCGTACACGACGAAGCTCCCCAGGAGCAGGATCACCAGCGCGGGCTCGATCCACCACGCGTCCGTGCGCAGCGTCGCTCTCGGGATGACCTCGCCCCGCTGGTTGCCGAAGGGCTCGTTCTTCATCGGTGTCCTCGCATTCTCTCAGTCTCGGGCGAACTGCTTCACGCCGTTCTGGTAGAGATCGCCGCCGTGGCAGTCGTTGATCACGATGGCGGGGAAGCCCTCCACCTCGAGGCGCCGTATGGCTTCGGTTCCCAGGTCCTCGTAGGCGACGATCTCGAGCTTCTTGACGAAGCGGGAGAGCACCGCGCCCGCGCCGCCGATGGCGCCGAGGTAGACCGCCTTGTGCGACGTGAGGGCATCCTTCACCGGCTGCGAGCGCGAGCCCTTGCCGATGGTCCCCTTGAGGCCGAGGCCGTAGAGCGTGGGCGTGTACTTGTCCATGCGGCTGGCGGTGGTGGGGCCGATGGAGCCCACGACCTCGCCGGGGCGGGCCGGCGAGGGACCCGTGTAGTAGATGATCTGCCCGCGGACGTCGATCGGCAGCGGCTTGCCCGCCTCGATGAGCGGCAGAAGCCTGCCGTGGGCGGCGTCCCGGGCGGTGTAGAGCACGCCCGTGATCCGGACGCGGTCGCCGGCCTTGAGCGACTCGGCGTCGGCGTCGGTGAGCGGCGGGGTGATGTCCTTGATTCCGTCAGCAGCCGTGGTAATCACAGGGTGGCTTCCTTGTGTCTATGCGCGTGGCAAACCTGGGAAGGGGGGCTGCGCCCCCCTTCCGAACCTCCCCCCGGTCGATTGCGCCGGCAAAGCCGGCGCTCGAAGCCATCTGGTCATAGGCTCACCTCTTTGTGTCTATGCGCGTGGCACTCGATGGTGACGGCCACCGGCAGGCTGGTGATGTGGCACGGGTACGTGAGGATGTGGATGCCGAGCGCCGTGGTGTCGCCGCCATAGCCCTGGGGGCCGATGCCGAGGCGATTGGCGCGATCGAGCAATTCCTTCTCGAGGGCGTCCACCGTGGAATCGGGGTTGGGGCTGCCCAGCTCCCGGAACAGCGCCTTCTTGGACAGCAGCGCCGCCTTCTCGAAGGTGCCGCCGATGCCGACGCCGGCCACGAGCGGCGGGCAGGCATCGGGGCCCGCGGTCTTGATGCACTCGATCACCCAGGCCTTGACGCCCTCCACTCCCTCGGCGGGGGTGAGCATCTTGTACTTCGAGCGGTTCTCGCAGCCGCCGCCCTTGGGCATGATCTGGATCTTCAGCGCGGCGCCGGGCACGACCTCCACGTGGATCACGGCCGGGGTATTGTCCCCGGTGTTCACCCGATCGAAAGGCGAGCGGACGATGGAGGCGCGAAGATAGCCTTCCGTGTACCCCTGGCGCACCCCCTCGTTGATGGCGTCACCCAGGAGCCCGCCCGCCACGTGCACGTCCTGCCCCAGCTCGACGAAACAGACGACGAACCCCGTGTCCTGGCAGTACGGGATCTTCTTCGTGCGGGCGAGTTCGGCGTTGTCCTTCAGGATCTGGAGCACCTGCCGGCCGGCGGCCGAGCGCTCCGTCTGGAGCGCCCGGTCGAAGGCCCGCAGCATGTCCGGCTCGAGCTCGTAGTTCGCCTCCATGCAGAGCTTCTTGACCGCGTCGGTGACGGACGACGAGTGGATGTCCCTCATGGCCGTGCCCGGAGGCGGCGCCTACAGCTTCAGCTTGTCCACCAGCTCGCGCACCGCGCCGGCGGACTTCTGGAACGCCGCCTGCTCCTCCGCCGTGAGCGTGATCTCGATGATCTGCTCGACGCCCTGCCGCCCCAGCTTGACGGGCACGCCGACGTACAGCCCCTTCACCCCGTACTGCCCGTCGAGGTAGGCCGCGCAGGGCAGGATCTTCTTCTTGTCCTTGAGGATGGCCTCCACCATCTCCACCGTGGCCGCGGCCGGGGCATAGTAGGCGCTCCCGGACTTCAGGAGGGCGACGATCTCGGCGCCGCCGTTGGCGGTGCGCTTGACGAGCGCCTCGATGCGGTCCGCCGGCAGCAGGTCGGTGATCGGGATGCCGGCCACCGTCGAGTAGCGCGGCAGTGGAACCATGGTGTCCCCGTGGCCGCCCAGGACGAAGGCCGTCACGTTCTCCACGGAGACATTCAGCTCGCGGGCGATGAACGTCCGGAAGCGCGCGGAATCGAGGATGCCGGCCATGCCGACGACGCGCTTCGACGGGAACCCGGACTTCTTCCAGGCGAGCTGGACCATGGCGTCCAGCGGATTGGTGACGAGGATGAGGATGGCGTCCGGGGACTTGGCGGCGACCTGCTCCACCACGGCGCCGACGATCTCGGCGTTCTTGAAGAGGAGGTCGTCCCGCGTCATGCCCGGCTTGCGGGCCAGCCCGGCGGTGATCACCACGATGTCCGAGCCGGCGGTCTCGTCATAGCCGTTGCTGCCGACGAGGCACGAGTCGTAGTGGTGCACCGGCCCGGCCTGGGCCAGGTCCAGCGCCTTGCCCTGCGGGATGCCCTCGATCACGTCCACCAGGACGACGTCGCCCAGCTCCTTCTCCACGGCGTACTGCGCAACCGAGGCGCCGACGTTGCCGGCACCGACCACGGTGAGTTTCGTTCGCGCGCCCATCTCTATCCCTCCATGTTCTTGATGATGGCGGTGCCGAACTCCGAGCACTTGACCTCCTTCGCGCCCTCCATGAGCCGTGCGAAGTCGTAGGTCACGACCTTCTGCTGGATGGTCTTCTCGAGCCCGGCAATGATCCGGTCGGCCGCCTCGGTCCACCCGATGTAGCGGAGCAGCATCTCGCCCGAGAGGATCACCGACCCGGGGTTGACCTTGTCCAGATCCGCGTACTTGGGGGCGGTCCCGTGGGTGGCCTCGAAGACCGCATGCCCGGTCTCGTAGTTGATGTTACCGCCCGGCGCAATGCCGATCCCGCCGACCTGGGCGGCCAGGGCATCGGAGAGCAGATCGCCCGGCAGGTTCATCGTGGCGATCACGTCGAACTCGGTCGGGCGGGTCAGGATCTGCTGGAGGAAGGCGTCGTTGATGGCGTCCTTGATCAGGATCGTGCCGGCGGGGGGAATGCCGCCGCACTCGTCCCAGGCGACCACCGTGTCGGAGAACTCGCGCCGGGCCAGCTCATACCCCCAGCGCATGAAGGCGCCGTCGGTGTACTTCTGGATATTCCCCTTGTGGACCAGCGTCACGCTCCGCCGCCCGTGATCGATGGCGTGTCGGATGGCGGCGCGGATCAGGCGCTCCGAGCCCTCGCGCGAGATCGGCTTGATCCCGATGGCGGAGCTCTCCGGGAAACGGATCTTGCTGACGCCCATCTCCCGCTGGAGGAAGTCGATGACTTTCCTGCACTCGGGGCTCCCGGCTTCCCACTCGATCCCGGCGTAGATGTCCTCGGTGTTCTCCCGGAAGATGACCATGTCCACCTTCTCCGGGGACTTGACCGGCGACGGGACGCCCTGGAAGAAGCGCACCGGGCGAAGGCAGGCGTACAGGTCCAGCTCCTGGCGGAGGCTCACGTTGAGACTCCGGATGCCCTCCCCCACCGGAGTGGTCAGCGGCCCCTTGATGGCGACCAGGTACTCCCGGATCAGCTCGAGCGTCTCCTCGGGAAGCAGGTTGGGGGGGCAGGCATCGCCGTACACGGCCAGGGCCTTCTCGCCGGCGTACACCTCGCGCCAGGCGATGCTCCGGCGGCCCGAATAGGTCTGCGCGACGGCCGCGTCGAGCACGCGCACGGCCGCCCGCCAGATGTCGGGGCCGGTCCCGTCGCCCTCGATGAACGGGACGACGGGCCGATCCGGGACCCGGAGCTTCCCGTGCTGGAGCGTGATCTTCTCGCCGGGCGCAAGCGGTGTCGCGCTCGGCGTCTTCGTCTCCCCGACCGTCACCTCGGCTGCTGGGCTCGTCATGATCATCACTCCCCGATGACGGCCAGGGGATCTCCCCCCTCGACCGTCTGGCCCGCCGACACGTGGATCGTCTTCACCGTGCCGCTGACCGTCGCCAGGATCGGGACCTCCAGCTTCAGGGCCTCGATGTCGCAGATCTTGTCCCCCTCGTTCACGCGGCTCCCGCTCTGGACATGGACCCTGATCACTCTGCCCCGCATCGGGGCCTCGACGATTTCTTCGGCCATTGTCGGGTCGCTCCTCTCTGTCGGCTCGGTTAGGGTGCGCCCCCTGCACCGACGCTAGCGCTCGCGCGAGGGCGCACGACTCGCACACGGCCGTCGCGACGGTGGGCTTGACTGCTTCGGGTCTGTATTGTACTTTACTTCTCGTGCTGCTCAACGCCCATCGTGAGCGCAGCCATGCGGTCGAGAATTCCCCCTCCCCTCGGCGGCACTCTCGGCAGTCGCGCGAACCACACCGAACGCACTAGCGAGACCCCCATTGACCTGTAACGTCGCGGCAGTGACACCCGTGGTGCGGAGGCGAAGATGAAGACGCCGAAGGTTCTCTTCTTCAACGGCCAGGGGCAGCCGGTCGCAGAGATCTTCATGGGGCTCGCTTCGGCCGGGTTCGAGGCGGAGTGGAAATCGAACCGTCTCGGCGACGACGAGAAACTGTCCCTCGTGTCGGAGGTGGAGTTCCTGGTGCTGCACCCGGCCGAGCTCTCGGGCGAGGTCCTGCGAGCGGCCAAGCGGCTGCGCCTCCTCCAGCTCCTGACGGCCGGCTACGACAAGATCGACGTGCGCCTGACCGGCGAGCTGGGGATCCCGGTGGCCACGAACGGGGGGGCCAACGCCTGGGCGGTGGCCGAGCACGCGGTCGCCCTCCTTCTGACCCTCTACAAGCGCATCGTCGCGTGCGACCGGTCGGTGCGGGAGGGACGGTGGCGACAGCCCATCACCGGCTTCAACACCTTCGAGGTGGCGGGCAAGACGCTGGGGCTCGTCGGGGCGGGAAACATCGGCCGCAAGGTGGCCCGGCGCCTGGCGGGGTTCGAGGCGCGGGTCATCTACTACGATGTCGTGCCCGCCCCGGACATCGAGCAGGAGCTGGGCGCCCGCCGGGTGTCTTTCGACGAGGTCGTCCGGGAGGCGGACATCATCAGCCTTCACCTGCCGCTCATGCGGGAGACGCGGGGGCTCATCGGGCGCCGGGAGCTGGGCATGATGAAGCCCACCACCGTCCTCCTCAACACGAGCCGCGGGGAGATCGTGGACGAGCCGGCCCTGATCGAGGCCCTCACGGAGAAGCGCATCGCCGGGGCGGGGCTGGATGTGTTCGCCAAGGAGCCCGTGGCTCCCGACAACCCTCTGCTGCAGCTGGATAACGTGGTCGTCACGCCGCATACCGCCGGGCACGCGTACGAGGGCTGGTTCCGCCGGTCCCGGTTTGCGTGGGAGAACATCCAGCGCGTCGCGGCGGGCCAGGCGGCGCTCTCGCTGGCGCGCCCCGAGGAGTGATTCTCTCGCTCGCGAAGTAATTCTCTCGCTCACGGAGTGATTTGCTCGCTCACGAGGAGGAGGCCACCATGAAGATCAAGGTCACGCAGAAAGAGGGGTTCCACTTCATCGGCAGCGGAGGAGAGTTCGCCACCCCGTTGCCGATCGACGCCGCGGCGCACGTGGGCGGGAAAGGCCGGGGGTACCGGCCCCCGGAGCTCCTCATGTATTCCATCGCCGGGTGCATGGGCATCCACACCTACGAGGCGCTCCACAAGGCGGGCAAGCACGTGGACGAGGTGGAGGTGGAGACGGACGGGGTGCGGGCGGAGACGCACCCGAAGTGGTTCACGAGCATCACCCTGAAGTTCCTCCTGAAGGGGGGGGGGCTGACCGACAGCGACGCCAAGAGCGCCATCGACGAGGCGCTCTACAAGACGTGCAGCATCGCCGCCATGGTGAATCGGGTCGCCCCCATCACCTGCGAATTCCGGTTGGCGTAGGAGGAGGCCGGCCATGGCTCCGTCGATCGCGGAAAGCATCGAGAGACTGGCCGAGGACATGCGGGGGCTCCTGAGCGCGCCCACCGGGTCCAAGCGGATCAAGATCACCGACCTGACGCCGCGGGACGGTCAGCAGTGCAAGCTCGCCACCCGGGTCTCGACCGATGACCTGCTTCCCCTGTGCGACGCCCTCGACAAGTGCGGCTTCCACGCGGTCGAGGTCTGGGGGGGCGCGTCGTTCGACGCCTGCTTGCGGTATCTCAAGGAGGACCCCTGGGAGCGGCTGCGCCGGATCAAGGCGGTGATGCCCAAGACGAAGCTCCAGATGCTCCTGAGAGGCCAGCACATCCTCGCCTACCGGCCCTACACGGACAGCATCGTGCGCAAGTTCGTCGAGCGGGCCATCGCCAACGGGATGAACGTGTTCCGGATCTTCGAGGCCACCAACGACTTCAGGAACATCGCGGTGGCGACGCGGGCGGTGAGGGAGCTGGGCGGCGAGGCCCACGTCGAGGTGAACTACACCGTCAGCCCGGTGCACACCGTCGAGCGGTGGATGGAGTACGCCGAGCAGCTGGTCGAGATCGGGGCGGACTGGCTGTCGCTAAAGGATGCGACGGGGATCCTGACGCCCTTCGACGCCTACCGGATCATCAAGGGCATCAAGGAGCGGGCGAAGGACACGCTGCCGGTCCTGCTCCACTGCCACGACATGGGCGGGACCTCCAGCATGTGCCACCTCATGGCCGTCCTGGCCGGCGTCGACATGATCGACACCGTGATGTCTCCGCTGTCCTTCGGCTCCGCCCATCCGGCGACCGAGACGATGGTCGCCTCCCTGAAGAACACGCCGTTCGATACCGGCATCGACATGAAGCTGCTGGAGGAGCCGGCCCGGATCACCCGCGACATCAAGGCAAAGTACGAGAAGTTCGAGACCGGCTATACCGGCGTAAGCGCCGAGGTCTTCATCCACAAGGTCCCCGGCGGCATGATCTCCAACATGGTCGCCCAGCTGAAGGAAGCCGGCCGGATGGACCTCATGGACGCGGCGCTGAAGGAGGTCCCGAGCGTGGAGCGGGACCTGGGCTATCCGCCGCTTCTCACCCCGACCAGCCAGATCGTGGGCGCCCAGGCGGTGTTCAACGCGCTGACTGGCGAGCGGTACAAGATCGTGTCTCGCGAGGTCATGGACTACGTCGCGGGCAAGTACGGCCGGCCCCCCGGGTCTGTGAACAAGGAGCTGATCCGGAAAGCCATGGGCGACCGGGAACCGGACTACTCGCTGCGAGCGGGAGACCACGCCGACCCCGGCGACTGGGACAAGACGGTCGCGGCGCTCGGCCCGCTCGCCAAGAGCGACGAGGACATCCTCCTGGGCGTCCTGTTCCCCATGCAGGCCAAGGACTTCCTGGCCCTCAGGGAGAGCCCGAAGACCCCGGCGTCCCCCTGAGGCGCCAGCCCAACCCGCGGCCTCGTCAAGAGGTGAGAGCATCCGCGGCGGATGCTCTCACCTGCCCTTTTACCCCCCGAAGAACGGCACCAGCGCCAGCACCGCACCGCCGGCCACGACGGAGGCGATCTGCCCGGCGGTGTTGGCTCCCGCCGCGTGCATGAGCAGGTGGTTGTGGGGGTTGGTCTCCAGGCCCACCTTCTGGACCACCCGGGCGGACATGGGAAACGCCGAGATCCCCGCGGCCCCGATCAACGGGTTGATCTTCTTCCCCGAGAGCCGGTACATGACCTTGCCCAACCCAAGCCCCGCGGCGGTGCCCACGGCGAACGCCACGACGCCCATGGCGAAGATCATGATGGTCTCGGGGCGCAGGAACTCCTCGGCCACCATCATGCCCCCCACCGCGAGGCCGAGGAGGATGGTCACGATGTTGGCCAGCTCGTTCTGGGCCGCCAGCGACAGGCGCTCCAGCACCCCGGCTTCCCTCAGGAGGTTCCCGAACATCAGCGTGCCGATGAGGGGCGTCGCCTTGGGGGCGATGAGCCCGACCACCACGATGGTCACGACGGGGAACAAGACGCGGGTGCGCTGGGACACCCTCGCCGACCGGGCGGGCATCACGACCCCCCGCTCCTGCTTCGTCGTGAGGGCCCGCATGATGGGCGGCTGGATGATGGGCACCAGCGCCATGTACGAGTAGGCGGCCACCACGATGGCGGGCGCGTACTTCGTGCCCAGGACCGTCGAGACGTAGATGGAGGTCGGGCCGTCGGCCGACCCGATGATCCCGATGGCGACGGCGTCGGTGAAGCTGAAGTCGAACAGACCGAGGAGGCCGTCCCCGAGCAGGTAGGCGAGGAAAAAGGTGCCGAAGATCCCGAACTGGGCGGCCGCGCCCAGGAGCACGGTATAGGGGCGCTCCAGCATGGAGCCGAAATCGATCATGGCCCCCACTCCGATGAAGATCAGGAGCGGGAACAGCTCCGTTTCGATCCCGGTCTTCCGGAGCAGAGCGAGGAAGCCGCCGCTGTCGGTCAGCCCGCCAAGAGGGATGTTGGCCAGGAGGACCCCCGCCCCGATGGGAACCAGGAGCAGGGGCTCCACCTCTTTGGCGATGCCCAGGTAGATGAGGCCACAGCCGATGGCCAGCATCACCGCAGCCTGCCAGCTCAGCGCAAGAACGCCCAGCAGCTCGCCTTGAGGCATCTCAGGCCCCTCCGGTCTTGGCGCCGTGTCGCCCCGACGAGGGCGAGGCGCCGGCCCCGACGTTCGCGACGTTCGGGCGGGGTTTGGGCCTCAGCAAGCGGCCGAGGCCCATCATCACCGCCAGGAGCACGCACAGGGTGGCGAAGACGATCGCCATGCCACCCAGGACGAACCAGACCGCGTTCACCATGGCTCTGTCACCCCGCCAGCGCGTTCAGCGCTGAGCCCGCCTTGAACCAGCCGATCTGCTCCTCGGTCATGCTGTGGTTGCAGCGGATCGTCACCGGCTCGCCGCCCGGCTTGTGGATCACCACCTCGACCGGCTTGGCCGGCGCGAGGTCCGCGAGCCCGCGGACGCTCACCCGGTCGCCCTGCTCGAAGAAGTCGTAGTCCTTCGGGTCGGCGAAGGTCAGCGGCAGGATCCCCTGCTTCTTGAGGTTGGTCTCGTGGATGCGGGCGAAGCTCTTGACGATGACGGCGCGCCCGCCGAGGTAGCGGGGCGACATGGCGGCGTGCTCGCGGCTCGACCCCTCGCCGTAGTTCTCGTCGCCGATCACCACCCAGCCGATGCCCCGGCCCTTGAGGTCGCGGGCGATCTTCGTGAACGACTGTCCCGCCTCTCCCGTGACGGGATTGACGCCCTTGCCCGCCTCCCCGGTGACGGCGTTGACGGCGCCCAGGAACATGTTGTCGCTGATCCTGTCCAGGTGGCCGCGGTACTTGAGCCAGGCGCCGGCCGGCGAGATGTGATCGGTCGTGGTCTTGCCCCTGGTCTTCACCAGGATGGGCAGCTCGGCGATGTCCTTGCCGTCCCATCTCGGGAAAGGCTGGAGGAGCTGCAGCCGCTCGCTGCCCGGCGGGACCTGCACGCTCACGCTGTCCGGGTCCTCCGCGGGCGCCTCGTACCCCTCCTCGCCCCGCGCGAAGCCCTGGGGCGGCAGCTGCTCCCCCTCGGGCGGCGTGAAGCGGAAGGGCCGCCCGTCGGGCCCCGGCAGCGCGCCGTGCACCGGATCGAACTCGAGCGTGCCCGCGAAGGCCAGCGCGGTGACGATCTCGGGGCTCGTCAGGAACGAGAGCGTGGCAGCGCTGCCGTCGTTGCGCCCCGGGAAGTTCCGGTTGAACGAGCAGACGATCGTGTTGGCCTCGGTCGCCGCCACGTCCGAGCGCTTCCACTGGCCGATGCAGGGCCCGCAGGCGTTGGCCAGGACCGTACCCCCGATCTTCTCGAAGGTGCCAATGAGCCCGTCGCGCTCGATGGTCTGGTAGATCCGCTCGGAGCCCGGGGTGACGAGGAAGGGCGTCTTTGCCTTGAGGCCCGCCTTGAGCGCCTGCATGGCGATGTGGGCGGCGCGCTTCATGTCCTCGTAGGAGGAGTTGGTGCAGGAGCCGATGAGCGCAGCCTTGATCGGGGCCGGCCACCCCTCCTTCTGCACCTCGGCGGCGAGCTGGGAAATGGGGCGCGCGCGGTCCGGCGAGTGCGGGCCCACGATGTGGGGCTCGAGCTCGGTGAGGTCGATCTCCACCACCTCGTCGAAGTACTTCTTCGGGTCCGCCAGCACTTCCGGATCCGCCACCAGGTGCGCGCGGGACTGCTCGGCGAGGGCCGCCACGTCTGCCCGCTCGGTGGCGCGCAGATACGCGGCCATCCGGTCGTCGAAGTGGAAGAGGGAGGTGGTGGCCCCGAGCTCCGCCCCCATGTTGCAGATGGTGCCCTTCCCGGTGGCGCTGACGGACTCGGCCCCGGGGCCGAAGTACTCGATGATCTTGTTGGTGCCGCCCTTCACGGTGAGGAGCCCGCAGAGGTAGGTGATGATGTCCTTGGGCGAGGACCAGCCCGAGAGCTTGCCGGTGAGGCGCACGCCGATGAGCTTGGGGTGCAGCACCTCCCACGCCAGTCCCGCCATGGCCTCGCCACAGTCGGCGCCGCCCACACCAATGGCCGCCATGCCGAGGCCGCCGGCATTGGGCGTGTGCGAGTCGGCGCCGATCATGAGGCCGCCGGGAAAGGCGTAGTTCTCGAGGATCACCTGGTGGATGATGCCGGAGCCGGGTTTCCAGAAACCAAGGCCGTACTTGCGCGCGGCCGAGCGGAGGAAGTTGTAGACCTCGTTGTTCTCGGTGACGGCGCGCTGCATGTCCTCCGGGGCGCCGCTCTGGGCCCGGATCAGGTGGTCGCAGTGGACGGTGCTGGGCACCGCCACGCGCTTCTTGCCCGCCTGCATGAACTGGAGGAGGGCCATCTGCCCGGTGGCGTCCTGCAGGGCCACGCGGTCCACGCGGAGCCTGAGCTGAGCCTTGCCACGGCTCCACTCCTGCGCATCGAAGTCGTCGGCGTGCGCGACGAGGATCTTCTCCGCCAGGGTGAGCCCGCGGCCGAAGCGCCGGCGCGCGTCCTCGAGCTTGGCGGGCATGGATTCGTAGAGCCGCTTGATCTGATCTGCCGCCATGGAGGGCCTCCTCGATCGACCTGACCGCATCCCGACCGGGTCCCGATTCGGGGCTACACAGACGTGTCGCCTCCCGCCAGTCTCTGGACAGGAGGCGACCGATCCAATCCGGTGATTACGCTAGCATGACGCGCAGCGGCAGGTCAAGGCGCCCAGCGGCACGGTGCTGGCTCAGAGAAGCGCCAGGATGGCGCGCCGGCGGAGCCTCAGGATCGAGTCGGTGGGCGAGATCTCCATGGGGCAGACCTCCGTGCAGTTGGCTTGCCCGTGGCAGCGCCCCAGCGCGTCCCCGGACAGGAGCAGGGCGGACCGCTCGCCGCGGCCTGCGTCACGGCTGTCCATCTGGAGCGTGAAGACGCGGTTGAGCGCGGCCGGCCCAGGGAAGCGCTCGTCGTGGGCCACCATGGTGCAACCCGAGACGCACATGCCGCAGCCGATGCACTCGATGGCCGCGTCCACCCGGCGGCGCTCGGCGGTGTCCCGACCCACGGCAGCGAAGGCGGCGGGGCCGGCGGCCGGCACGAAGGTCGCCCCGGCGGCCAGCATCTTCCGGCCGAAGGGCGCCATGTCCACGACGAGGTCCCGGATCAACGGGAAGTGGTAGAGCGGACGCACGGTGACGGTCCCCCGCGGCAGACGCGCGAGCAGCGTGCGGCAGGCCCAGCGCTCGCGCCCGGCGATGACCATGGCGCAGGAGCCGCACATGCCGACGCGGCAGGCGTGTCGGAAGGCGAGCGTCGCGTCGCTGCCGCGCTGGATCTCCACGAGGGCGTCCAGCACCGTCATGCCCTCGCGCGGGGTCACCGGGTAGTCCTGCGCCCGCTCCTCGCCTCCCGGCGCCCACCGGAAGACCCTCAGGACCATCGCCAGCCCCAGACGAGGGCGAAGAGCAGAAACCCCAAGCCGATGGCGCCGGCGAAGAGCGCTCGGTGCCAGCGGACAGGCAGGCCGAAGTCCAGGAGGATGGCGCGCACCCCCAGGAGCCCGTGGAGAAGGACGAGGGCCAGGAGCGTCGCCTGGACGGGACGCACGAAGGGATTCCGCAGGTGGAAGACGATCACGACCACGAGTCCCACCGCCGCGGCCCGCTGGAGCAGCCACGCCCACATGCCGGCCTTGGTGTCGCGCCACCCTTCGCGCGTCACCCATGCGCGCCGGAGCACTCGCGGCCCACTCATGGTCGGCGGCGAGTATAGCACCGCCGCGGCCGGCGCTCCGGACCATATGCACTGCTACTTGTCGTTTAGTCCGACTATATGTAAAGTATGCCTACATGAATGATGTTGAGCGACCATTCTGGAGGTCTCGTCTGGACGAGGCCTGGGCCGAGGCGCCTATCGCCTGGCTTTCGGGGGTCCGGCGCGTCGGCAATACCGGGCACGTTGAGCGCCTTCGGGTTGCCCAGCTCCTTCTCCGCCT
>MGBT01000174.1:0-16928 GCA_001788395.1 Candidatus Rokubacteria bacterium GWA2_70_23
GCGGCAGAGCGCCGAGCCTCGGACCGCCGTGCCCCTGGCGCCGCCCTCGGTCCGTGCGGTAACGTTGTCATCGCATCGCTCGTGGAGATGGTCTGCCGCGTGGCGAGCGAGGCGGGGGAGGTCCTCGGGGCGCCGCTCTCGGTGGCCGCCGGGGAGATCGAGGCGTACGACGACTATGCCCGCGAGGGCTATGGCGTGCCCAACCAGGGAATGATCGAGGCGATGCGCCTCGTGGCGCGGACGGAAGGGATCGTGCTGGATCCCGTGTACACCGGCAAGGCGATGGCGGGACTGATCGGCCTGGTGAAGCAGGGCGCCTTCACGGCAGGGCAGACCGTCGTCTTCATCCACACCGGCGGCGTGGCCGGTCTCTTCGCCTATCGGGACGGTCTGGCCGAGGATCTCCGGTGAGCCGGGCGCGCGCGCGCGGCCGCGGATAGCGCATGGACCTCTCCGGCGCCGTTCACCTCCTCGGCCATCTGCTCGGCGAGGTGCTGCGCGCGCAGGAATCCGCCGCGCTGTTCGACGTCGAGGAGCGGATCCGGGCGCTGGCCAAGGCCCGGCGGGCCGGGGACGCGGGAGCCGCCATGGCGCTGGGAGTTGAGGTGGGCGGGTTGTCGGTGGACGCGGCGCGGGCGATGGCCTCGGCCTTCACGCTGTACTTCGACCTCGTCAACGTGGCCGAGGAGGTGCACCGGATCCTCACGCTCCGGGAGCGCGAGCGCGGGCGATTTCCGGCGCCGATCGCGGAGTCCGTCGGCGAGGCCATCGCCCTGATCAGGGACCGCGGGGTCACCGCGGAGCAGGTGGCGGCGATGCTCGCGGAGCTGCGCGTCGAGCTGGTCCTCACGGCCCACCCGACGGAGGCCAAACGGCGCAGCGTGCTGTCCAAGCTCCAGCGGATCCGGGAGGCCCTGCTGGTCCTCCACGGGGCCGACGTCGTGCCCCGGGAGCGGACGGCCGCCCTGGCGACCCTGCGCGCCGAGATCACGGCGCTCTGGCTCACGGCCCGCGCCCGCACCACCCGGCCCGCCGTCACCGACGAGGTGCGAACGACGCTGTACTTCATCGACACGGTGCTCTGGGAGAGCCTCCCGCGCATCTGCGCGGACATGGACGCCGCCCTGGGGGTGCACTACCCCGGGGTGACGGCGCCGGCGGGCTGGCTGGGGCTGGCGTCGTGGGTGGGCGGCGACCGTGACGGCAACCCGTACGTGACGAGCGCCGTGACGGCCGAGACCTTGCGGCTGCACCGCGGGCTTGCCGTGGAACGGCACCGCCGGTCGCTCCAGGACCTCTCTCGCCGGCTCACCTTGAGCGCGAGCCGCGTCCCCCAGCCGCCGGAACTCGCGGCGTGGCTGGCGCGGCGGCGCCCCCTCCCCGCGCACGTGGCGTACCTCGAGACGCGCTACGAGATGGAGCCCTACCGGCTGGTGCTCTCCCTCCTCGCGTCGGACCTCGAGGACGCCTCAGGCGAGGACATGACTACGCACCTCCAGGAGGACGCGCCGCGCCGGGCGCGGGTCACGCCCGCGGAGATCGCAGGTCCCCTGGACCTCATCGCCCGCGCCGTCCCGCCGGCCGTGGCGGGAGAGCGCCTGCGCACCGTGCGGACTCAGCTCGAGGCGTTCGGGCTGCACGGCGCCCGCCTGGACATCCGCGAGGACGCGGGCCGTCTCGCCTCGGCGCTCGGGGAGCTGCTCCGCGCCCGGGGCGTGGAGGCCGGGACGGCGGGGCCCGGGGACAGGGCGAGCCCCGATGCCCTCATACGGCTCCTCTCGGCGCCGGGGCCCGTCCCCGCGCTCCCGGCCGACCCGCCCGGGCTCAGCGCGGCGGCCGCGGAGACGTGGAGGCTCTTCAGGTTGATGGCGCGCGCCCGCACCGTGTACGGGCGAGAGCTGCTGGGGCCGTTCATCGTCTCCATGACCCGGGGGCTCGCGGATATCCTCGGCGTCCTCGTTCTGGCGCGCTGGGCCGGCTGCGCCGACGGCCTGCAGATCGTCCCGCTCTTCGAGACGCTGGGCGATCTCGTCGCGGCGCCGCAGGTCCTGGGCGAGCTGTTTTCGCTGGCGGCGTATCGCGAGCATCTGGCGACCTGTGCCGGGACGCAGATGGTCATGATCGGCTACTCGGACAGCAACAAGGACGCGGGCTACCTTGCCGCGAACTGGGCCCTGTACGAGGCGCAGGAGCGCATCGGACGCGTCTGCCGCGAGCACGGGGTGCGGCTGACCATGTTCCACGGCCGCGGCGGGACCGTCGCGCGCGGGGGGGGGCCGGCCGGACGCGCCATTCGCGCGCAGCCCCCGGGGACGGTGGGCGGCCGTTTTCGTGTCACGGAGCAGGGCGAGGTGATCGCGTCCCGGTACGCGGACCCGGGACTGGCGCACCGCCACCTGGAGCAGATCGTCAGCGCCGTCCTGCTGGCCGCCGTGCCCGACGCCTCGCCCGGGGTCCCGCCGGAGTGGCGCCGGACCATGGGGGCCATGGCGGACGCGGGGCTGGACGCCTACCGGTTGCTGGTGCACGCAACGCCGCGCTTCGCGGAGTACTGGCGGGCCGCCACGCCCATCGACGAGATCAGCCGGCTGTGGATCGGATCGCGGCCGGCCGCGCGACGGGAGGGGGGTCTCGGGATCGGCGACGTCCGCGCCATTCCCTGGGGTTTTTCGTGGATGCAGAGCCGCTTCAACCTGCCGGGCTGGTACGGCCTCGGCACGGCGCTCCGGCGCGGGGACGGGGAACTGCTGCGGGAGATGTACCGGTCCTGGGCCTTCTTCCGGGCCGTGCTCGACAATGCGGAGATGTCGCTGCTCAAGGCCGACATGGAGATCGCCGCGCTGTACTCCGGCCTCATGCCGGACCGCGCGCTGGCCGAGGCGCTCTTCGCCCGCATCCGCGCCGAGCACGAGCGCGCGCGCCACGCCGTCCTCGCGGCCACCGGGCATGCCGTGCTCATGGAGGCCGACCCCGCCATCGAGCGGTCGGTGCACCTCAGGAACCCGTACGTGGACCCGCTGAACTATCTCCAGGTCGACGCGCTGCGCCGTCTCCGCGGGCTGGCCGATCCCGAGGGCCCGGAGGCCGCGGCGCTCCGGGAGGTCATCGTGCTCACCATCAACGGAATCGCGGCGGGCTTGCGGAACACCGGCTGAGGTCCACGGCGCGGGTCGCCCCCGGCGGCCGAGCCCGGCGCATGGCAGGGGGAGGGAGCGATGGAACACGCGGAGGCGGTCGTCATCGGTGGCGGCGTCATGGGGACGAGCATCGCCTTCAACCTCGCCCGCCGCCGTTTCGGCCGCGTGGTGCTCCTCGAGAAGGACGCGATCTGCTCCGGCACCTCGGGCAAATCCTCGGCGATCGTCCGCACCCACTACACCACGCCCCCGACCGCGCGGATGGCGCTCCTGGCGCGGCGCATCCTCGAGAACTTCAGCGAGGAGGTGGGAGGGGAGTCCGGCTTTGTCAGGACGGGGATGCTCGTGGTGGCCGCGAAGGAGCATCGCGAGGCCGTCGAGCGCACCGTCCGGATGAACGCGGAGCTGGGCATCGAGACCGGCTTCGTGAGCCGCGAGGAGGTGCGGCGCCTTCACCCGCTGCTGACCGTCCCGGAGGATGCGGCGCTGGTGTACGAGCCACGCTCGGGTTATGCGAGCCCCCACGATGTCGCCACGGGCTACGCGCGGGCCTTCACCGCGCTGGGGGGCCTCGTCCGCCAGGAGACGGCCGTGACCGGGATCGAGATCCGGGCGGGGCGCGTCGAGGCGGTGGCGACCAGGGCGGGGAGGATCGCGACCGGGCACGTCGTGATCGCGGCCGGACCCTGGGCCGGGCCCGTCGGCCGGCTCGCCGGCCTCGACCTGCCGGTGATGGCGAGCCGCCAGTCCGTCGTCACGCTGCGTCCGCCCTTCCCGTATGGCAACGCCTACCCGGTGGTGATCGACCTGGTCGCCGAGGTCTACTTCCGCCCGGAGACGGGGAGCGTGATCCTTCTCGGCAACACGCGCCACGGCGACGACCTGCCCGGCGACCCGGATCGTTACGAGGACCGGCCCGATCCGGCGCTCGCGGCGGAGCTGACCCTGCGGCTGTCGCGGCGGATGCCGGCCGCGGCGGAGGCGGGGATCGCCGGGGGGTGGTCCGGCATGTACGAGATCACGCCCGACTGGAACCCGATCATGGGCTCCTCCGCCGACATACGCGGGCTGCACTACTGCGTCGGCTTCTCCGGCCACGGCTTCAAGCTGGCGCCGGTCGCGGGCGTCCTGATGGCCGAGCAGGTGGCGGATGGCCGCGCCTCCACGCTCGACATCGCGCCCTACCGGCTGGAGCGCTTCGGCGAGGGGCAGGCGCTCCGGCTGGGCTATCCGAAGGCCGGGGTGCTCGCGTAGCCGCTGCACGCCGGTGATTCGAGGCTTGACGGGCGTTCGGATGGGGATGATGATCCGCATCGGGGAGCAGGACCGCGTGGCCGCCGTCATCCAAGGAGGCAGAGGGTGATCATGAACATCGACCGGAAGATCCTCGTCATGACCGTGGTCGCGGCGCTGCTGGCCTTCGCCGCGCCCGCCGCCGCCTTCGAGGGGGAGAAGGAGCTCTACGAGGCGGCCAAGAAGGAGAAGGCCTTCACCTGGTACACGGCCCACTACGACTCGGAGTCCGCGGCGGCCATCTGCAACGGCTTCGAGAAGAAGTACCCGGGGATCACGTGCAACTACATCCGCACCACCGCCCAGGTGGCGTATCAGCGGCTGGCCCAGGACCAGAAGGCCGGGATCGCCGGGGCCTCCGTGATCAGCTCCACGGACCAGGGCCATTACGGCCGCATGAAGCAGGACGGGTGGCTCATGAAGTACCGCCCCAAGAGCCTCAGCGAGCTCATCGACGCCTTCAAGTCGTTCAACGATCCGGACGACACCTTCTTCGCCACGGCGGCGGGGCTCGTGCTCATCACCTACAACACCATGGTGGTGTCGGAGGCCGAGGCGCCGAGGAAGTGGACGGACCTGCTCGACCCCAGGTGGAAGGGGAAGCTCTCCATCGGCCATCCGGGGTTCAGCGGCTACGTGGGCACCTGGGTGGTCCAGATGCGCAAGCTCTACGGCTGGGACTACTTCAAGAAGATGGAGCTGAACAAGCCCCGGATCGGGCGCTCCATCAACGACACGGTGACCATGCTCAACGCCAAGGAGAGCTGGGTGGCGTCGGGGCCGTCAGGCACGACGCTGCAGAGCCGGGACAAGGGCAACCCGCTGGCGGTGGTGTACCCCGAGGACGGCGCCGTCCTCATGGTCTCGCCGTCGGGCATCTTGAAGAACGCGCCCGCCCCCAATGCCGCCAGGCTCTTCATGGAGTACCTGTTCAGCAAGGAGTGCAACGAGATCGTCGTCAAGTACCGGGGCGACTCGATCAACAAGCACGTCAGGCCCCTGCCGGGCGCCAAGCCGCTCACCGAGGTGAAGACGATCCGCCCGACCTACGAGGAGATCCTCAAGGGCATCCCTGAGGTCAAGGAGCAGTTCCGCGACACCTTCGGCATCTGAGCCGCGGCCGCGCATGGCTCCACGGGACGCGAGCGCCGTGACGGAGGTCGTCCGCACCGGGAGCCTGGCCGCCCGCCCGGTCGGCTACCGGCAGCGCTGGCGCCACCTGGACAAGTCCGTCTTCCTCTGGCTCTTCCTCATCGGCGTCCTGCTGGTGCTGGTGATCAACCCGCTGGCGCGGCTCTTCTGGGTGAGCCTCCAGCACGTGGACACGGGCGCGCTGACGCTCGAGAACTACGTCACCGCGTACGGCCGCTGGCGCTACCTCGAGGCGCTGGTCAACTCGCTGGTGCTGGGGCTGTCGGTGGCGGTGGTCTGCACGCTCTTCGGCGTGCCCATGGCCTGGGCGGTGTCCCGGACGGACATGCCGGGCAAGGGGCTCGTGTGGGCGGCGATCCTCGGCACCTTCATCGTGCCCTCCTATCTCGGCGCGGTGGCCTGGATCCTCCTGGCGGGCCCCAACGCGGGCTGGCTGAACCGCGCGTACATGTGGCTCACCGGGGCGGCGGCGGGGCCCTTCAACATCTACAGCATGACCGGGCTGGTCCTGATCGTCGCCGCCTATTCCTTCCCGTACATGTTCGTGTTCACCCGCTCGGCCCTCGACATGATCTCCTCGGAGATGGAGGATGCGGCGAGCACGCTCGGCGCCGGGATCCTGCGCACGACGCTCCGGGTCACGCTGCCGCTGACGCTCCCCGCCATCCTGGCCGCCATCATCGTGGTGTTCCTCGAGGCCATCGCGCTCTTCGGCGCCCCCGCCCTCATCGCCCTGCCCGGGCGCTTCCAGGTGATCACGACCATGCTCTGGCAGTTCTTCGAGTTCCCGCCCAAGGTCCAGGTGGCCGCGGCCTACTCCATGCCGCTCCTGGCCATCACGGTCGGCCTGTTCTGGCTGCAGCGGCGCCTCACGGGGCGCAAGGGCTACGTGGCCATGACGGGCAAGGGGGGCGAGCGCCGGCCGGTGCGCCTGGGCAAGTGGCGGTGGGTGATGCTCGGCTACTGCCTCTTCGTGACCTCGCTCTCCTTCTTCCTGCCCATGGTGGTGGTGCTCCAGGCCGCCTTCGCGAAGGCCTGGGGCCGGGGCTTCTCGCTGGACAACCTCACCCTGCACAACGTCCGGTTCGTCCTCGTGGATCAGCCCCTCACGAAGGCGGCCACGCTGCACACGTTCGTGTACGGGGCGACCGCCGCGGCGATCGCGCTGGCGCTGGCGCTCTGCATCGCCTACATCGTCCAGCGGCGGCTGGTGCCCTTCGGCAATGCGCTCTCCTTCCTGGCCATGGCGCCGTTCGTGATCCCGGGGATCGTGCTCGCCATCGGCTTCTACGCGGCGTACACGCAGCCGCCGCTCCTGCTCTACGGCACCGCCTGGATCCTGATCCTGGCCTTCGCCACGCGCTTTCTCCCCATCGCCTACGCCAACAGCGACGCCGCCATCCGGGGGATCAACCCGGAGCTCGAGGACGCGGTGCGCATCCTGGGCGGCGGCCGCCTCATGGCGATCCGGCGGGTCGTCATGCCACTGCTCAAACGCGCGCTGGCGGGGGCCTTCATCCTGGTCTTCATCCCCGCCACCCGGGAGCTCAGCGCTGCGATCTTCCTCTACACGACGGGGACGCAGGTGCTCTCGGTGCTCCTCTTCGACAAGAGCGACGAGGGGAACTTCGAGATCCTCGCCTCCATCGGGCTCATCCTCGTGGTGATCACCGTCGCGCTGGTGATGCTGGGCTTCCGGCTCGTGGGGCGCGACTTCATGCTGAGAAGGACCTCGGCATGACGAAGCTGACGCTCCGCAACGTCAGCCGCACGTTCGGGAGCGTCGTCGCCGTGGACGACTTCAGCCTGGCGCTCGCGCAGGGCGAGTTCGTTGCGCTGTTGGGGCCCTCCGGCTGCGGCAAGACCACCACGCTGCGCATGATCGCCGGCTTGCTCGACCCCAGCGCCGGCACCATCGAGATGGACGGGGAGGTCATCTCCTCGCCCGGCTCGTCACTGCCGCCCGAGAAGCGCGGCATGTCCATGATCTTCCAGAGCTACGCCATCTGGCCGAACATGACGGTGGCCGAGAACGTGGCCTTCGGCCTGCAGGTGCGCCGCGTCTCCCGCGCCGAGACCCGGACGAAGGTGGAGCAGATCCTGGATGTGGTGCAGATGCGGCATCTCCGCGACCGCTATCCCGCCGAACTGTCCGGCGGCCAGCAACAGCGCGTGGCGCTGGCGCGGGCCATCGTGGTGCAGCCGGCCGTGCTCTTGCTGGACGAGCCGCTCTCGAACCTGGACGCCAACCTGCGCGAGGAGATGCGCTACGAGATCCGGCGGCTCCACGACGAGTTCCACATCACGACGGTGTACGTGACCCACGACCAGGCCGAGGCCATGGTGACCTCGGACCGCATCGCGGTGATGAACCAGGGGCGGGTCGAGCAGGTGGACGAGCCTCGCGCCCTCTACGCGCGCCCTCGCACCCGTTTCGTCGCCGGCTTCATCGGGCGCACCAACTTCCTGGACGGCGAGGTGCGCGACGGCGAGGTGGCCTTCGACCGCTTCGCCATCGGGCTCGAGCAGTTCGCGGAAGCCCCCGCCCTGAGCGGGCGGGTCTCCTTCTCCCTCCGGCCGCAGAGCATCCGCCTCCTGCGCCAGCGGCCCCCCGCATCGTCCGGTTCGAGCGCGATCCCCGGGCACGTCGTCCAGCGCGCCTATCTGGGCGAGCACTGGGACTATGTGGTGCGGCCCGCGGACAGCGGACTCCAGCTCCGGGTGACGGCGCGCCCCCACGAGGTCTTCGAGGTGGGCGAGACGGTGTGGCTCGAGGTGGACCCCAGGCAGATGGCGCATATCCAGTGAGCGCGGACCGATGAACAGCCCCTGGCCTGCCTTGAGGAGCTCCGAGCGCCGGTCGCCCCCCCCCAACCCCTGACATGGAGAGGCCCTGTGACGTGTCTCGCTGAGGGAATCGGGCAATGAGCGCTGACACACCGACGCCATCCGAGAAGACGACGCTGTCCCCGGCCGAGGAGCTGCGCCAGCGCATGGACGTCGCCCGGCGCGGCGGCCACGAGAAGTACCACACGAGGCTCCACGAGGCCGGCAAGCTCTTCGTCCGCGAGCGGCTCGATCGCCTCCTCGACCCGGGCACCATGGTGGAGGAGGGCCTCCTGGCCCGCTGCGTGGACGGCGACCTGGCGGCGGATGCCGTGGTGACCGTCACCGGCAAGATCGGCGGCCGGCATGTCGCCATCATGGCCAACGACATGACGGTCAAGGCGGGGGCCTGGGGCCGGCTCACCATCCAGAAGATCCAGCGCATCCAGGAGATCGCCCGGGACGCCGAGATCCCGATGCTCTACCTCGTGGACTCGGCCGGGGCGCGGCTCGACGAGCAGTTCGACATCTTCGTCAACCGCACCCACGCCGGCCGCATCTTCCACAACCAGATCCTCCTCTCCGGCGTCGTGCCGCAGATCTGCGTGCTCTTCGGCCCCTCGCCGGCGGGCTCGGCCTATATCCCGGCCTTCTGCGATCTCGTGATCATGGTGGACGGCCACGCCTCGGCCTATCTCGGCTCCCCGCGCATGTCCGAGATGGCCACGGGCGAGAAGGTCACCATGGAGGAGATGGGCGGGGCGCGGATGCACTGCAGCGTGAGCGGGCTCGGCGACGTGCTGGTGGCCGACGAGGAGGAGGCGCTGGCAGTCCTCACGCGGCACCTGACCTATATGCCCCGCTGCTGGCGTGAGTCCCCGGCGCCCGTGGTGTCGCGGCCGCCCGCCGAGGGCAAGCCCATCGACGAGCTGATCCCGCCAGAGCAGAACCGCGTCTTCGACATGCAGCGAGTCATCGACAGGCTCGTGGACGAGGGGTCGTTCTTCGAGATCAAGCGGCTGTTCGCGCCGGAGCTCATCACCGGGCTTGCCCGGCTCGACGGCCGGGTGATCGGGGTCCTGGCCAATCAGCCCAAGGTCAAGGGGGGCGTGCTCTTCGGCGACTCCTCGGACAAGGGGGCCCGGTTCGTCTGGCTCTGCAACGCCTTCAACATCCCGCTGCTCTTCCTGGCCGACGTGCCGGGCTTCATGATCGGCAGCCAGGTGGAGCGCCAGGGCATCATCCGCCACGGGGCCAAGCTGCTCTTCGCCATCGCGGAGGCCACCGTGCCGAAAATCTCGGTCATCGTGCGGAAGGCCTATGGCGCGGGCTACATGGCCATGAACGGCGGCTCCTTCCTCCCCGACGCCTGCATCGCGCTCCCGACGGCGAAGCTCGCCATCATGGGGCCGGAGGCCGCGGTCAACGCCATCCACCTCAACACGATCATGGCGCTCGAGGGGGAGGCCCGCGCGGCGTTCATCAAGGAGAAGCGCCGGGAGTACGAGGAGCAGATCGACATCTACCGCATCGCCTCGGAGTTCTTCATCGACGCGGTCGTGCCGGGCTCCTCGCTGCGTGAGGAGCTCTGCCGGCGCTTCGAGACCTTTGCGCAGAAGTCCCGCCGGCCCGTCAGGCGCTGGAACGGCGTGATCCCGGGCTAGTGCCGGGCCAATGAACTTCGCCATCGCTCGCTCACGCTCGCGCGATTCCCATCTCCGCTCGCCTCGCCTCCGGCTTCGGCTCGCCCAGCCATGTTCTCGGTCGGCGCGGGCGCTCAACGTACACCCACATACGCCTCGCGCCCGCGCTGGCTCGCTCCGCTCGCCCGCGTGTCCGTCTCGGCTCGCCTCGCCTGCGGCTCGCACTGCGGGGCCTCGTCTGGCTCGTTCCTTGGCCCGGCACGGTGCGGCGGCGCGCGCGGAGCCGGCGAAACTCGTTGACGCCCCACCAGCGGAAGGAGCCGACACATGGCCGACCCGCAAGTTCTCCTGACCGTCGAGGGATACATCGCCACGCTCACGCTGAACCGGCCGGAGGCGATGAATGCCATGGGCCATGATCTCGCGCGCGATCTCGAGGCCGCGCTCGATCGCCTCGAGGCCGCGCAAGAGGTCCGCGCCGTCGTCGCCACGGGCGCGGGCGATCGCGCGTTTTCCGTGGGCGGCGACATCAAGGAGCGCGGGGCCATGAGCCTGGATGAGCGCTGGGAGCACGCGCTCCGCCTGGGCCGGTGCTTCGACCGGATCGAGACCCTCCCGCTGCCCGTCATCGCGGCGATCAACGGCTTCTGCTTCGGCGGCGGCATGGAGATGGCGGTGGCCTGCGATCTCCGGATCGCGTCGGAGCGGGCCCAGGTCGGGTTCCTCGAGGTCAAGCTCGGCGTCTTCCCGGGCGCCGGCGGCCCCGCGAGGCTGACGCGGCTGGTCGGCAAGGGCCGGGCCAAGCTCGTCCTCTACACGGGCCGCCGCTTCCCCGCTGCCGAGGGGCTCGCGATGGGCCTCGTCGAGCGCGTCGTCCCGCAGGGCCGCCTCATGGAGGAAGCCTGCGCGCTCGCCGCCGAGATCGCGGCGAACGGCCCGCTGGCCGTGCGGGCGCTCAAGCGGCTGGTGGACACCTGCTACGAGGCCGATCTCGCCTCCTCGCAGGAGCTCGCCCGCGCGCTCCGCCGTCCGCTGGACCACACCGCCGACATGCTCGAGGGCGTGCGCGCCTTCGAGCAGAAGCGGCCGCCCCGCTTCCAGGGGAGATAGTCGGTGGACCACGTGGAGCGGTACTGGCGGGACCTCCGCGTCTTCCACATCGCCCCCGTCACCCAGGAGATGACGCTCAACTACATCGCGGAGCGCGTCCTCCGGCTGCCCAAGTCCTATGGCGCGTAGCCTCAGCGGAGAGGTGGCCATCGTCGGCGTCGGCGAGACGCCGGTGGGGAAGGTTCCGGGCAAGAGCGCGCTCTGGTTCAATGCCGAGGCGACGCGCGTGGCGCTCCGCGATGCCGGCCTCGACAAATCCCAGGTGGACGGGCTCCTCACCGGCACCTCCTTCGTCGCCCCGTTCCACCGGATGAGCGTGGCCGTGAGCGAGTACCTCGGCATTCAGCCGACGTTCTCGAACACGCTCGAGGTGTCGGGCGCCACCGCGGCCGCGTCGATCGGCCTGGCCGCCGCCGCCATCCACTCGGGGCTGGCCGAGGCCGTCGTCGTCTGCTGCGGCGACAACATGCTCTCGGGGATGACGCGCGATCGCGCCGTGCAGGCGCTGGTGTCGAGCCGCGATCCCCAGTACGAGGCCCCCTTCGGGCTCCTGGTCCCCACCACCTTCGCGCTGACGGCGCAGCGCCACATGCACGAGTACGGGACGACGCCGGAGCAGCTCGCGCAGGTGGCCGTGACCATGCGGGAGCACGCGCGCCGCGCGCCCGGGGCCCAGATGACGGCGCCGATCACGGTGGCAGATGTGCTCGCCTCCAAGATGGTCACCACACCGTATCACGTGCTGGACTGCTCGCTGGTCTCGGACGGGGGCGTGGCCTTCGTCCTGACGA
The DNA here is from genome assembly GCA_001788395.1 of Candidatus Rokubacteria bacterium GWA2_70_23. Lineage (GTDB taxonomy): Bacteria > Methylomirabilota > Methylomirabilia > Rokubacteriales > CSP1-6 > UBA12499. Next base: position 11,953 of record MGBT01000174.1, read on the forward strand.
GCGCCGAGCGGGCGCGGGACTTCCGGACGAAGCCCGTGTACGTGCTGGGCGCCGGCGAGTCCTACTCGCAGGAGCACATCTTCTGCGCCGAGTCGCTCACCACGACGGGCGCCCGGATCTCCTCCGAGCGCGCGTACCGGATGGCGGGCCTGCGCCCGGCCGACATGGACGTGGCGGGGATCTACGACTGCTTCACGGGCACCGTCGTCACCATGGTGGAGGACCTGGGCTTCTGCGCCAAGGGCGAGGGCGGCCCGTTCGTGGCGGCAGGGGAGATCACCTTCGGCGGCCGGATCCCGACCAACACCCACGGCGGCCTGCTGTCGTACGCGCACCCGGGCATCCCGGGCGGCTTCTTTCACATCGCGGAGGTGGTGCGGCAGCTGCGCGGCGAGGCCCATGGCCGGCAGGTCGCCGGCGCCCGGCTCGGGCTCGTCCACAGCCTGGGAGGAGGCTTCGCCACCAACGCGACGATCGTCCTGGGCACGGAGCGGAACGGATGAGCGGCGCCAAGCCCCTGCCGCCCGTCGACGACGACACACGGGCCTGGTGGGAAGGGCTCCACCGGGGCGTGCTGCTGCTCCAGCACTGCCGGGCCTGCGGCTCTGTCCAGGTCTATCAGCGCGCCATGTGCGGCTGCTGCCTCGGCGGCGACCTCGAGCACCGCGAGGCCAGTGGCGAGGGGACGATCTACTCCTTCAGCACCGTGTACCGCCCGCCGTCGGCCGAGTTCAAGGACGACGTGCCCTACACGGTGGTGCTGGTGGAGCTCAGCGAGGGGCCCCGGATGCTCAGCACCCTGGTGGATATGGCGCCGGACGCGGTGAGGATCGGCCAGCGGGTCCAGATCGTCTACGATCGGGTGACGGAGGCGATCACGCTCCCGCGCTTCCGCCCGCTGGCGTCGAGCGCCACCACCCCCTGAACACTCTCGCCGTCAAGCTTCTCCTCACCCCGGCCCTGATCGGCGCGGCCAGTCTCGCCGGTCGCCGCTGGGGCCCAGGGGTGAGCGGCTGGCTCGTCGCCCTGCCATTCACATCGGGTCCCATCGTGTTCTTCCTGGCGCTCGACCACGGCACGGCGTTCGCCGGCGCGGCTGCGGTCGGCGCATTGGCCGGAGCCATCGCCCAGGCCGTCTTCTGCCTTGGCTACGGAGTCCTCGCCGGCCGGTCCCGTTGGGGAGTCGCGCTCCTGGCAGCCAGCCTCGCCTTCGCGGCGGCGACCATGGTTCTTCAACGCCTGGCGCTGCCGCTGGTGTGGCTCTTCCTCGGGGTGATCGCGGCGCTGGCCGTGGCCCTCCGCCTCATGCCCAAGGGATCAGCAGCCTCCGGCGCAGCTCCGCCCCCGCGCTGGGACATCCCGGCGAGAATGGTGGTGACGACCGCGCTCGTGCTCTTGCTCACGGGGCTCGCGCCGGCGCTGGGTCCGCGGCTCTCCGGTCTCCTGGCGACGTTCCCCGTCTATGCCGCCATCCTGGCCGTCTTCGCCCATCACCTTGTGGGGCCAGCCCCGGCGACCCAGGTGCTCCGCGGCCTGCTGCTCGGGCTCTTCGCCTTCGCGGGCTTCTTCGCCGTGCTCGGCGTCTTGATCGAGCGGGTGGGCGTGACGGCGTCCTTCCTGGCCGCCATCGCCGTCGCGCTCGGGCTCCAGGCAGTCTCGCTGCGGGTCGTTCAGCGGGAGGAGCAGACGCGCTTGCCGCCGACGTAGTCCACGAGGACGAACGCGCCGAAGGCGGTGGGCTCCCCGTCGGTGACCATGAGGATCTGCGTGTTGGCGCCGCGGTCTCGGCCCGGGAGTTGGCGGGCCACCGCGAGGCCGTGGTGGATGTTGGTGCCGATGCTCCACGGGCTCCAGCGGAGCCCCGGCAGCTCCTCGCGGCTGAACTCGCGGGCGTAGAGCGAGGAGCCCACGACCTCACGCGCACCGCTTTCAGATATGGGCTAGCCGAGCTCCCTGAGCGCCGCCGCCGCGCGTTCAGACCACAGCCTCATGGCCATCTCGCGGAAGCCCGTCGCGGCCGTCGTGAGGTGCTCGCGGGCCGCCTGGCGCTCACCGGTGCGGAGGCAGAGCGTGCCGAGCCCGAGGTGGCAGCGGGCCACGAGCGGGCGCATCCCGAGCGCACCGGCGAGGGCCATGGCCTCGCGCCAGAGGTCCCTGGCCTGCTCGACCTTGAGCCGGTCAGGATGGGAGGTGAGCTCGGCGGCGAGCCGCAGCGCCCACGCCTCGTGCCCCCGCTCCTCGTGAGCGCGGGCCAGCTCGAGAGCCTGATCTGCGGCGGCGCTGGCGTCGTCCAGCCGGCCGGCCAGGAGCAGTCCCTCGCCGAGCTGGGCAACCCGGAGCGACTGGCAGCCCATCATCCGGCGGGCGGCCCCCTGGGCGACCGCCTCCTCGAGGAGCGCCAGCCCCTCGGCGAGCCGCCCGGCCAGGAAATGGGCGGCGCCCAGGCTGCTGGCCATGAGCGGGAACATGGCGGGGATGCCGGCGGCCTGGCAGAGTTCCACGCCGCGCCCGAGGACGGCCGCCGCCTGGTCGGCCTCGCCGCGGCTGACGTAGAGGAACCCGAGGCCCTGATACGCGCTGACCAGGGCGCCGGCGTGATCGGCGTTCTCGGCCAGCCGCACCGCCTCCTGGCCGCGCGCGAGCCCGTCGGTGAACCGCCCCAGCTCGGCCAGTGACCAGACAGACCAGGTGCGGCTGGTGATGAAGCGGAAGGCGGCCTCGCTGAGCCGCTCGCCGCCTGACTCGCCGGCCAGCGCGACCTCGTTCCGCGTGAGGATCTCGACGGCCTGCCGGTAGTCGCCCATGGCGCAGCAGGTCTGACCCAGATAGAGATTGGCCGCGGCCTCCAGGCTGCGGTCGCCGAGCTCGGCGGCGATGGCCTCGGCGCGCCGGCCCGACTCCATGGCGAGGACATGATCCCCCGTGAGCTGGAAGAAGTTGCTCAGCAGCGACGCCGCGCGGCCGAGGCGGCGCCGATCGCCGATGCCCTGGGCGAGCCGCTCCGCCTCGCGCAGGTGATCGAGGAGCGGCTCGAGGTCGCCCAGCGGGATGAGCGCGTTCCGGAGGTCGAAGCGCAGGTCGATGGCCCTGGCCGTCCCGTCCGGATCCTCGGGAAGGTGCTGGAGGCTCAGCAGGGCCCGCTCGAAGTGGGACGCCGCCTCGCGGAAGGCGCAGCGCGCATTGGCCTTCCGGCCCGCCTGGCGGAGGTAGCGCAGGGCCTTGGGCCACACCTCCCCCTCGAGCGCGTGGTGGGCGAGCCGCTCGACCTCCTCGGCGAGTCGGTCAGGGGAAAGACGCTCGATGGCCTCCACGATCCCGGCGTGGAGCGAGCGCCGGCGGTCGTGGAGCAGCGTGGTGTAGGTCACCTCGAGCGTCAGGGCGTGGCGGAAGGTGTACTCGAGATCGGGGAAGAGGCGGGCCTCGTAGAGGAACTCGGCCGTCTGCAGCCGCCCGAGCTTCTGGCGGAGGCCGTCCTCGCTCTCCTCCGCGATGGCCTGGAGCAGCGCGAAGGGCAGGTCCTTGCCAATCACCGAGGCCGCCTGGAGCAGGCGCTTCTCGTCCGGGGAGAGGCGGTCGATCCGCGAGGCCAGGATCGCCCGCGCGGTGGCCGGGATCTGGAGGCCCTCCAGCGCCTTCGTGAGGCGATAGGCTCCGCGCTCGCCCGCGAGGAACTTCGTCTCGACGAGGGACCTGACGCTCTCCTCGAGGAAGAAGGGGTTGCCCTCGGTGCGCTCGAACAGGAGAGGCTTGAGCGCCCGGAGGCTGGGGTCCTCGCCGAGCAGGCCGGTGAGCAGCCCCTCGGCGCTCTCCGGGGGCAGCGGGTCGAGACGGAGCTGCCGGTAGTAGCTCTTCCCGCTCCACCGGTGCTCGTACTCGGGCCGGTAGTTGACGAGCAGCAGCAGGCGCGCCGTCGGCACGCTCTCGACGAGGGCGTCGAGCAGAGCCTGGGTCTCGGCGTCGAGCCAGTGCAGGTCCTCGAACATGACGATGACGGGCTGTACCTGGCTCTCGCGCAGGAGCAGCGCCTTGACGCCGTCCAGGGCGCGCTGGCGGCGCTGGGCCGGGGCGAGGTGCTGCCACTCGGGCTCGTCCACCGGCACCTCGAGGAGCCAGAGCAGGGCGGGCAGGGCGGGCTCGAGGGAGCGATCCAGCGAGAACAGCTTGCCGGTGACCTTCTCGCGGATCTTCCGCGGCTCATCCCGCGGCTCGAGCTGGAAGTACGAGCGGAGGAGATCGATGGTGGGCAGGTAGGCCGTCGCCTTGCCGTAGGAGACGGACGCGCTCTCGACGATCGTCCAGCCCTTGGTCCGGTGGGAGTGGACGAACTCCCAGTACAGCCGGGACTTCCCCACGCCGGCCTCACCGACGATGCCCACGACCTGCCCGTGGCCGGAGCCGGCGCGCTGGAGGGCCCGGCGGAGCTGCTCGAGCTCGATGTCGCGCCCGACGAAGCGGGTCAGGCCGCGCGCGGCCGCGGCCTGCATGCGGGACCGGACAGTCCCGGCGCCCGTGACCTCGTAGATCTCGATGGGGTGGTCGACCCCTTTCACCTGCCGCTCCCCGAGGGACTTCACGGCCACGTAGTCCTCGGCCAGGCGGAGCGTGTCCGGCGCCATGAGGATCGAGCCGGGCATGGCCATCTGCTCCATGCGAGCCGCCAGGTGGGTGGTCTGGCCGACGGCCGTGTAGTCCATGTGCAGATCGCTGCCGATGGAGCGCACGACCACCTCCCCCGAGTTCAGCCCGACGCGGATGTGGACCGGCACGGCGATCGTGCGGTGGACCTCCTCGGCATAGCGCTTCACGGACTCCTGCATCCTGAGCGCGGCGTAGGAGGCCCGCACCGCGTGATCCTCGTGGGCCACGGGAGCGCCGAACAGCGCCATGATCCCGTCGCCCATGACCTGGTTGACGGTGCCCTCGTAGCGGTGGACCGCCTCCATCATCCGCTCGAGCACCGGATCGAGGAGCCGGCG
>MGBT01000174.1:16983-20713 GCA_001788395.1 Candidatus Rokubacteria bacterium GWA2_70_23
AAGAGCACCGTCACGTGCTTGCGCTCGCCTTCGAGACCGGTCCGGGAAGTGAGGATCTTCTCGGCCAGGTGCTTCGGGGTATAGGCCTCGGGCGAGGCGAACCGGGGCGCCGCCACCGCGGGCGGCGCGGGCGCGGCCGCGCGCGGCGCTGCGCCGGCGGCCAGCGGGTGACCGCAGTCGTTGCAGAAGCGGCTGGCCGGGGGGTTCGCATGGCCGCAGCCGGGGCAGGCCGAGTCGAGCCCGGCCCCGCAGCCGTTGCAGAACTTCGCCTTTGGCGGATTCTCCTGCTGGCACTGGCGACAGATCATCGGGCGGTCCTCCCGCGGAACGCCTCGCGCTGCTTCCTTGCGAGCTCGGCCTTCCGGGCATAGTCGTCGCGGACATGAGTAAGGGGACCCAGAAACATGCCTCAAACGCTATAACTCCTCAGGGAGTCAGTCAAGGGCCCCCGGGGGGAGCCCCTCTCCCGGCACCACCTTCGGTCGCGCCGCGGTTCAGGGGAGGTCGCCCTTGCGTTATGGGGGTCTGCTCCACCGGCCCCCGAGCGCCGACGGGGCCACGGGCCCGGACCGTGTGCCCGTTGACGGTGCCGCTGTCGCCGGCCGGGATTGCGCACCGTCGGGCCGGCTCTCTCGGCGCGCGAGGCGACCGAAGGCGACAGGAAGGGCGATGGGTTTCCACTCCGGGAAGACGTGCCGTGCGCCTCCGCGTTCATCGGGCGCGGGAGGCTCGTGAGCAGCTCGAATAGGGTGCCCGCCCTGACACGCTGTGGCCGTCGTCATGCTGGGTCTCGGGGCACGTGACGGGTCGGGCGCGCATGTCGACGTCGGTCCGGCGGAGGCCGAGGAGCTCGCCGCGTCGGGCCCCGGCCTGGCGCGCGACCACGACGTGCGGATTGCGGGCGAGGTCAAGGACCGGGGCGTCGCGGAGACCTCACACGCCAAGGCAGTAGCGGCGCTTGTCAGGAGCAGTGGTTCCTTCGGTGACGGGGACGGGGCCGGCCCCGAGGGCCTCCGGGGCCCCGGGCGCCGACCGGCGATAGGCGACGACCTGCTGGCGCCACCAGGCGTACGGGGCGAGGACACGGTCATCCTCGGCACGGAGCGGAGCGCATGAGCGGACCCAGGCCGCCGGCGGTGGACGCCGCTGCGCGCTGAGCGCGCTCGCCCGCCGGGTCGTTCAGCGGGCGGAGGGGACGCGCGTGCCGCGGACGTAACCCACGAGGACGAACTCGCCACCCTTGATCGCGCCCTGCGCCTGGGTTACACCAGGAGAGTCCGATCACCCGGGCAGGCGGAGGAGGCCCGACCGTGACGAACGACGAGTACCGGCAGCTCATCGCATTCCTCGGGGAGGGCTTCGACGGCATCGGGGCTCATCTCACCCGCCACGACCACCAGTTCGTCGCGCTGAGCCGGCGCCTCGACGCGCTCAAGGCCGACATGGACGGGCAGTTCAGCGAGGTGCGCGGCCAGATCGAGGCCCTCGCCGGGCACTACGAGCGGCTCCAGCAGGAATACCACGCGATCGTCGAGGCCCTCCGGCGCATGGAGGCCGCACAGTCCGACGACCGCCAGCGGCGCGAGACTCTCGAGCGGCGGCTGGGCCAGGTCCACGAGGAGTTGGCCGCGCTCAGGGCCCGCGTGGACGAGCTGGAGCGGCGGCTTCCAGGGTAGCGGCGGCGCCACTTTCCGGGGCGGGTGCCTCGCCCCACGGCGCGCGTCAGCGCGCCGCCGCGGGCCAGTAGCGCGGCCTCGCACTCCGAGCGGATGCCGTGGGTGAACTGGGCGCGGGGATCGGGGCACAGTGTCCCTCAAGGAGAGACGGCAGACATGGGCATGGAGCCGGAGACCACGGTTCGCCTCGCCGTCAAGTCGGACGCCGAGGCCATCGCGCGGATTTATAACGAGGGCATCGACGACCGCGTGGCGACGTTCGAGACCGAGCACCGGACGGCCGCGTATATCGCGGCCCAGCTCGCCGAGAAGGGCGATCGCCACCCGACGGTCGTCGCGGAGCGCGAGGGTCGGGTCGTCGCGTGGGCCGGCGCCGGGCCGTATCGCAGCCGGCCCTGCTACGCGGGGGTGGCCGAGCACTCGGTGTACGTGGCGCGGGAGGCGCGCAAGACGGGCGCGGGACGGGTGGCGCTCGACGCCCTGTGCCGCGCGTACGAGGCCCGCGGCTTCTGGAAGATCGTCTCGAGGATCTTCCCCGAAAACGTGGCGAGCGTGACGCTCCACGAGCGCGGCGGCTTCCGCGTCGTCGGCGTCTACCACCGCCACGGCCAGCTCGACGGCCGCTGGCGCGACTGCGTCATCGTGGAAAAGCTCCTGGGCGTCGGAGAGCCGGCTGGCCTGGCCGCCGGGTGAGCCACGCCCGGCCTCCGCTGCGCGCCGTTGGAGGCCTGGGGCGGCTTCCCGAGGCAGCCGGCGCCCCATGGGGCGGACTCTCCTCGGTCGCCTGCCCGCCCCTGACGGCCAAGCCCTTGATCCGGCAGACGCCTTCGTGGCACCGTGGTTGCTTGGTGACCCTGGGGGCCCGGGGGCTCGGATCCATGCGCTCGGACCCGGGGAGGGACATGCCATGGCTGCGCCGTCCTTCGACTTCACATCGCGCTGGGCTCGTGCGGCCTCTCTCATGGAGGGCTACGGGGTGGATGCCCTGTTCCTCATGAAACCCGCCAATCTCGCCTATCTCACCGGCGACGGCCGGCCCTGCGCCCTGGGCCTCCTCACCCGCGCGGGCCGCTGCGTGGTGGCGGTGCCGGCCTCGGATCTGCGGAGCGTCCGCATGGCGTCGGCGGCCACGGACATCCGGGCCTTCCACAGCGAGGAGGAGATGTTCCACGGCTTCCGGGACGTGCTCGCCGAGCACGGGCTGTCGGAGGCGACCGTCGCGCTGGAGAAGAACTTCTTCGACGCAGCCCTGTACGAGGTGTTCACGGCGCATATCCTGTCGAAGGCGCGCGTGGTCCCCGCCGCTCCCATCCTGTCGCGGCTGCGCATGCTCAAGGAGGCTCTGGAGATCGAGTGCCTCGAGGCTGCGGCCGCTGTGGCGGACGCCGGGATGGCCGCCGCCGCGGGCACGGTGCGTCCGGGGTTGCGCGAGACGGACGTGGCGGGCGAGGCCGAGCGCGCCATGCGGAAGGCCGGCGCCGAGGGCTGGGCCTCAGCCACCTACGTGGCCTCCGGCTGGCGCTCGGCCCTGGCCCATGGTCCCGCTTCGCTCAAGCCCATCGAGGCCGGTGAGGCGGTGCAGGTGCATGTCGCGCCCGTCGCCCGCGGCTACACGGTGGATCTCTGCCGCACCGTTCTCGTGGGGCAGGTGACGCAGGAGTTGGCCGAGGCCATGGAGGCGTACCGCGACGCCCAGGAGCGCGGCATCGCGGCCGCGGTCCCCGAGGCGCCGCTCATGGGCGTGGATGCGGCGATGGCCACGGCGCTCGGGCGCCGCGGATTCGGGGACGCCTTCCTGCGCCCGGTTTTCCACGGCGTGGGCATCGAGCACGAGGAGGCGCCCATTCCTGGAGGCCACGCGGTGATTCATGGCGAGGAGAAGGTCGAGCAGGTCGCGGCCGGCATGGTGCTGGCCATCGGCAACTGCGGGATCTACCGCGAGTCCTTCGGCGTCCGGCTGGAGGACACCGTGTGGGTGTCCGAGCAGGGGCCGGTGCCCCTCACGCGGCATCCGAAGCTGCTGCGGGCATAGCCGTGTGAGCCCGCCAGGACCC
>MGBT01000175.1:0-6245 GCA_001788395.1 Candidatus Rokubacteria bacterium GWA2_70_23
TCGGGCGGGCAAACCGACAAGGTCGCGCACCTGCCCGAGCTGCGCTTCGCCCTCGGCGAGCCCGAGGTGGACACGACGTCGATCGACAACGCCGCGTTCGCGCTCGAGGACCGGTCCTACTTCGTTTGCAGGGTGGGTTCGGATGGCTTCCGGATCGGCTACCAGCCGACGATGAAGAAGGTGGTGAGCGACCGGCGCGCGTCGCTCGACGAGGAACCCGAGGTCAAGCCCGCGCTGCGGAAGCTCGTCGAGGAGGAGTTTCGGCGCGGCGCGAGCATCCCCGTCGTGGCCTTCCCGGGCGATGGGGCGGAGATCCCGGACACGCCGAGACTGACTCTCGTCGTAGCCGATCCGGAGGTGGAGTGGTCGGGCGGCGGGTCGCTGCGCGCGCAGCTTGCCGAGTGGACACGCCAGCGCGGGAAGTCGCCGCGTCTCTACCCGGGCGCTCTCGTCTGGTGTCTCAAGAAGCCGCGCCGGGACCTGCGCGACAGGGTGGAGCTGGGTCTCGCATGGAAGCGGGTGGCGCGCGAGGTCGCCGAGGGCACGCCCGGCGGTGAGTTCGACAAGAACGACCGGGCGGAGCTTCAGTCGAAGGTCAAGGACGCGGAAGGGGCGGCGAAGGACGAGGTCTGGGGCGACTATCGTTTCGCGGTCGTTGCCGACGGGCAGGAGACCGACGGCCTCAAGGTGATCGACCTCGGCGCGGGGCACTCTTCGAGTGGCGAGACCCTGTGCGGCCGGGTCATCGCCGCCCTCAAGTCCGAGGCGCTCCTCAACGAGTCCGTCGGCGCTGGCTACATCGAGCGCAACTGGCCCCCGGCGCTGAAGGAGTCCGCGGCGTGGCCGCTGGCGAGCCTGCGGCAGAGCTTCCTCAACGGGTCGCTCACGCGTCTGGTCGACCCCGACGCGATCCTGAAGCGCAAGATCGTCGAGTTCGTTGGGGAGGGCGACTTTGGCCTGGCATCTGGCAGGAAGATCGATGGGAGCTACGAGCAACTGTGGTTCCACGAGCCCGTGGCACCGGACGAGGTGACCTTTGAGTCTGGCGTGTTCCTGCTGAGGAAGGCTACGGCGGAGGCACTGAAGAGGGGTGTGCCCGCCCCACCCACTCCACCCCAACCGCGCGAGGTCGGGTCCACGACCACCACGACGCCCGTGCCTGAGTCGGAACCCAACCCTGAACTTACGCCCGACGCCCCGACAAGGACGTTGCGTCTCGTGGGCACCGTTCCACCCGAGCTCTGGAACCGTCTCGGGACGAAGATCCTGCCAAAGCTGCGAACCGGCTCCGAGCTGAAGATCGGGCTGGACTTCTCGGTGACGGTCAAGGTCGAGAGCGCGGGAGCCCTGGAGTCGGAACTCCGTCAGATTCTCCAAGAACTTGGACTCACCGACTCCGTGCGGCTGGAGTAGGGCGACCGGCATTCGTGCTCTCGGAGCGCCGCAGTATGGAGTGCAAGTCCCTCCTGCCGTCGAGCTCGTAGAGGTCCACCGGGCCGTCGGGTGCGATGCGCCCGTGGCCCGGCCGGTTGGAGAGCCGATCGTAGAGGTCGAGGCGGCCCTCCCGCTCATCGACGATCACGTAGCCGGCGCGGCTGGACTGGCGGTCGTAGAGATCGATCCGCCGGCGCTCGGCCTCCGCGGGGATGGGGACGGCGGCCAGGGCGCCGAGTGCAATCGCGAGCAGGGCGATCCCGCGCGGCAGCGTTGACCGGAGGCTCCAGCCGCCTCCGCCCCCCCGCCTCATGATCATCACGACCCCGAGGACGACGCCGAGCGCTCGCGCGGCATCGAGGCCGAGCTAGAGGACGACGCCCGCCGGCCCGAAGACGATGTTGACCACGAAGATCTCGGCGAGGGCTCGTGTCATCGGCTCCTCCACTTCCACCGCTCGCTTCTTTTCCGGGATCCCATGGCGGCCCGCCGCGGGCCGGGGCCGCCTGGCCGGTGCCACCCTCGCAGCCAAGTGTGACGGGGCGGGACTTTGAGGACAGACGCCGAGCCGCTGAGGCTCCCGTCCGCCGCCGGCGCCGCGCGGCGCCGTCGGACTACTGGAGGCCGTGGCGGGCGGCCAGGGCCTGGATCTTCGGGAAGCCGATGAACTCGTCGAACTCGGCCTCGGCGGTGAGGCGGCCCTCGAGGGCGCCCCGATCGCCGTGGGCCCGGAAGGCCGCGAGCGTCTCGCCCACGGCGCGGTGCGCCGCGAAGAGCAGCAGCGAGTAGTAGAGCACCATCTCCCGCATGCTCACGAGCCCGGCGTCAGGCCGCCCGAGCCGGCTCGCCGCCGTCGCGTACGAGCCGATGTAGACGGCCGGGAACCCGGCGCGCTCCACCAGCCGGGCGCTCACCGCGTCGTAGGCGCCCGGCGCCACGATGATCCCCGGCGCCCGCAACAGCTCCCTCAATCCCCGCGCTCCGCGCATGGTCGACCCTCCTCCCGCCGCTCCCGTGGCGCAGCAAGCGTCTATCGAACGTCGGGGGCCGTGCCGAGCATCATCCGGACATCGAGAGCCACGGCCTTGTCCCTCCAGACCATCACCGGGTTCAAGTCCAGCTCCTGGATCTCCGGCGTCTCCACCATCAGCCGCGAGACCGACAGCAGGATATCAGCAATCGCCTCGACGTCCGCGGGAGGCGCTCCTCGCAGGCCGCGGAGGAGCGCGCTCCCGCGGATTTCCCCGATCATGTCCATGGCATCCTCGCGGCCGATCGGGGCGAGCCGAATGGCAACGTCCCCCAGGGCCTCGACCCACACGCCGCCGAGCCCGAAGAGCACGAGAGGGCCGAATGCCGGATCACGCTTGGCCCCGATGATCACCTCGTGACCGCCTCGACGCATGCGCTGCACCCCGACCCCCTGCACCTCGGCCCCGGGCAACCCGGCGCGCGCCGTGTCGATGATCCTCCGGAAGCCGGCGTGAACGTCCTCGCGGGTGGCAAGGTCGAGCAGCACGCCCCCCACATCGGTCTTGTGGGAGATCTGGGGAGAGACGAGCTTCAGGACCACGGGATATCCCAGGCGGTCGGCGATCGCCTCGGCTGCCTCGGGACTCGTCGCCAGGGAGATCTCCTCCACCGGAATCCCGCGCTCCGCCAGGACGGCGCTCACGTGGAGCGCTGATGGGGTGCCCTCGAGCCCTCCGAGGACCGCGGGGAGCCCGCGGCGCCGGACCTCCGCGCCGACTCCGGGTCCGGCAAATGCCTTCGCCCGGTCGCGCCCGCGCCAGAAGGCGCGCTGCAGGGCCAGGGCCTCGATCGATTCCGTCATGCTCCAGAAGATGGGGAAGTCCACCGTCCCGAGCAGAGGCTCGACGGCACGCCGGCCGGCGAAGAAGCTCAGCGCCACGGGCTTGCCGAGCGCGTCGGACAACACCTGGATGCGCCGGACGATCTCGTCCACCTGGAAGCCGCCCTGGAGCCCCCCGGCAGAGGCCGGCGAAGGCAGGCAGAAGGCCGCGCCATGGATCTCCGGCAGCGAGAGCGCCGCCTCCAACGCCTCCAGCATCACGAAGACGTCGCGGATGACGCCCAGGTCCATGGGATTGCCGAGGTGGATCACCCCGCCGCGCCCGCGCGCCTCGAGCCCTCGCAGCAGATCCGGTGGAAGGAGCGGCAGCGTCAGCCCGTGACGGGCGCAGGCGTCCGCCGCGAGGACGTTGATCCCCCCGGACATGCAGGCCACCACCACGCTCTCGCCCCGGAGCGGCCGCAGCGCGAACGCCTTCGCGGCGACGATGAACTGCTCGAGGTCGCGCACGCGGAGGATGCCGGCCTGGCGGAACGCCGCGTCCACCACCCGCTCATCGTTGGCCAGCGCGGCCGTGTGGGAGCGCGCGATCCGGGCGCTCGACTGGCTCACGTTCGCCTTGAGCGCCACGACGGGCTTGGGGCTCCGGGCGGCGGCCTCCACGAGGGCGCGGCCGCGGCGAATGCCTTCGAGATAGAGGAAGATCACGCGGGTGTCGGGATCGTCCGCGAGCGCGGTCACCAGATCGGCCTCATCCACGTCCAGGGTATTCCCCTCGCTGACCAGGATCTGCACCCCCTGGCGCTCCTCCGAGAAGAGATCGGCAAGATACAGCATCACGCCGCCGCTCTGGGAGACGAGGCTGTGGGGGCCCTGCACGAAGTCACGCCGCGCCAGCAGCGGGAACGGCAGGCACAGGCCGGTCTTCAGGTTCATCACGCCGATGCAGTTGGGGCCCATCAGCCGGAATCCGTGGCGACGGGCCACCGCGAGCATCTCCGCCTCCACCACCCCGCGGGTCGCCTCGTACTCGCTGAACCCCCCGCTGGAGATGACGACGCCACGCACGCCGGCGCGCCCGCAGTCCTCCAGCGCCGGGAGGATCTGGCCGGCCGGCACCAGGATCACGGCCAGATCCACCGGCTGCGGCGCCGCACTCACCGACGGGAGGATGGGCCTCCCGGCGACCTCCCCGCCCTTCGGGCCCACGGGAATCACCTCCCCCTGGAACCCGAATTCGATAAGATTCAGGACGATGTTCCGCCCCAGGTTCTTCGGCGACGGGCTCACTCCGACGACCGCCACGCTGCGTGGCGCGAGAAACGGCTCGACTCCCCTCACGGTCCCACCTCCGTCGGCGTTGCCATCCTGCCCAGTACATCCGTGGACCTGCTCGAGCGGGGCTACCTCCGCGCGGCGGGCCGGCAGGACCGGGATCAGATCACCCGCTCACTCCAGGGAATGGACCGGCGGCTCGCTCGCCTCGAGCGCCGCCTGGCAGAGGTCTTGCGGGATGGGCGAGACGGAGGGCGGTGACCGCGGCCCCGCGAGCGCCGTCCGCCCTCACCCCGCCTCGTCTTCCGACTCGACGACGATCAGCAGGTCGCCGCCATCGACCTGCTGGCCCACCTCCACGCGCACCTCCGCCACACGGCCGGCGGCGACGGCGGTGACGTGATGCTCCATCTTCATGGCCTCCAGCGTGACGAGCGTCTGGCCGGGGATGACCCGATCGCCCGGGGCGACGCTGACGGCCACCACGCGGCCCGGCATGGGCGCTGTGTGGGCGCCGCGCACCTGCTCGTGGACGGGCAGCGGGAAGCGCGGGATCTCGACGAGGCGGACCTCGCCGGCTCCTCCCTGGACCCACCAGTGGTCGCCGTGGGCGAGAAGCCGGAGCCGGCGCTTGACGCCGTCCACCTCGAGATCGGCGGTGGCGTCCCAGGCGGGGGCGCCGTCAGCGCCGCCGGGCATGCTCACGACCTCGAGCCGCGCCCGGCCGCTCTGCCCCAGGCACTCCCAGGCGAAGGCGCCGTCGCGCTCCCGCTGGTAGCGGACGAGCACCTCGACCTGCCCATGGTGATAGCGCGCCTCCTGCATGGCGCTTGGATTGTTGCGCCAGCCGGAGGGCGTCGTGCGGAGCACGCGCGCGCCCGCGCGCCGCCGGGCCTGGTCGCCGAGCCCTGCGGCCAGCGCCGCCCAGCGGAGCTCGGCCTCGCCGGGCTCGCGGCGCCGCGGCGGGCGGTGGCGCTCGATGAAGTCGGTGGTGGTGTCGCCGGCGAGGAAGGCCTCGTGGCGCAGCACGCCCACCAGGAAGTCGCGGTTGGTGGTGACGCCGTGCAGCCGCAGCCGCTCGAGCACCGTGGCGAGCCTGAGCGCCGCCTCCGTGCGGGTTGCCGCGTGGACGATGACCTTGGCGAGCATCGGGTCGAAGTGCACGGACACCTCGCTGCCGGCCTCGACGCCCGAGTCGAAGCGCGCGCCGAGCCCCGCCGGCTCCTCCCAGGCGAGCAGGCGCCCGGCCGCGGGCAGGAAGTCATGGGCCGGATCCTCGGCGTACAGCCGCACCTCGATGGCGTGCCCCTGGACGCCGATCTCCTCCTGCTTGTGCTCGAGCCGCTCCCCCTGCGCGATGCGGAGCTGCTCGCGGACGAGATCAAGGCCGGTGATCGCCTCGGTCACGGGATGCTCGACCTGGAGCCGCGTGTTGACTTCCAGGAAGAAGAAGCGCCCCCGCGCGTCGAGGACGAACTCGACGGTGCCGGCGCTCTCGTAGCCCATGGCGCGCCCGGCGGCCACGGCGGCCTGGCAGATCTGCTCCCGCACCGCGGGGGTGAGCGCGGGAGAGGGCGCCTCCTCGACGATCTTCTGGTGCCGGCGCTGGATGGAGCACTCGCGCTCGAAGCAGTGGATCACCTGGCCGTGGCGGTCGCCGAGGATCTGGACCTCGACGTGGCGGATCCCCTCCAGGAACGGCTCGAGGAAGACCCGCTCGTCG
>MGBT01000175.1:6279-17767 GCA_001788395.1 Candidatus Rokubacteria bacterium GWA2_70_23
CGACGGCCGCGATGAGATCCTCGGCGCGCCTCACGACGCGCATCCCGCGGCCGCCTCCGCCTGCCGCGGCCTTGACGAGGAGCGGGTACTCGAGGCCTGCCGCGGCCGCCTGCGCCGCTTGCGCCGGGCTTTCCACGGCAACGGCGGGGAGCGTCGGCACGCCGGCCTTGGCCATCAGGGTCTTCGCGGCAAGCTTGTCGCCCATGGCCCGGATGGTCTCCGGGCGCGGCCCGACCCAGACAAGCCCGGCCTTGATCACGGCCTCGGCAAACGCCCCGTTCTCCGAGAGGAAGCCGTAGCCCGGGTGGACGCAGTCGGCCCCCGCGCGCTGGGCCGCGGCGATGAGCTTGTCGGCATCGAGGTAGGTCTCGGCGGCGGTGGTCCCGCCCAGCGCGATGGCCTCGTCGGCCTCCGTCACGAAAGGCGCATGGGCGTCGGGATCGGCGTAGACGGCGACGGTGGCGAGACCCATCCCCCGCGCGCTGCGGATGATTCGCCGCGCGATCTCGGCGCGATTCGCGATGAGGAGTCGGCTCAGGCGTGGCATCGCGTCACATCCTGAAGACGCCGAAGCCCGCGGCGCCGCGGACCTCGGCGTTGTGGCAGACGCTGAGCGCGACGCCGAGCGCCGTGCGCGTGTCCCGCGGGTCGATGATGCCGTCGTCCCAGATCCTGGCCGTGGCGAAGAGCGCGCTCGACTCGCTTTCGATCCGCTCCTCCACGGCGCGCCTCACCATGGCGTCCTGGGCTTCGTCGTACGGGCGCCCCGCGCCCTCGGCCGCCTGGCGCTGGACGATGGACATGACCCCCGCGAGCTGGGTCGGGCCCATGACCGCGATCTTGTGGCTGGGCCAGGTGAAGACGAAGCGCGGGTCGTAGGCGCGCCCGCTCATGCCGTAGTTGCCGGCGCCATAGGAGGCGCCGATCATCACGGTCAGATGCGGCACCTTGGAGTTGGTCACGGCATTGATCATCTTGGCCCCGTCCTTGATGATGCCCCCGCGCTCGTAGGCGCGGCCCACCATGTAGCCGGTGATGTTCTGCAGAAAGACGAGCGGCATGTCGTGCTGGTTGGCGAGCTGGATGAACTGCGCGGCCTTCTCGGACTCCTCGGAGAAGAGCACGCCGTTGTTGGCGAGGAGCCCCACCGGGTAGCCGTGGATGGAGGCCCACGCGGTCACCAGCGTCCGCCCGTAGAGCGGCTTGAACTCCTCGATCCGCGAGCCGTCCACCACGCGGGCGATGATCTCCCGCATGTCGAAGGCCTCGCGGAGATCCACCGAGGCGATGCCGAGGAGCTCCTCCGCGTCGTGGAGCGGCGGGTCCGCCGGCAGGGACGGCCCCGGCCCGTGCTTTCGCCAGTTGAGGTGGGCGACGATCCCGCGCGCGATGCGGATGGCGTCGGCCTCGTCGGCGGCGAGGTAGTCGGCGAGCCCCGATTCCTTTGCGTGCATCTCGGCGCCGCCCAGCTCCTCGTCGGTGGACTCCTCGCCGGTGGCCATCTTGACCAGCGGCGGGCCGGCCAGGAACACCTTGGAGCGCTCCTTGATGAAGATGGTGTAGTCGGACATCCCGGGGACATAGGCGCCGCCCGCGGTGCAGGAGCCGAAGACGAGCGAGAGCGTCGGGATGCGCTCCGCCGACAGCCGCGTGATCTCGAAGAAGGTGCGCCCGCCGGGCACGAAGATCTCCGCCTGGGTCGGCAGGTCGGCGCCCCCCGACTCGGTGAGCTGGATCACCGGCAGGCGGTTCGCGCGCGCGACCTCGAAGGCGCGGAGCGTCTTCTTCACCGTGTACGGGTTCAGGGACCCGCCCCGCACGGTGGGGTCATTGCCCATGATGAGGCACTCCACGTCCGAGACCACGCCGATGCCGCTGACCATGGCGGCGCCGACGGCGAAGTCCGTCCCCCAGGCGGCCAGCGGGGAGAGCTCGAGGAAGGGGCTGTCCCGATCCACGAGGAGATCGATGCGCTCCCGGACCAGGAGCTTGCCGCGCTGGCGGTGGCGCGCGACGTAGCGCTCGCCGCCGCCGCCGCGCGCCAGCGCGAGCTGGCGGTCGATCTCCTCGAGCCGCTCCAGCATCGCGGCCCGGTTCCGGCGGAAGCGCTCGCTCCCGCGGTCCAGTGATGTCGCGTAGACCTGCATCCCTGCCTCCTCTAGTCCCCTGGTGACTCGGCCCCCGCTTCAGCGCGGAACGCCGCGAGCTGAGCGGGGTTGTTGACCGCGAGCTTGTCGTCCACCGCGGCAGCGACATGGGCCAGGACGCGCAGCCGCCACGGCCCGCCGTCGGCATCGCCCTGGCGGATCCGCTCGGAGAGGGCGTGATTGGCCTCGAGCACCGCCCGCCGCAGCGCCGCCGCGTCCTCGGGCGGGGACGCCGGTGGCTGGCCGAGCAGGTCGCGCAGCGCCGCGTGCTCCGCGCGCAGGCGCTCTTCCTCACCCGGGGCCTCGCGCTCCACGATGCGCAGCACGTTGACCGCGATCTGCAGATGGTAGCGAAGCCGCGGGTCCGTCACGGTCGGCAGCAGATCCTGAGCGAGGAAATCGCGCGCGGCCTGCAGCGCCTCGGGGATGGTAGGCCGGTCCTGCATCGCGCTTAGCGATCCCGGAGCAGGCGCATCAGCTCCCACTCCACCTCGGCGCAGTGGCGGCC
This sequence comes from Candidatus Rokubacteria bacterium GWA2_70_23, assembly GCA_001788395.1. Classification (GTDB taxonomy): domain Bacteria; phylum Methylomirabilota; class Methylomirabilia; order Rokubacteriales; family CSP1-6; genus UBA12499. The sequence goes on from MGBT01000175.1 coordinate 8,935, forward strand.
GATGCTCGCCAGCTCCAGGCTCCGCTCGCGGCCCGAGAGGTGGCGATGCGCCTGCGAGAGGGTGATCACGGCCCAGCGGACATTGGCGAAGACGTCCCAGTAATGCGCGGCCTCCCTGTCGAATCGCCGGCCGCCCTGCGCGGCGTAGGCGTCGAGAAAGCGCTGCCGCGTCCCCAGCGCCGGCGCCCCGGGGCGATCCACGCTGCGCCAGAATCGCATGCAGGCCCAACCGACGTCCTCCCCGGGATCGCCCAGGTGCGCCAGCTCCCAGTCGAGCACCGCGCGCAGGCCGTCGTGTGGGTCGACGACAAGGTTGCCGAGGCGGTAGTCGCCGTGAACGACGACGAGACGCTCGCACGGGGGCATCTGCCGGCTCAGCCAGCGGAGCCCCAGCTCGAGCGCCGGATGGGGCTCGCCAAGCGCCCGGAGCGAGGCCTCGACCTCGCCGACCTGGAAGGCGATGGGGGTCTGAGCCGGAGCCGGTCCCGGCAGCCCGTCGAGCGTGTCGGCCCGGACGGCGTGCATCCGCGCCAGGGCCCCCGCCATCTGATCGAGGAGGCGCGGGCGCACGGCGGCGTAGGCGGGATCGGCGAGGAGCCGGCGCGCGACGGTCTCCCCCTCCACACGCTCCATGAGGATGCCGGGCTTGAGCCCGTGGGGCGCGCCCTCGGGGATGCACCAGTAGGCCCGAGGCGCGGGGACGCCGGCCGCGTGCATGGCCGCGATGACGCGCAGCTCGTCGTCGCGGGGGACGCGCGAGTAGAGGATCTGGGCGCCGCAGTCCGCGAGGAGGACGAGGCGGTGGAGTCCCGCCCAGGCGCCTCCCGCGATCTCCACGTCGAGCGCCCAGGCTTCCCGCATGGTGCCGCCGGGAAGCCGCCAGAGCGCGCGGAGCGCCGCCGGGTGGCGGGCCTCGTCGGCGATGAAGGCCTCGAGCGCAGGCCGCAGCGACTCCTCCGCAGTGGCGGGGGCCGCTTCGAGACTCACCGCGTCGCCCGCGTCGCCGCGCGGCTCCTGCTCACGGCCAACGGCGGATCTCGTGCTCGGCGATCTTGGCCTTGTGGACCTCGTCCGCTCCGTCGCCCAGTCGCAGGATGCGCGCGTACCGCCACATGGCGGCCAGCGGCACGTCGTCGGTGACACCCAGCGCCCCGTGGATCTGGATGGCGCGGTCCACCACGCGGCAGGCGGTCTGGGCGCAGATCACCTTGGCCATGGAGATGTGCGGCCACGCCTCCTTCTTCCCCATGGTGTCCATGGCCCAGGAGGCCTGGAGCATCATGAGGCGCGCGGCGTTCACCTCGATCCTGGAGGTGGCGATCATGTCCTGGACCATCTGCTTCTCGCCGAGCGCCCCGCCCACCACCATGCGCGTCCGCGCCCGGCGGGCCATCATCTCCACCGCGCGATCGGCCATGCCCACGGCCCGCATGCAGTGGTGGATGCGGCCGGGCCCGAGCCGCGCCTGCGCCACGGCGAAGCCCTCGCCCTCCCCGCCGAGCAAGGCGCTCCGCGGGACCCGCACCCCCTCGAAGGCGACCTCGCACTCGCCGGGACCGCTCACGTGGCCGAATACCGGCATCGCCCGCACCACCGTGAGCCCCGGCGTGTCCATCGGCACCACGAGGAGGCTCACCCGCTTGTGGCGGGAGGCCGCCGGATCGGTCACGGCCATGACGAGGAGCACGCGCGCGTGCATGGCGCCCGTGGTGAACCACTTCCGCCCGGTGATGACATAGTCGCCGCCGTCCCGGACGGCGCGCGTCTGCAGCTGGGTGGGGTCGGAGCCCGGCGTCATGGGCTCGGTCATCGAGAAGCCGCTGCGGATCTTGCCCTCGAGCAGCGGCTCGAGCCACTGCGCCGTCTGCTCGGGCGTGCCGTACTGCGCCAGGATCTCCATGTTGCCGGTGTCCGGCGCCGAGCAGTTGAAGACCTCGGAGGCCCAGAGGACACGCCCCATGATGGCCGCCAGCGGCGCGTACTCGAGGTTGCTGAGCCCGGGGCCATGGGCCCGATCGGGCAGGAAGAGGTTCCAGAGCCCGGCGCCGCGGGCCACCTCCTTCAGCTCCTCGAGGAGCTTGGGGCGGTGGTGGCGGTCACCCGAGCCCTCGATGGCCTCGTAGTAGGCGCGCTCGTTCGGGGAGACCCAGCGCTCCATGAACTCGGTGATCTGCTTCGAGAGGGTCGTGGCTCTCGCAGTGGGCGTCAAGTCCATGGATTGCTCCTCAGCCTTTGTGTTCCGTGCCCTTGGTGAGGCGCTGGCGGAGGGCGGTGAGCCGGCGCTTGTGCTCGTCGCCGCGGAAGGCGAAGCTCTGCAGGTACGCCTCGTACTCGAGCGCGGTGTCGAGATCCACGTGCATCCCGCGGCGCAGGGCGAGCTTGGTGAGCTTGTTGGCGCGCTGCGGGCCGGCCGCGATGCGGTCGGCCAGCCCGAGCGCCACCTCCGGCAGCTCGGCCGCCGGCACCACCTCGGCGAAGAGCCCCAGCGCGAGCCCCTCCTGCGCCGTCACGCTCCGCCCCGCGAGGAGGAGGTGGCTGGCCCGCATGGGGCCCACGAGCCGCGGCAGAAGCCACGCGCACCCCACGTCCGCCCCCGAGAGCCCGACCCGCTCGAAGACGAAGTCGTAGCGGGCGGTCTCGGAGGCCACGGCGATGTCGCAGGCCATGGCGAGCGCGGCGCCGCCGCCCGCCGCGGGGCCATTGACGGCGGCGATCACGGGCGCGTCGAGCCTCGCGATCCGAGAGACCACGCGGTTGTAGCCGCGGATCATGGCGAGCTCTTGCTCCGGGTCGGTGGCCTCCGGGCTCATGATCTCGTCCAGATCCCCACCCGCACAGAAGACCGGGCCGCGCCCCGTGAGGATGACGCAGGCGACGCCGGCATCGCCCTCGACCGTGTCGAGCACCGCATGGAGCGCGGGCAGGAGCCGGAGCCCCAGCGCATTGCGGCGCCCGGGACGGTTCAGGACGATGCGGGCCACCGGCCCGCGCCGCTCGAGCAGCACTTCGGCTTCAGCCATGGGCTCTGTCTCCCTGCTCGCTCCCGCTCCCTCAGAGGAGCCCGAGGGACCGGGCGATGACGCTCAGCTGGATCTCGTTGGTGCCTTCCCCGATCCAGGCCTCGGGGGCGTCGCGGTAGAGACGCGCCACCTTCATCTCCTCCATGTAGCCGGCGCCGCCGTGGAGCAGGAGCGCCTCGCCGGTGACGCGCACCGCGGTCTCGCTCGCCAGTAACTTGGCCATGGAGGCCTCGCGGATGCACTCACGCCCCCCCATGTGAAGCCGGGCCGCGCGGTAGATCATCAGCCGGACGGCGTCGACGCGCGCCGCCTGGTCGGCGATCTTGAAGGCCACCGCCTGGAAGCTGCCGATGCTCTTGCCGAAGGCCTGCCGCTCTCCCGCGTAGCGCAGGATCAGCTCGTGGGCCTCCTGGGCCAGCCCGAGGCCGCGGTTGGCCACGAGGATGCGCCCCTCGGTGAGCGTCGCCTTGAGCTGGCCGAGCCCCTGCCCCACCTGGCCGAGCACGCGGCGGCCGGCGACGCGCACGTCTTCGAGACTCACGAAGGCCGTCGAGGACGAGTGGTTGCCGACCTTGGCGAGATCGCGCGCGCTCACGCCGGGATCGTCGGTCTCGACGAGGAAGAGCGAGAGCGCATCCCCCGACCGTCCCTCGCCCGTGCGGGCGGCCACCACCATGAAGTCGGCGATCGCGCCGTTGGTGATGTAGAGCTTGCTCCCGTTGAGCACCCAGTCGCCGCCCTGCCGGCGCGCCGTCGTCTTGATCCCCCGGATATCGCTGCCGGCGTCCGGCTCGGTGAGGCCGAAGGCGCCGATCCGCTCGCCGCGGAGGGCGGGCAGGAGGAACTCGCCCTGCTGCTCCTCCGTCCCGATGCGGAAGACGGGGCCGGCAGCCAGGTGCTGATGAGCGAAGACACCGGCGGAGACGCCGGCCGAGGCGCGCGTCAATTCCTCATAGAAGATGCACCCTGTGAGCAGATCCCCGCCGCCGCCGCCGACGGCCTCCGGAAAGTTCACGGCGAGGAAGCCGCCGTCCCGGAGAACCCGGTAGACCTCTCGCGGGAAGCGGTGCTCGCGCTCACCCGCCTCGGCCAGCGGGGCGATCTTCGCCGCCACGAACCGGCGGAACTGGTCCCGGAACTCGCGATGCTCCCGCTCGAGGCCGAAGTCTTCCATGGGCGGCGCCCCTACCAGCTGGCGGTCTCGCCGCCGTCGATGTAGACGGTCTGGCCCGTCATGAAGTCCGAGGCCGGCGAGGCCAGGTACACCGCCAGCGGCCCCATCTCGTCGGGCTCGGCCAGGCGCCGCGCCGGGATCTTGGAGAGGATGAGGTCGCGGATGCGCGGCTCCGCCATCTTGTCGCGGGAGAAGTCGGTGGCGAGATAGCCCGGCGCCAGGCAGTTGACCTGGATATTGTGGCGCGCCCACTCGATGGCCAGGCAGCGCGTGAGGGCATCCACGCCGGCCTTGCTCACACAGTAGGCGGCGTGGCGCGGCACGCCGAGGCGCCCCCACATGGAGCCGATATTGACGATCTTCCCCCGCCCCCGCGCGATCATCGAGGGGGCGACAGCGCGGCAGCAGCGGAACATGGACGTGAGGTTGGTGGAGAGCATCCCCTCCCACTCGTCGTCCGTCATCTCGACGGTCTTCTTCTCGATGACCATCCCCGCGTTGTTCACGAGGATGTCGATGGGACCGAGCGCCTGCGTCACGGCGGCCACGGCCGTGACGATCTGCTCGCCGCGCGTGACGTCGAGGGGAACCGCGCGCGCCTGCCCGCCTGCCTCGCGGACCCGCGCCGCGGTCTCCTCCACCTGGTCCCCCGAGCGCGCGGCGCATGCCACCGTCGCGCCGGCCGCGCCGAAGGCCAGCGCGAGAGCCCGGCCGAGCCCGCGGCTCGCCCCGGTCACCAGCGCCACGCGCCCTGCCAGCGACAGCGCCTCCCCAGAGGTCACGCCTTCGTCTCCGTCATGTGGATGTGCCTCCCGCGCCCAACACCATTGACTGACTGGTTAGTGACAATCCATGAGGCGTCTGCCTCATTTCCCTGGGCCCCTCCGGCGAGCGCCTTGATGTGAGTGCATGTGACCCCCTACAATGAGGCCTCGACTCGGTTGTGCGGGTGACTGAACGATTAGTAGGTTCGCCGATGAGGGCGCCATGCGCAAGCGAAAGGCTGCGGCGAGGGCCGGGGCTCACCTCACGCGCGAGCGGATCCTCGCGGTGAGCGCCCGCGTGTTCAACCGCCGCGGCTACCACGGCACCACGCTCGACGACATCGCCCGGGCGCTCTCCGTCACCAAGGCGGCGCTCTACTACCACGTCAAGAACAAGGAGGAGCTGCTCTTCCAGTGCCACCAGCTCGCGCTGGACATCGGCATGGAGGGCTTCCACCGCGCGCGGGGCCAGCCGGCGCCGCCCGACGAGCAGCTCCGCATGGCGCTCAGCCATTACATCGAGGGCATGGCCGACCAGCTCACGGGCACGGTGGTCCTGCTCGAGCAGGGGGCGCTGTCGCCACGCCATCACCGGCAGATCGTCCGCGGGCGGGACGAGTACGAGCAGGCGCTCCGCACGCTGATCGCCGGCGGCGTCGCGGCCGGCGTCTTCGTGCCCTGCGATCCCAAGCTCGTGGGCTTCGCCATCCTGGGCGCGGTGCACTGGATTCCCAAGTGGTACAACCCGGCCGGCCCGAGCCCGGCGCGGGAGATCGCCGAGGCCTTCGCCGCCTATCTCGTCCGCGGCCTGACGAAGCAGCCGTCGCCCGATCTGCCCGCGCCCCGGCGGGCCGCCGCGACGGCAGAGCGTGGAGCCCCCCATGACACCGCCGCCTGACGCCCCGCGCGCCCCCGACGTCCCTCGCAAGGGCCATCTCGACGCCTACTTCGAGAAGCCCGCGCGGCTCAGGACCTGGTCGGGCCTCGAGGTCAAGCCCGTCTATCGGCCCGAGGACGTCACCGGCGCCTACCAGGAGCGCCTGGGCGACCCCGGGCACTTCCCCTACGCGCGCGGCATCCACGCCGACATGTACCGGGGCAAGTACTGGACGCGGCGCGAGGTGTGCGGGTACGGCGGCCCGGAGGAGACGAACCAGCGGATGAAGTTCCTGCTGGCCCAGGGCGCCTCGGGGCTCAACGTCATCTTCGACATCCCGACCATGACGGGGATGGACGCCGATCACCCGATGGTGGAGGAGGAGATCGGCGTCCAGGGGACGTCCCTCTGCACCATCGAGGACATGGAGGCCCTCATGGAGGGCCTGCCGCTGGACGGCATCAGCATGTCCATCGTCGTGACCTCCCACGCGGCGCCCGTGGTCCTCGCGATGTACCTGGCGGTGGCCCGCCGGCGGGGGCTCCCCCTCGACCGGCTGCGCGGCACCATCCAGAACGATCCGCTCCACCACCGCTTCTGCGGCTATCCGCCCGCGTACTCGCCGCTCAACCTGGGGCTCAAGACGGCGGTGGACTGCCTCGAGTTCTGCGCCCGGCAGATGCCGCACTGGTACCCGATCAACGTCAACGCCTACGACCTGCGCGAGGAGGGGCTGGGGGCGGCGGAGGAGATCGGCTTCTCCTTCGCCATGGCCCGCACCTACATCGACCGCGCGCTCGAGCGCGGGCTCGCCATCGACGAACTGGCTCCGCGGATGGTCTTCTACTGCTCGGCCCACATCGACCTCCTCGAGGAGGTGGCGAAGTTCCGCGCCATGCGGCGCATGTGGGCCCGGATGCTCCGCGACGAGTACGGCGCCCGCGATCCGCGCTCCTGGCAGTTCAAGTTCGGCGTCCACACGGCGGGCGTCTCCCTCGTCCCGCAGCAGCCGCTCAACAACATCGTCCGCGTCGCCTACGAGGCGCTCGCCGCCGTCCTGGGCGGCGCCCAGTCGCTGCACTGCTGCTCCTACGACGAGCCCATCTCGCTCCCCACCGAGCAGGCCCACCAGATCGCGATCCGCACCCAGCAGATCCTGGCCTACGAGACGGGCGCGGGCAACACCGCCGACCCGCTGGGCGGCTCCTACTTCATCGAGGCGCTCACCGACCGCCTCGAGACGGAGGCGCGCGCCATCCTCTCGCGCATCGCCGAGCAGGGCGGGATGTTCCGGGCCATCGAGACCGGCTGGGTGGACCAGGAGCTCGAGAACGCCGCCTACCGCTACCAGCAGGAGGTGGAGCGCCGCGAGCGCCTCATCGTGGGATCCAACGCCTTCATCGTCCCGCCCGAGCAGGACCACGAGGTGCCCGCCCACCCGCGCCCGTCGGCCACGCAGGTCCGCGCGCGCCTGGACCAGCTGAAGCGCTTCCGCGATCTCCGGGACGCGGGCGCCGTCATGGCCGGGCTCCGGCGTTTGCGGGACGAGGCGGGGCAAGGCGAGCGCCACAACCTGCTCCCCTGCCTCATGGACGTTGTCGGCGCCGGCGCGACGCTCGGCGAGGCGGTGGGGGTGATGCGCGAGGCCTATGGACATGCGTACGACCCCGCCGGCCAGATCCGCTCCGTCCTCTGAGCCCGTGGCCGCCATCAAGGTGGTGCTCGGCAAGGTCAGCATGGACGGCCACGACCGGGGCGTGCGCGTGCTGGCGCGGCTGCTGCGGGATGCGGGGATGGAAGTCGTGTACCTCGGCAAGTTCCTCCCCCACGAGGCGCTGATCGAGGCCGCCATCCAGGAGAACGCCCAGGTGGTGGGCCTGTCGTTCCTGTCCGGGGAGCATCTGCCCCACACCCGCCGCTTCGCCGCAGCGCTCCGGAGCCGTGGCCTCACGGATGTGCTCTTGCTCGTGGGCGGGGTCATCCCGCGCCAGGATATCCCGCACCTCCTCGAGGGCGGCGCCGGCGGCGTCTTCGTGACGGGCACGCCGGTGGAGCAGGTGGTGGGCTTCATCCGCGACTGGGTGGCGGCGAAGGAGGCGAGCGGATGACGAGCCTGGGAGGATTCGCGCAGCAGCAGGCCCGCCGCTTCGGCGACACGCCGCTGTTCTTCTCCGGAGATGAGGTCGTCAGTTACCGCGGCTATGACGAGCGCACCGACCGCCTGGCCGGCGGTCTCGCCCGGCTGGGCCTGCGCCAGGGAGACCGGATGGCCGTGCTCCTCCCCAATGGGCTCCCCATCCTCGAGGCCTACATGGGGGCGGCGAAGCTCGGGGCGGCCTCGGTGCCGCTCAATCCCATGTTCACGCCGCGGGAGATCGAGTACGTCGTCAACAACTCGCGGGCGAAGGTCATGATGGCCTCCCCGCGCGAGGCGGAGCGGGTGCAGGCGATTCGCGACCGGCTGCCATCCCTCGCCCACGTGGTGGTGGCGGGCGAGGCCGTGGCCGGCACGCTCCCCTACTGTCAGGTGGCGAGCGCGGCGCCCCTCGAGGTCACCGCCCCCGTGGACGGCGACGACGTGGCGATGATCGCCTACACCTCGGGCACCACGGGACACCCCAAGGGCGCCATGCTCACCCACGCCGGGCTCCTCGACAACGCCGCCGCCGTGGTCGAGGCGGTGGGCTTCCGCGGCGCCGACCGCTCGCTCTGCATCCTGCCCCTCTTCCACGTGTTCGCCATCGCCTTCGACTATCTCCAGATGATGACGGTGGGAGCCTCCAGCGTCATCGTCGAGCGCTTCGACGCGGGGGTGGCGCTCCGCCTCATCGAGCGCCACCGCGCCACGGTCCTGATCGGCGTGCCCACCATGTTCATCTACATCCTCCGCCACCCCGAAAGGCCGCGACACGATCTCTCCTCGCTGCGCATCGGCGACACGGGTGGGGGCCCGGTGCCCACGGCGCTCAAGACCGAGTACGAGCGCGACATCGGCATG
>MGBT01000176.1:0-21865 GCA_001788395.1 Candidatus Rokubacteria bacterium GWA2_70_23
CAGCACCAGGACGGCGTCACCTCGATCCGCGCCGAGCGCCTCTGGCCCCTCCGCGAGCGCCTCGAGGCCGCCCCGGCCCACCCGGAGGGCCCCCCTCGCATGACTTCCACTGACCTCGATCCCTCCCGGTCGTGTGTCCCCGGGGATACAGCGGGATCGCGATTGCCCGGCCCGGGCCCGCGCGCTATAGTTGGCGCGTCCCGACCGAGGGGAGAGATCGCGCCATGACCCTTCGAGGCTCGCTCGCGCCGCTTGCGTACCCGGTCGGAGGCTGCCCATCACGGGCCCCCGTGGTCCGCGAGTCCCGCCCTCCCGACGCGCCCAAGCCTCGCCTGCTCGACCGCGTCCGCGAGGCCATCCGCGTCCGGCACTATAGCCGTCGCACCGAGAAGGCGTATGTCGCCTGGATCCGCCGCTACATCTTCTTCCACGGCAAGCGCCATCCTGCCGAGATGGGAGCGCCGGAGCTCACGCGCTTTCTGACGTCGCTGGCCGTCGATGGGAAGGTCGCGGCATCGACGCAGAACCAGGCCCTCAGCGCGCTCCTCTTTCTCTACCGCGAGGTCCTTGAGCAACAAGTCCCCTGGCTGGACGACCTCGTCTATGCGACGCGCCCGCATCATCTGCCCGTCGTCCTGGCTCGCGAGGAGGTCCGTGCCGTGCTCGGCGAAATCCACGGCGTGCCGCGGCTGATGGCGTTCCTGCTGTACGGCGCGGGGCTCCGCCTGCTCGAATGCGCCCGCCTACGCGTGAAGGTGGTACTATTTCGCCATGATCGACTGGTCCTCTTGCCCAGCAGTTGAGCGCGACCCGGAACGTGTCAGCGGGGCTTGGGTGTTCCGCGGCACCCGCGTGCCTGTGGCAGCCTTGTTCGAGAATCTTGAGGACGGCGCTCTCGTCTCACAGTTCGTGGAATGGTTCCCTGGCGTAACGCTCGAACAAGTTCGCTCCGTCCTGGAGCACGCCGCGCGGAGTGCGTTGGCCCCGGCGTAAGTGCGCGTCCTTCTCGACCAAGGCGCTCCCGTTCCACTGCGTCAATCATTGACGCCGCATCAAGTGATGACCGCCTATGAAGGTGGGTGGTCGAACCTGAAGAATGGTGAGCTGCTCGACGTAGCCGAAAAGGAAGGGTTCGAGGTACTCGTTACAACCGACCTCAACCTGAGGTATCAACAGAATCTCCAGTCACGGCGCATTGCAATCATTGCACTTTCCACGCCGAGCTGGCCGCGTATCCAACGTGCTCTCCCGGTGGTTGTTCAGGCGGTGAATACCGCTTCCGCAGGGAGCTCTGTCGAGGTAGCAATTCCGTGAAAGAGACTGCCTTGGGAAGGAGGGCTCAAGACAGAAAACTGGGTCTGACGTCGTGGGCCGCCGAACAGCAGGCTTGTGGAGGGCGCGCTCCACCGCCAAGACGGCGTCACCTCGATCCGCGCCGGGCGGCTCTGGCCGCTCCGCGCCCGCCTCGCGGCCGCCATCCCCTCCCACGATTTCCGTTAGCCCGAAGACTTTGCTTGCCCCGGTCCGCCCGATTGGGGTACTGTTTCCCACAAGCCGTGGGAGGGCCCCCCGGCCCATGACCCTACCAGCAGGGACTGTCCCGGAGCCTGAGTCCGGCGATCACGATCCAGGAGGGAAGGCGTGCAGCGACACTCGGCAGCAGCCATGGACCCGACGCTTCAGGCTCCGGTGCTCAGCGTCCTGGTCGTGGACGACGAGAAGGAGATCGCCGCTCTGCTGGCCGATCTGCTGGCCCTCGACGGCCACCGGGTGACCACCGCCTCCAACGGGCTCGCGGCGCTCGATCAGATCGAGCACCAGGCGTACGACCTCATCCTCAGCGATCTCAGAATGCCCACGCTCGACGGGCCGGGCCTGTACCGGGAGATCGAACGCCGGCACCCGCGGCTGCTCTCACGGCTCGTCTTCGTCACCGGTAATGCGCTGAGCGGAGAGAGCGCGGAGTTCTTCGAGCGGACCGGCGCCCGCTACCTGCGCAAGCCCTTCGTGATGGCCGAGATCCGTCGAGTGATCCAGGAACTCCTCCCGCCCGCCGCCTAGCCTGCCGCCGTACACTCGGAGCGATGCCGCCCGAGACGCCGCTCCTCGTCCACCGCCCTCCCGAGCCCGTGCGCACCGAGTTCCGCGTCGGCCTCTGCGCCTGGCAGGACCGGAGCATGATCGAGCGCGGCCACTTCTATCCGCAGAAGACCATGACCGCCGAGGAGCGGCTGTGGTGGTACTCGCGCTTCTTCGATAGCGTGGAGGTCAACTCCACGTTCTACGCGCCGCTCTCCGCTCGCAACGCCGTGCTCTGGGCGGAGCGGACGCCGCCCGGCTTCCTCTTCGGCGTGAAGGCCTATGCGCTGCTCACGGGTCACCACCTCGACGCCCACCGGCTCCCCGAGCCGCTCGCCGCCATGCTGCCCGCCTCCGCCCGCCCGTCGGCGCGAGGGCAGATCGAGAACCGGCTCTTCCCCGCGGAGGCGCGCGACTGGGCCTTCGAAGCCTTCCGGGAGGCCCTCCGGCCGCTCCAGGATGCGGGCAAGCTCGGCTACGTCCTCTTCCAGATGGCGCCCTGGGTGCGCCACGGGCCCGAGGCGCTCGGCTACCTCGAGAGCCTGCCGGCGCGCGTGCCGGGAGTGACGATCGCCGTGGAGCTCCGGGATGCCTCCTGGCTGCCGGCCCACACCGACGAGGTGCTGGCTCGCCTGGCCCGGGCCGGCCTCGCCTACGTCTCGGTGGATGCCCCGCGCACGCGCGCGAGCGTTGCCACGACGACGGCGCTCACCGCGCCCGTCGCGGTGCTGAGGATGCACGGCAGGAACACCGAGGGCTTTCTCAGCCAGCTCCGGGGACAGTCGCCCTCGGTGGCCGAGAAGTACGGGTACCTCTACAACGAGGGGGAGCTGGAGGAGATCGTGGCGCGGGGTCGTGGGCTCGAGGGGTACGCGCGCCGCGTCCATTTCCAGCTCAACAACAATCTCGAGGACGCCCCAGCCATCAACGGCATCCAGATCAAGGAGTTGTTGGGACTGGCCGTGCCGGAGCGCGAGGGGGTGCTCGCCGAGTGGCGGGAGCGCCGGCGGCAGCCGCGGTCCGGACCCTCGGGCGGCCCGGCCGCGCCGGGAATGCTAGAATGACGGGCAGCCATCAGACCAGGGCAGGAGGAGCGCCGCGTGCCGATCTACGAGTATGAATGCCATGGATGTCGCCGGCGGGTGAGCCTGCTCGTGCTCTCCCCGTCCACGGCCGCCGCGCCCCGATGTCCCCGGTGCGGGAGCCTCGAGCTGTCGCGCCTCATGTCCCGCTTCGCCACGGTCAAGTCCGAGGATGCCCGCCTGGAGTCTCTCGCCGATCCCTCCCAGTACGGCGATCTCGATGAGAACGACCCGCGCAGTATGGCGCGCTTTATGAAACGGATGGGGGACGAGATGGGGGAGGACCTCGGCGAGGACGTGGATGCGGCCATGGAAGAGGCGATCGCCGAGGGGGACGACGCCGGCGGCGAGGGCGAGGGCGGAGGCGGGGAGGGCGGAGACGATGATTCCGGGCTGTAGCAGGATGCGGAAAGACTCCGCAGGCCGCTCAAACAGGTCCAGATGCAAGGCCGCGAGGGAGGCGACGAGCGAGGCGTACTCGCTGTACGTTGAGCGAGGAGCGACCAGCGCCGTACCTCCGCAGATGGGTCCTTTTCAGCGGCCTGCTAGCCGCGCATGAAGGTCGAGTCCCTCCCCGGCTTCGACGGGCTCGACCAGACCCGCTGGAACGTTCTGGCCGCGGGCTCCCCGCTTCCCTCGGTGTTCCTCACCTGGCAGTGGCAGACGGCGTGGGCCCGTGCCTTCCTGGACGACCGGCCGCTCCAGATCCTCGGCGTGGCCGAGGACGGCGGCGCGCTGGCGGGCCTCCTGCCGCTCTACGAGGACGCCCCGGGCCGTCATCGGATCATCGGAGGCGTGGACGTCTCCGACTACCTGGATCTCATCGCCGTGCCAGCACTGGAGGACGAAGTCTGGGGGGCGCTCCTGGAGCACCGGGCGGCGGACCCCTGCGAGTGGGATCTCCACGGGATCCGCGCGGCCTCGGCGGCCGTGACACGGCTTCCCTCGCTCGCCGCGCGGCACGGGCTTTCGGCGCGGGTCGAGCGGGAGGAGCGCTGCCCCGTCCTCGCCCTGCCGCCCACCTGGGATGCCTACCTCGCCAGCCTGTCGGGCAAGGACCGGCACGAGCTGCGCCGGAAGGTGCGGCGGCTCGAGGGCGAGCTGCCCGGGGCGCGGGTGCGGAGCGTTGCCGATCCCGTCGGGTGGGATCAGGCCATGACGGAGTTCCTGCGCCTGCACCGCCTGTCGCGAGCCGGCAAGGCGCGTTTCATGGACGAGACGATGGAGCACTTCTTCCGCGATGCGCTTGCGGCGCTGGCCGCGGCCGGCTGGGCACGGCTCTGGTTCCTCGAGTGGGAAGGCACCCCGATCGCGAGCTTCCTCTGCCTGGAGTACGGCGAATCGGTGGGGCTCTACAATTCGGGCTTCGATCCGGTCCGGGCCCGGCTTGCCCCGGGGATCGTGCTGCTGGCGCACGTGATCAGGCACGCCATCGAGCGCGGCTTCGCCATCTTCGACTTCCTCCGCGGCGAGGAGCCCTATAAGTACGCTTTCGGCCCTGAGCCGGCAGACCTCTTCAACGTCCGGGTGGCCCCGTGACGCTCCGGGTCGCGATCCTGTCCGTGCACACCTGCCCGCTGGCGGCGCTCGGCGGCAAGGAGACGGGGGGCATGAACGTCTACGTGCGCGCCACCGCCCGCGAGCTGGGCCGCATGGGGGTCCACGTGGACGTGTTCACCCGGTCCCAGAATCCGGGCATCCGCCGGGTGGTGGAGCTGGGGACGGGGGCGCGCGTGATCCACCTTCCGGCGGGCCCCGAGGCGCCCATGGCGCGCGAGGTGGTGCACCGGCACCTGCCGGAGTTCGTGGATGGCGTGGAGGCCCACCGCCGCGCCGAGGGGCTCGAGTACGATCTGATCCACGGCCACTACTGGCTCTCCGGGGTGGCCGGGCTCGCGCTGCGGGAGTCGTGGAGTGTCCCGCTGGTCCAGATGTTCCACACCCTGGGCCGGCTCAAGAACTCGGTGGCGAAGACGCCCGCCGAGGTGGAGCCGGAGATCCGGCTGTCGGAGGAGGACCGGATCGTCCGCCTCGCGGACCGGGTGGTTGCCGCCAACGTGGTGGAGCGCGCGCATCTCGCCTGGTACTACGGCGCCTCGACCGACCGGATCGCCGTCATCCCCTGTGGCGTGGACACCGAGCTCTTCCGGCCCATGCCCCAGGTTGAGGCCAAGAGGCTGCTCGCGCTGCCGCCGGACCCGCTCTTGCTCTACGTCGGACGGCTCCAGCCCATCAAGGGGCTCGAGACCCTCCTGGATGCCATGACCGCGCTCGACGGGGCCGCCCGGCTCCTCATCGTGGGCGGGGATCAGGACGAGCCGGAGAATGGCCACGCCGACTATCTCCGCGAGCGCGTCGGCTCGCTGGGGCTCGCCGAGCGCGTGAGCTTCCTCGGCGCCCAGCCCCAGGAGCGGCTGCGTCTCTTCTACGCGGCCGCCGACGCCACCGTCATGCCCTCCTACTACGAGTCCTTCGGCATGGTGGCGCTGGAAGCCATGGCCTGCGGCAGCCCCGTGATCGCCTCGCGGGTCGGCGGGCTCACGACGACGGTGCGGGACGGCGTCACCGGCTTCCTCGTCCCCGAAGGCGACGCCGCAGCGCTGGCCGAGCGCGTGGCCCTGCTCCTCGAGGACAGGGGGCGGCGCGCGGCGCTCGGTCGCGAGGCGCAGCGCTGGGCCGCCGAGCACCGCTGGCCATGCGTCGCCGAGGCGGTGTGCCGCCTCTATTCCGACCTCCGCCCCAGCGCGTCCGGCCACCTCGCCCGTGCCCGCTGCCGCTCCAGTCACGGGAGATCCTGACGCCCGTCCTCGTGCTAGACTGCCGGCCCATGGATGTCCTCCTCGACGTGAGGGATCTCCAGACCCAGTTCGCCACCAGCGGTGGCATCGTGCGCGCCGTGGATGGCGTCTCCTGGGACGTCCAGGCCGGGGAGACCGTGGCCCTGGTGGGCGAGTCCGGCTGCGGCAAGTCCGTCAGCGCGCTCTCGGTGATGCGGCTCGTGGCGGCTCCCGCGGGGCGGATCGTCGGCGGCGAGATCCTCTTCAAGGGGCGGGATCTCCTCACGCTCTCCGAGGACGAGATGCGCCGCATCCGGGGGCGCGAGATCACCATGATCTTCCAGGAGCCCATGACCTCGCTGAACCCGGTGCTGACCATCGGCCGGCAGGTCACCGAGACCCTGGAGATCCACCTCGAGATGACACCCGCCCAGTCCCGGACCCGGGCGGCGGAGATCCTCGCGCTGGTGGGGATCGCGGACCCTGAGCGGCGGCTTCGCCAGTACCCGCACCAGTTCAGCGGCGGCATGCGCCAGCGGATCATGATCGCCATGGCGCTGGCCTGCAACCCGGCGCTCATCCTCGCCGACGAGCCCACCACGGCGCTCGACGTGACCATCCAGGCCCAGATCCTGGAGTTGCTGAAGGACCTGTCCCGCAAGCTCGGCGTCGCGATGCTCATCATCACCCACAACCTCGGCGTCGTGGCCCGCTACGCCGACCGGGTCAACGTGATGTACGCGGGCCGGATCGTGGAGCGGGGGACGGCCCGGGAGATCTACGCCAATCCCCGCCATCCCTACACGCTCGGCCTGCTCCGCTCCGTGCCGCGGCTCGACGAGCCCAAGAAGGCCAAGCTCGCGCCGATCCCGGGCCAGCCCCCGGACCTCACGCGGCTGCCGCCCGGCTGCGCCTTCGCCCCGCGCTGCGCCTTTGCCATCGAGCGCTGCCGGGCCGAGCGGCCCGAGCTGGAGACGGTGGGGTCCGAGCACGTCTCGGCCTGCTGCGTGGCAGGGCAGCTGGGAAAGGGCGGGCGCGGATGACCGACGTCATTCTCGAGGTCCGCGACCTGGTGAAACACTTTCCGGTGGGCGGCGGCTTTTTCGGGGGCAAGCCCGCCGTGGTCAAGGCCGTGGACGGTGTGAGCTTCTCGATCCGGCGCGGCGAGACGCTCGGTCTCGTCGGGGAGTCGGGCTGCGGGAAGACCACCACGGGCCGCTGCATCCTCCAGCTCGAGAAGCCCACCAGCGGCCAGATCATCTTCGAGGGGCAGGAGCTCACCGCCTTCAGCGAGAAGGAGCTCCGGAAGGTCCGCCGCCGGATGCAGGTGATCTTCCAGGACCCGTACAGCTCGCTGAACCCGCGCATGACGGTCGGGCAGATCATCGCCGAGCCCCTGGCCGTCCACGATATCGTCCCCGAGCGCTGGGCGCGGAAGGCGCGGGTGACGCAGCTCCTGTCCCACGCAGGGCTGCTGCCCGCCATGGCCGACCGCTATCCCCACGAGCTGTCCGGCGGCCAGCGCCAGCGGGTCGGCGTGGCGCGGGCGCTGGCCATGGAGCCGAGCCTCATCATCTGCGACGAGCCGGTCTCGGCGCTGGACGTCTCGATCCAGGCCCAGATCATCAACTTGCTTGAGGAGCTGCAGGCCGAGTTCGGGCTCACGTACCTCTTCGTGGCCCATGACCTCTCGGTGGTGCGGCACATCTCCGATCGCGTGGCCGTCATGTACCTCGGCAAGATCGCGGAGATCACCGATCGGAAATCGCTCTACGAGAGCCCGCAGCACCCGTACACGAAGGCCCTGCTCTCTGCCGTCCCGATCCCGGACCCCGCGGTGGAGGCAGGCCGGGAGCGGGTGGTGCTGGGCGGCGAGGTCCCGAGCGCCCTCAACCCGCCCTCGGGCTGCGTCTTCCACCCGCGCTGCCCCATCGCCGTGGACGACTGCCGGCGGGTGGTCCCTGAGCTTCGCGAGGTGCGGCCGGAGCACCGCGCGGCCTGCATCCGGATCTGACGGAGCTCGCCTTGACAGGAGGAGGGCCGCTGGCTAAGCTACGGGCACCCGCGGGAACCGCAACTTCCTCGGCCGGGTTGCATGTCCACACGCCGGGGCGGCTGCTGTCATCACGGAGGTGGCACATGAGACGCCTGAGGGGCCGAGTGTCCCTCCTGTACGCGATAGGGCTCCCCCTGATCGCTCTGCTCGGGGTCGTGCCGGTCCGGGCCCAGGACAGGCCGCGCCCGGGCGGCGAGCTGATCTTCCTCGTCCCATCCGAGCCGCCCTCCTACGACGGCCACCGGGAAAGCACGTTCGGCGTCATCCACCCGCTCGCGCCCCACTACAACACGCTGTTGCGCGTCGACCCTGCCGACCGGACCGGAACCCGGCCGGTGGGGGATCTGGTGGCGTCCTGGGCGATCTCCAAGGACGGGCTGAGTTACACCTTCAGGCTGCACCAGGGGGTGAAGTTCCACGACGGCACCGTGATGACCCCGAGGGATGTCAAGGCCTCCTACGAGAAGATCATCTTCCCCACAGCGCGAGGGTGAAGGGGTGGACCATCACGCCCAGCCACTTCCTCAACAACCAGCTCGACACGGTGTGGCTCACCGAGTGACGACAACCCCCACGACCACAAGGAGACACCGATGAGAATCTGGAGAACGTGGACCCTGGCCCTGCTCGCGTTGACCCTGGGCGCGCTGGGACCGCTGGCCGCCGGCGACGCCTCGGCCCAGGACAAGCCGCGCTCGGGCGGCGAGCTGATCTTCGTCGTGCCCTCCGAGCCGCCCTCATACGACGCGCACCAGGAGGAGACGTTCGGTGTCATCCACCCGATGGCGCCGCATTACAGCACGCTGCTCAGGGTGGATCCCTTCGACAAGACCGGGACCAAGCCCGTGGGGGATCTGGCCGAGTCCTGGACCATCTCAAAGGACGGCCTCACCTACACCTTCAAGCTGCGGCAGGGGGTCAAGTTCCACGACGGCAGCCTCATGACGTCGAAGGACGTGAAGGCCTCCTACGACAAGATCATCTTCCCGCCGGCGGGCGTGAAATCCCTGCGCAAGTCCACCTACCAGGGCGTGGAGGCCGTCGAGGCTCCGGATCCCTCCACCATCCGGTTCCGGCTCAAGTGGCCGGAGGCGTCCTTGCTCCTGAACCTGGCCTCGCCCTGGAACTGGATCTACAAGGCCGACATCCTGGCCAAGGACATGCAGTGGTACGCGAAGAACGTGATGGGCACCGGCCCCTTCAAGTTCGTCGAGCACGTGAAGGGCTCCCACTGGGTGGGCAAGAAGAACCCGGACTACTGGGACAAGGGCAAGCCCTATCTCGACGGCTACCGGGCGATCTTCATCTCCTCCTCCTCGGCCCAGGTGGCGGCCGTCCGCGGCGAGCGGGCCATGATCCAGTTCCGCAGCTTCAGCCCGCCGGAGCGCGACAGCCTCGTGCAGGCGCTGGGCCCGAAGATCACGGTGCAGGAGAGCTCCTGGGACTGCGTTCTGATGGTCGCCATGAACCACGAGAAGAAGCCCTTCGACGACAAGCGCGTGCGCCGGGCCCTGAGCCTCGCCCTCGATCGCTACGAGGGCTCCAAGGCGCTGTCCAAGATCACCTTCGTCAAGGACGTGGCTGGCGTCCAGGTCCCGGGCACGCCCTACGCCACGCCCCCCGAGGAGCTGGCGAAGCTCGCCGGGTACGGGCGGGACATCAATGCCAATCGGGCCGAGGCCAAGCGCCTGCTCAGAGAGGGCGGCGTGCCGGAGGGCTTCTCGTTCACGTTCCGAAACCGGGGCATCCCGCACCCGTACGAGCCGCTGGGGATCTGGCTCATCGACCAGTGGCGCCAGATCGGCCTCAGCGTCAAGCAGGAGATCATCGAGGCCTCGGCGTACCATCCCATGCTCAAGCGCGGCGACTTCGAGGTGGCGATGGACTTCCAGTGCGGCTTCATCGTGGAGCCGGACCTGGACCTCGGCCGGTTCCTGTCCACCTCGGACGCCAACTACGGCCGGCACAAGGACACGGTGATCGACGAGCTCTACCTCAAGCAGGCGCGCGCCACAGACCTCGAGGAGCGCAAGCGCTACGTCCGCGCCTTCGAGAAGCGCCTGCTCGACGAGGAGGCGCATGTCATGTACACGCTCCAGTGGAACCGGATCATCCCGCACAGCTCGCGGGTGAAGGGTTTCACCATCACCCCCAGCCACTACCTCAACAACCAGCTCGACACGGTGTGGCTGAGTGAGTAGCGCGACCCGCCCTCTCCCCCGGGGGGAGAGGGCGGGGTGAGGGGCGCCGGGTGGGCAAGTACATCCTGAAGCGCTTCCTCCTGATGATCCCCACCCTCCTGGGGGTGGCGGTCCTCATCTTCTTCCTGATGCGGGTCGTCCCCGGCGACATCGTGGAGCTGCGCTTCTCGGGGGAGAGCTCCTTCGCCTCCAAGGAGATGCTGGACAAGGAGCGCGCCCGCTTCGGGCTGGACCGGCCGCTCTGGCGGCAGTTCGCCGAGTGGATGTGGGGCGTGGTCCGCTTCGACTTCGGCACCTCCATGTGGACCGGCTCGCCGATCTTCGAGGAGATCAAGCTCCGCTTCGCGCTGTCGCTCCAGCTCGCGATCATGGCGACCATCGTCGCGGTGCTGCTGGCGATCCCGCTCGGGGTGCTGGCGGCGCTCCGGCAGGACACCTGGGTGGACTACGTCGTGCGCATCTTCTCCATCGCCGGCATCGCGACGCCCTCCTTCTGGCTGGGGATCGTGTTCATCCTGGGGCTCCTCATCGTCTTCAAGTGGCTGCCGCCCATGGTCTACACGCCCTTCTGGGTGGACCCGTGGCAGAACATGCTCCAGCTCATCTGGCCGGCGCTGGCCGTGGGCTACCGCTACTCCGCCGTCGCCACGCGCATGACCCGCTCGGCCATGCTGGAAGTGCTGCGCGAGGATTACATCCGCACCGCGCGGGCGAAGGGGCTCGTGGAGAAGCTGATCCTGTCGCGCCACGCGCTGAAGAACGCCATGCTGCCGGTGCTCACCGTGGTGGGCATCGAGTTCGCCTTCCTCATGGGCGGCCTCGTGGTGACGGAGCAGGTCTTCAACCTCAACGGCCTCGGCCTCCTCTTCGTCCAGTCCGTGGCGCACCGCGACTACACCCTTACCCAGGCGCTGGTGCTGCTCGTGGCCTCCGTCTTCATCGTGGTGAACTTCGTCATGGACCTCATGTACGCCTGGCTCGATCCGCGGATCCGGTACCGATAGATGCGACAGCCACCTCACAGAGGTCGTCGCGTGCGACGACCGTAGATCGAGAGCCATGGCCATCAACCCGCCCGCCGATGTGGCTGCCGATCTCGGGCCAGCCGAGGCCCGGCACCGCTGGGTCGCCGCCGCGCTCGACTTCTGCCGCCGCCGGTCGCTCGGCGCCGTCGGGGCCGTCGTGGTGGTCGTCATGATCCTGATGGCGCTGTCCGCAACCGCGCTGGCCCCCTACGATCCCCTGGCTGTGGACTTCGGCTCCATGCTCTCGGCGCCCTCGGCCCAGCACTGGCTCGGCACCGACTCCTTCGGCCGGGACGTCCTCTCCCGGCTGATCTACGGCTCCCGCACCGCGCTGCTGGTGGGCTTCGGGGCGGCATTCCTTGGCTCCACCGTGGGCGCCATCCTCGGCGTGGGGAGCGCCTACTTCGGGGGGCGGGTGGATCTCTACTTGCAGCGTGTGATGGACGTGTTCCTCTCCTTCCCCCTCATCATCCTGGCCCTGGCGATCGTGGCCATCCTGGGCAACAGCCTGCAGAACGTGACCATGGCCATCATGGTGCCCATGATCCCCCGCTGCGCGCTCGTCATCCGCTCCTCCGGGCTGGCCATCCGCGAGATGCCCTACGTGGACGCCGCAAGGGCGGCCGGCTTCGGCCACGCGCGCATCATCCTGCGCCACATGCTCCCCAACGTGATGGCCCCCTTCCTGATCATGCTGACCGCCTTTCTGGGGCAGGCCATCCTGCTGGAGGCCTCGCTCTCCTTTCTCGGCCTTGGCGTGCAGGAGCCCACGGCGTCGTGGGGGCTCATGCTGAGGGGCGCCGCGGTGGAGTTCGCGGAGACCGCGCCCTGGATGGCCATCTTTCCCGGGCTCGCCATCAGCCTGGCCGTGTTCGCCTTCAGTCTGTTCGGCGACTCGCTCCGGGACGCGCTGGACCCCAAGCTCCGCTCGCTCTAGCAGGCCGCTGAACAACTCCGCATGGCGGATTCCCCCGTCGAGGCACATCGGCTATACTGCCGCCGCGTCGCCGCCATCACAGGCCGTCAAGGAGTCGAGCGCCATGACGAAGGCCAGGGACACCTACGACTTCTGCATCGTGGGGGCCGGCTCGTGCGGCGGGCTCGTCACCAAGCAGCTCGCGGACCGGGGGTTCAGGGTCGTCGCGCTGGACGCGGGCCCGCACTACGACAGCACCGTGGACTTCGTCAACGACGAGGCCGAGATGCTGAAGCTGGCCTGGAACGAGCCCCGCGTCCTGACGGGCAAGCATCCAGTCGGGCCGCTCTCCGGGCAGGGCGTGGGCGGGGGCGGGCTCCTGTGGCTGGGCGTCACGCCGCGGCTCCACGAGTCCGACTTCGAGACTTACACGCGGGACGGGGTGGGGGTGGACTGGCCGATCCGCTACGCGGATCTCGCTCCCTACTACTCGCGGGTGGAGCGCGAGTTCGGGGTGGCCGGGATCAACAACAATCCGTTCGAGCCGCCGCGCGAGCCGTACCCGATGCCTCCGCATCCGATGAGCCGGCTGGCCCAGGTGCTCTCGCGGGGGGTGCGGGCCGTGGGGGCCACCCCCCTGGTGGCCCCGCTCGCCATCAACTCGGTGGAATACGACGGCCGGCCCGCGTGCACCTACTGCGGCTGGTGCTTCCAGGGATGCCCCATCGACGCCAAGGCCAGCAGCCTCGTCACGTACATCCCGAAGGCCCGGGCGCTCGGCGCCCGGATCATCCCCAACGCCTTCGTGTCCCGCATCACCTACGACGCCGCCACGAACCGCGTGGACGGGGTGGAGTACCTGGACAGCCAGGGCCGGACGCATCGCCTGGACGCGCGGGCCGTGGTGGTGTCGGCCCACGCGTACGAGACGCCGCGGCTGCTCCTCCTCTCGGCGAACGCGACCTTTCCCGAGGGGCTCGCCAACAGCAGCGGGTTCGTGGGAAAGAACTTCATGACTCACCCCAACTACCAGGTCTCGGGCCGGTTCCCGGATCCCGTCAACGGCTACAAGGGCATTCCCATGGGCCAGGTCCTCGTCCAGGATTACTACGAAACCGATCCGCGCAACGACTTCGCCCGCGGCTACCAGCTCATCTCCTTCGGCACGCTGCCCTACTGCCACGCCATCATCGGCCCCGACTGCTTCGGCGACGAGCTGCGGCAGTTCCTCCGCGACTACGTCTACATGGCCGGCTGGTGGATCTGCGCCGAGGGTCTGCCCAACGACCGGAGCACGGTCACCCTGGACCCGGAGGTCCGGGACGCGCGCGGGCTGCCGGTGGCGCGGGTGACCCACGAGTGGCTCGCCAACGACGTGGCCGTCCTCGATGCCGCCCGCCGCACGTGCGAGGAATTGCTCTGGGCCGCGGGCGCCGAGCAGGTCCACGTGGGGATCGAGTACGCCGCCCACCCGATGGGCACCTGCCGCATGGGGCGGGACCCTTCCGCGTCCGTGGTCGACGAGCACGGCCGGAGCCACGACATCGGGAACCTCTTCGTGTGCGACACGAGCGTCTTCGTCACGGGCGGCGGCGTGAACTCCACCCTGACGGCGATGGCGCTGGCGAGCCGCGCAGCCGACCACATGGCCGACGCCGCGCGCCGGGGCGATCTGTGAGCGGGACGGCCGCCCCCGACGCCTCGGTGTCGCCGGCCGACGGAGTCTTCCGGATCAGCCACACCCTGACCATCGAGGCGCCGCGGCCGCTGGTATACGACGTGGTGTCGGACTTCTCGCGGTACCCGGAGTTCATCAATGACGTGGCGGCGGCCCGGCTGGACGGCGACCTGTGCACCATGGTGCTCCGCATCGGCCCCATGACGGTCCCCCTCAAGACTCGCGTGGAGCGCGTGCCCGGGCAGAGCGTCCAGTTCACACTCGTCGAGGGGCCGATCCGGCGGCTGATGGGCCGCTGGACATTCGCGGACGACGGGCCGAGCACGGCCGTCGCCTTCAGTGCCGACGTCGAGGCCGGGACGCTGGGCCAGTGGATGCTGCGCGTGGTCGGCCGGGTGGCCGAGCGCCACGTGCAGAAGGTCGAGGCGGCCTTCCGCCGGCGCATCGCGGCGCTCACCGGGGCGCCTGCCATGGTGGAAGGAGGTCGAGAGACGTGAACGAGACAATCCTCACCGACGACCAGATCGCGACCCTCGCGGCGGCGGCCGAGGCGATCATCCCCGGCGACGACTTCGACGAGGGCGTCGCGCCGCTGGGGCCCGGGCATGTCATCGCCACCCGGGTCCGTTACCAGCCGCAGGTCGCCCACCTCTACGTGAAGGGGCTCCGCGGCATCGCGGACAGCGTGGGCATCATGTTCGGTCCGGGCCGGCGATTCGCCGACCTGTCGCTCGTGGAGCGGGCCCGGGTGCTCGAGGCGATGCGGCGGGGCGTGGCGCCCGGGGCGGGCTGGCGGGAGGTCTCCAGCCAGGGTTTCTATCTCGCCCTCCGCGCAGATGTGTGCTTCGTCTACACGACCGACCCCGAGGTGTGCCGGCGCATCGGGTTTCCCGGCGAGTCCACGGCGCGAGGCGGCTATCCCGACTACGCGCAGCCCCAGTCGCCAGGCTGAGGGATGGCGGCTCCGTCCCGGTGAGGCGAAGCGGTCAAACGGCTTGACACCCGGGGGGCGG
Source organism: Candidatus Rokubacteria bacterium GWA2_70_23 (assembly GCA_001788395.1). Taxonomy (GTDB): domain Bacteria; phylum Methylomirabilota; class Methylomirabilia; order Rokubacteriales; family CSP1-6; genus UBA12499. Next base: position 14,828 of record MGBT01000176.1, read on the forward strand.
CTTGGTACAAGTACCAGGGTTGCCGCGGTCAAGACCGCGATATGCCTCGGGTATTTCGCCGGCATGGCTGGTCAACAGGAGGCCTGAATGGCTTACATTATCGCTGAGCCCTGCATCAACGTGAAGGACAAGGCCTGCGTCGAGGTGTGCCCGGTGGACTGCATCTACGAGGGCCCCGAGATGCTCTACATCCACCCGGATGAGTGCATCGACTGCGGCGCCTGCGAGCCGGTCTGCCCGGTGAAGGCGATCTTCGCCGAGGACGAAACACCGGCGAACTGGAAGCAGTACATCGAGATCAACAAGAAGTTCTTCGCCGACAACCCCGGCGTCAAGCCCGCGACCAAGGCGTAATCCTCTTCGCGTCGCCACGATCGACGGGGATCTCGCCCGCGCGGGTCCCCGTTTTCTTGTCCACGCAGGCCCCACTGCCCAGCCCGGGAGGCACCCGCCCGGGCCGCTTGCACGGCCCGCCGTGCAGGTCCCGGACCGCCCCGCACGTATCCCGTTGAATTGTCGGCGACGCAGGCGTGGCACACCGCTTGCCTCGCATCGGGGGCATGAGTGGCGCGGCACCGAGGCCTGATCCCTTTCCCCCACGATCCCCGAATCCGCCGAAGCCGTCTCCCGGGTTCCACGGCGCCGTCACCGAGTTCAAGCGCCGGCTCATCGAGGCCACGCTTGCTCAGCTCGGCGGAAACCGGACCCAGGCCGCGCGGGCGCTGGGGCTGCAGCGGACCTATCTCCTGCGGCTCATGCGTGAGTTCGGCGTGAACGTGCCGCGCCAGGCTGCCCATGCCGTCGTGCAGTCGCGCGCGGCCGCAGCGGCCGGCGAGCGGCACCGCGCGGTCCGTTGATCCTGTCAAGGACGTTGACACCCGGGAGCGGGCGGTTTGAAATAGGCGGGTGAGCAGCGTCTGGATCGCCGGTGCGGGGATGACACGCTTCGGGAGGCGGGAGGAGAGCCTTCCCGATCTCATGGCCGAGGCCGCCCGCGCCGCCCTCGCCGACGCGGACGTGGAGCGTCCCGACGCCATCGTCGTGGCGGCCATGAACCCGGAGGAGTTCACCGGGGAAGGCAATTACGGCTCGCTCATCAACACGCACCTGGGCTTCTCGCGGGTGCCCGCCCTCCGTGTCGAGACGGCCACCTCCTCCGGGCTCGCCGCCTTCTACTGTGGCTACCTGGCCATCGCCGCGGGCTTCCATCGCACGGTTCTCGTCCTGGGCGGGGAGAAGATGAGCCATCTGCCCACGCCCCGCGTCTCGGAGATCATCGGGCGCTCCATCGATCCCCACGAGCGGCGCTACGGCACCACCATGCCGGCCCTCGCAGGGCTCATCACGCGCGCCGTCATGCACCGGACCGGCCTCACGCTCCGGGAGATCTCCCAGGTCGCGGTCAAGAACCACGCCAACGCCACGCGGAACCCGTACGCCCACTTCCAGGAGGCGGTGACGCTCGAGGCGGTGATGGACAGCCGCATGGTGGCCGACCCGCTCCGCCTCTACCACTGCTGCCCGATCTCCGACGGTGCCGCGGCCGTGGTCCTCCACGCCGAGGCGGGCCCGGTGCGGGTCGCGGGGATCGGGCAGGGGACCGAGGCCATCGCCGTCCGGTACCGCTCCGACCTCACCTCGTTCCGCGCCACCCAGTCGGCGGCGCAGGCGGCCTACCGCATGGCCGGCTTCGGGCCCGAGCGCGTGGAGGTGGCGGAGATCCACGACGCCTTCTCGCCCTTCGAGCTGATCTCGCTGGAGGACACGGGGCTCATCCCGGCCGGCAAGGCCGGGCGCGCCACGCTCGACGGCGAGACGGCGCTCGATGGCCGGCTGCCGGTGAGCCCGTCGGGAGGGCTCAAGGCGCGCGGTCATCCGCTGGCCGCCACGGGCATCGCCCAGATCGTGGAGCTGACGTGGCAGCTCTCCGGGCGAGCGGAGGGGCGGCAGGTGAAGGCCCGCGTCGGCCTGGCCCAGTCCATCGGCGGCATCGCCACCAACAACTGGGTTGCCCTGCTGGAGGCGAGGCCATGATCCACGAGACGATCGTCAGCGCCTCGCGCTGCCCCCGCTGCCGCCGTCTCGTGGTGCCGCCCGCGCCGAGTTGCCCCGATCACGGGTTGCGCATGGAGCCGGACAGCGTGCCGGGGGTCGGGGAGGTCGTGTCCTTCACGACGCTGCACTCCCCGCCGGAGGGCTTTCGCTCGCCGCTGCACATCGCGCTGATCGAGCTCGAGGGCGGGGCCCGTCTCTTCTGCCACGGTGACGAGACCCGCGGCATCAAGATCGGCTCGCGCGTGGCCGTCGAGGCCGTGGACGCCATCTTCTACTTCTCGTCCCTGAGCTTCGCCGATCGGGCGCGCCTCTTCTGGCGACGGGCGGGCGCCCGGGGCGAGAAGGTGACCGCCATCACGAAGAGCGTCGTCAAGGGCATCTGGAAAGGGAGGTCTCGTGGCTAGAGAGAAGGGCCGGTCGAAGCCCGCCTCACGTGCTGCCCGGGGCCGCTCCCGTGCGGTGCGGCCGCCGCTGGCGGGGATCCGCGTCGTGGATCTGACCCGCGTGCTGGCGGGCCCCTTCTGCTCCATGGCGCTCGCCGACATGGGGGCGGAGGTCATCAAGGTCGAGGAGCCGGGCAAGGGCGATGACACGCGCGGCTGGCCGCCCTTTGCGGGCGGCGAGGCCACGTACTTCATGGCCGTCAACCGCGGCAAGAAGAGCCTCACGCTCAACCTGAAGGCGCCCGAGGGGCAGGACATCCTGCGCCGGCTGATCCGACGCGCCGACGTGCTGCTCGAGAACTTCCGCCCCGGGACCATGGAGCGCCTGGGCTTCGGCTGGGAACGGCTGCGCGTGGAGAACCCCCGGCTCGTCTACTGCTCGATCTCCGGCTTCGGCGAGAGCGGGCCCGAGGCGTCGCGTCCCGGCTACGACCTCATCGTCCAGGGTGAGTCGGGGATCATGGACCTCACGGGCTTTCCCGACGGCCCGCCCGTCAAGGTAGGCAACTCCATCGCCGACCTGGTGTCCGGCATGGCCGCGGCTCAGGGGATCGCGCTGGCGCTGCTCGCTCGCGAGCGTGGGGGATGCGGCCAGAAGGTCGAGATCGGGATGCTCGACGTGATGGCCTCGCTCCTGACCTACCAGGCCGGGCTCTACTGGAACGCGGGCGGCCGGCCCGCCCGCCGCGGCAACCAGCACCCCTCCATCGTCCCGTACGAGGTCTTCCAGGCGCAGGATGCCTACCTCACGCTGGGCGTGGCGAACAACTCGCTGTGGGAGCGCTGTTGCGGCGCGCTGGGGCGGCCGGATCTGGCGAAGGACCCGCGCTTCGACACCGAGGCCCGGCGCGTGCAGAACCGCGACGCGCTGATCCCCCTGCTCAACGCCGAGCTTGGCACGCGGCCCGCAGCCGAGTGGCTCGAGCGGCTCGACCGGGCCGGCGTGCCGGCCGGCAGGATCAAGAGCGTGGCGGAGGTCTGCGAAAGCCCGCACCTGAAGGCGCGCGGGATGACGGTGACTCTCAGCCATCCCAAGGCGGGCCCCATCACCGTGATGGGCGTTCCGATCCGGCTCTGGGATACTCCCGGCGCTGCCTCCGCGCCGCCGCCGCTCCTGGGCCAGCACACGGAGGAGATCCTCACGCGGCTCCTCCGGATGCCCAGGGCCAGGGTGGAGCGGCTTCGGGCCGCGGGCGCCATCTAGCCGGTACTGGGGCAATTTGCGTCGCCATACTTCGTTACTCGGTCGCCCGCGACGCTCAACGTACAGAGAGTACGCCTCGCGTCGCGGGCTCCCTCGTGCCTCGTCTGGCTCGCAACTTGACCCAGTCCCGAGGGCCAAACTGACCCACTGCCATCTAGCCGGGAATCTTGACACTCCCGGTAAGGTGGCCGATGATGAGCCTCCCATGCAGCGGCTCGTCAAGGTCTACGACACCACCCTCCGTGACGGCACCCAGGGCGAAGGCGTGTCCTTCTCCATGGAGGACAAGGTCCGCATCGCCCAGCGGCTGGACGCCCTTGGAATCCACTACATAGAGGGCGGCTGGCCGGGATCGAACCCGAAGGACCTGCGCTTCTTCAAGCGCGTCCAGGACGCCGTCTTCAAGACAGCCAAGATCACCGCTTTCGGCGCCACGCGCCGCCCAGGGTTGCGCCCGCAGGAGGACCCGAACCTGCAGGCCCTCGTCGAAGCCGGTCCGCCCGTCGTCACCATCTTCGGCAAGTCCTGGGACTTCCACGTCACCTCCGCGCTGGGCACGACGCTCGAGGAGAACGTGGCCATGATCGGCGACTCGGTGGCCTACCTCCTGAAGCACTTCGAGGAGGTCATCTTCGACGCCGAGCACTTCTTCGACGGCTTCAAGCGGAACCCGGGATACGCGATACAGACGCTCAGCGCGGCGGAGGCCGCCGGCGCCCACTGTCTCGTCCTCTGCGACACCAACGGCGGGAGTCTCCCGCACGAGGTGTCGGAGATCATCCGCGAGGTCAAGAAGGTGGTGAAGCCGGTCACGCCGCTGGGGATCCACGTCCACAACGACACCGAGTGCGCCGTGGCCAACACGCTCGCCGCCGTGGCCGAGGGCGTCAACCACGTCCAGGGCACCATCAACGGCTACGGCGAGCGCTGCGGCAACGCCAACCTCGTCTCCATCATCCCGAACGTGATGCTGAAGCTGGGGCTCCGGTGTCTCCCGGAGGACCATCTGCGGGATCTCAGGGTCGTCTCGCGGTTCGTCTCGGAGCTGGCCAACCGCAAGCCCTGGCAGGCGCAGCCCTATGTGGGGGACTCCGCCTTCGCCCACAAGGGCGGCATCCACGTCTCCGCCGTGCTGAAGCACCCCGAGACCTACGAGCACGTGACCCCCGAGCTGGTGGGCAATCACCGGCGGGTGCTGGTGTCGGAGCTCGCCGGCCAGTCCAATATCCTCTGGAAGGCGAAGGAGTACGGGATCGATCTCGACAAGAACACGCCGGATGCGCGCCGCATCCTCGAGATGCTCAAGCGCCTGGAGGACGAGGGGTTCCAGTTCGAGGGCGCCGAGGCCTCCTTCGAGCTCCTCATGGAGCGGGCCCTGGGCAACCACCGGACCTACTTCGACCTCGAGGGCTTCCGCGTGATCGTGGAGGAGGACAATGGCGACGTGGAGCCCGTGGCCGAGGCCACGGTGCGGCTGCGGGTCAAGGGCATCGAGGAGCACACCGCGGCCTCCGGCAACGGCCCGGTCAACGCGCTGGACCACGCCCTCCGCAAGGCGCTCGAGGAGTTCTACCCGAACCTGCGCGAGATGTCGCTGCTCGACTACAAGGTGCGCATCCTGGACGAGACGAAGGGCACGGCTGCCAAGACCCGCGTGCTGATCACCTCCGGGGACGGCGACGAGACCTGGGGCACGGTGGGTGTCGCCGACAACATCATCGAGGCCTCGTGGCGGGCGCTCGTGGACTCCATCGAGTACAAGCTGCGCCGGGACGAGAAGCAGGGGCGCCGGTAGCCCGGGCGGCAGGCGGGGGCCTCCTCGACCACGATACCCCACGGGTCTCGGAGGCCTCCGCCCCCGCCTGCCGCCCGGGCGTGAGGCCGCATGAGCCAGATTCCAGCGAAGCTGATCGAGGACACGGCGCGCGAGCTGATGGCGTGCGCCGCCATCGACATTCCCCCCGACTACCGTGACGGCATCGTCAGGGCCCGGGACCGCGAGACGGGCCGGCTGTCGCGCTTCGTCCTCACCGAGATGCTCGCCAACTGGGACATCGCCACGGCCGACCGGCGGCCCATGTGCGCCGACACCGGGCTGCCCCGCTACTACGTCAAGCTCGGCAACGAGGCCGCGGTGGAGGGGGGGCTCGTGGCGCTCGAGCGGGCGCTGCGGCGCGCCACCGCGGAGGCCACGGCGTCGATCCCGCTCCGGCCCAACCGCGTCCACCCGCTCACCCGCGAGGACCAGAACAACAACGTGGGGGTCCACGCGCCGGAGGTCGCCTACAGCGTCGAGCCCGCCGCGGACTGGATCGACGTGACCACCGTCCACAAGGGCGGCCTCTTCGGCACCGACTGGCGCATGCTCTTCCCGGGCGACGGCATCGCCGGCATCAAGCGCTTCTTCGTGGACACCCTCGTCGCGGGCGGCAAGCGCGGGCTTGCCTGCCAGCCCGCCATCGTCGGCGTCGGCCTCGGCGGCGCCAAGGACACCTGCATGCGCCTCGGGAAAGAGGCGGCGTGTCTGCGCGTCGTCGGCAGCCGCAATCCCGATCCCGCCGCCGCCGCGCTCGAGGAGGAGCTGACGGCGCTGGGCAACTACATCGGCATCGGCGCCATGGGCTTCGCCGGCACCGCCATGGTGGTGGCGACGCATGTGGAGCTGGCCCACACTCACACGGGCGGCATGCCCGTGGCCATCCACCAGTTCTGCCTCTCCTCCCGGCGCGCCACGGCCCGGATCCATCCGGACGGCCGCGTCGAGCTCCGCACCGATCCGGACTGGTTCACCGACTACTACCGGCGCTCGGGGATCGAGTGATGGCGGCGGAGCGGCTCGACGACGTCCGCATGGACGAGATCCATCTCACCACGCCCGTGCCGGCGCACGACCTCAGAGCCCTCAAGCTCGGGGATGTGGTGTACCTCAGCGGCGTGCTCTACACGGCGCGCGAGGGCGTCTACCGCCAGGTGGTGGACAAGGGGCTGTCGCTCCCGCCAGGCCTCGCCGATCTCTCCAACGTGACCTTCCACTGCTCGCCCGCCGCCACCGTGCGCCCCGACGGCAGCCATGCCGTGGAGGCGGTCACGGCCACGGCGAGCTTCCGCTTCGGCAAGTCCATGGCGGCGTGGTTCGATCGCTCCGGGGCCAAGGTCATCGTCGGCAAGGCGGGGCTCACCGAGCGGGCGTATCGCGAGTGGTTTGTCCCCCACGGCGCCGTGTACCTCACCACCGTGGGCTACGGCCTCGGCGCCACCTACGGTCGCTCCATCACGCGCGTGCGCGACGTCCACTGGCTCAAGGAGCTGGGCATCGCCCAGGCCCTCTGGGTGCTC
>MGBT01000176.1:21928-22557 GCA_001788395.1 Candidatus Rokubacteria bacterium GWA2_70_23
GTATCAGTTCTCAGACACGGCATGGCGGGCCTGATCCGTCGAGGTCACGGTGTCCTCCAGATGTTCCGGCAGCGGGTCTCCGTCACGAGACACGCGGTGATCAGCGAGGCCGCGGAGACGGCCAGGCACAGCGCGAAGGCGCCGCGGTAGGCGCCGAGCGAGTAGATGCGCGTGCCCGCGGCAAGGGCCCCCTCCCAGCGCGCGTCCAGGATGACTCCCGTGAGCCACTGCATCAGCGCGAAGCCGAGGAAGACGGGGAGGTTGTGGAAGCCGAGGGTCACCCCCACGTAGCGGGGATCGTTGACCTCTCTCACGCAGGAGAAGACCACGACCACCGCCCCCGAGCCCACGCCCAGGAGGAAACACAGGGGGCCGACCCACTCGATGGGCACGGGCTGCCCGGGGAGGGTGAGCACGGCCCACACGCCGACGTAGAGCGCCGTCGCCGCGATGAGCGGTGGGCGCCTGCGCCCGAGCCAGCGGTCGGAGGTCCAGCCCACGAGCGGCGAGGCGACGAGGAGCCCCATCGCGGCCAGCGCCATCAGGTTCGAGGCCCGCACGCGCGGGATGCCGTAGACCTGGGTGAGATACGGCACGCCCCAGAGCCCCACGAAGGCCACGAAGGCGCC
>MGBT01000176.1:22929-28306 GCA_001788395.1 Candidatus Rokubacteria bacterium GWA2_70_23
ACCACGGGAGCGATCCGGTGGAAGTAGGAAAAGAAGTAGAGGAGTGCCGGCACGGCGATGATCCACCACCGCGCGCGGCGCGTGCGGGCAAGCTCCGTGGTCACGGGGCGGTCGGGATCAGATGCCCCGGGACTTGCGCCACGCCAGGAGATCGTCGCGGTGGACCTGGTAGTGATGGCGGCTGTTCAGGTTCACGATCTTGTAGGCGGTCTTGCCCGGCAGGAGCCGATCCTCAGGGACGCCCCGCGCCGCCTTGAGGAAGTCCGCGTGCGAGGCGTCCAGCTCGGCGAGCAGGGCTTCCGTCGCCCAGGATCTCTTCGCGTCGGCGAACCTGGCGTTCCACGCGTCCACGTCGTCGTAGGCGACGCCCGCGGGGATCGGCTTCTCCCCGCGGCTCACCCGCTCGAGCGCCGGGCCCAGCTCGCGATGCCAGCCAGAGATGTGCCCCACGATCTCGCGCACGCTCCATGTGCCGCACCAGACGTCCCGCATCTGGCCCTCCGTGAGCCCCGCCAGCGCGCGCTTGAAGCTGGCGAATTCCGCCTCGGCGTCCGCGATCAGCTTGGCCTTCTCCGGCATGGCTGGTCCTTTCACCCGGAGTGGGCCCCCCGCCCGCCCCCGCCGGTTGTCCGCCCTGCCCACACGTTAGGCGGTGTCCGAAGATAACTGACCGCATGCGGCGACGATGGCGAGCCACCCGGCCGAGTGGAGATCAGCCGCAACGCCGAAGGCAATTCGCGCACTTGTTGCCTGCCATTTCCTTAGACGGCGCGGCCGGGAAGGCCCGCCGCCTCAGAACCCCCCGAGAGCGCGGAGGAAGTCCGGCGGCGCGGCCACCGCCGAGACGAGCGCGCGCGCGGCGTACTCGCCCACCGCCTCCGACGTGACCACGCGTTTCCCCCGCGCGAAGGCGTACGCCATCTCGATGACGACGCTCGCCCCGACGTAGCCGCCCGGGGCGAGCGCGTAGAGTACGTCGCAGGCGTCGATCTCGGGGAAGTGCTCACGGGTGACCGCCTGCTTCAGCTCCGGGTCGGCGTCGATCGCGGCCTGGTCGCGGTCGAAGAACGGGTGGTACACCGGGTGGCCGGTGGCCCGGAGCTCCCGGCAGAGCGCCGCGGCCGCTGAATGCGCTTGTTCGCCCGGCCGCTCACCGGGAAACGGGCGTGAGGCTGAACACGCGGGCGAGCCGGGAAGCCGCCGGGATGTCACCACGGCGCAAGGCTTCACGGACGTCGTCAAGCTTGCGTGCGTCATCGAGAGAGAGATACGGCGACCAGTCGTTTCCCTCTTCGATCAACTCGACGTCCACCTCTGCCGCGTACGGGCCCTCGCGGACGAACTTGGTATGACGCTTGGTGTTCATTGCCTCCTCCGCAGAAACTCTTCAGTCCAGCGAGCCGGATCCGGTCGATAGGCAGTGACCAGCACTGCCGGCGACGTCTGCCCTCTCGGGATACCCCAGACTACGTGGATTGGCCGTCCGCTTCCATCCCGCTGAAGGACGAGAGCACACGGCCCCTTGGAGTAGGGAGGGTAATCCTCAACCACGATTGCGGCTCCGACACCGTCGATCACCTCACCGGCAAGGATACCGTCTTCCGCCATCTCGTCGTAACCGTGCGCGGAGATCCGAACCTCACCGCCATGGACGAGGTCGATGATCCGCCGAAACGTAGCGCTCATCCTCTGGTCGCATCCGCCTCGTCGTGCGCGACTTGCCCTTTCAAGGGCGAACGGTCCGGTTCAGCGGACGGCGCTGCGCGCCGCCGCTGAACCGGTTGTTAGACCGCCTTAGAAGTACCCTCGCCCAAGCACGTCACCTTCATCTGGGTCGCGGTCCTCGATCAACGCTCTCACGTGCGCCAGGAACCGTTCGAATACATCCACCGCAAAGGGGTGGTCGGCGAGGTGTTGAGCATAGTCTGCGCGTCGAGATACACGACCCGCGCGCGTCGCGAAGGCACTGCGGACCTGTGATCCGAGTCTCTTGGCCTTGCGGAGGATCAAGACCTCATTGGTGTCCGTGCCCGATGTGCTGATCGGGGTCATGTCGAGCCACTCGCACAGGAGCAGGTACTTCGCTCCGGGGACCGCCGTCTTCACGTCATGCGCCGTTGCGCAGGCCTCCTGAAACATGGTCTTGTCCAAGTTCGTCTTACATTCGGCGCAGAGATACCCCAGGTTCGCTTCAAGTTGGTCGACGCCTTCCGCATGGTCGGGATGGAACGATGCTCTCAGGTAGAGTCGCTTCGAGATGGTGAAGTCCTGATCTTTTGTCCGGGTCCTAGCGCCCGGTGAGGCTGTTGTTGTCCGTATGGTCGAAGTGAAGTACAACGCTGCGAAGCACGATTGGGGCCCCACAGCGAAGGCCGCAGACAACTCAGGAAATACCCGAGACACCAAGTGCGGGAGGGACTCCTCGACCACTGTGTTATCGAGCTTGAGTTGACCCTTCTGTCTGCAGAGGAAGTCATCGTCGCTATCGAATACGACGTCAAGATCGATAAGGGATCGGTACTCGTTCAGCAGCCGGACAGCCTCCGTCACACCATCCCCACCGGTGGGGATTCGGGTGAGGGACTTCCGCCACGTCCGGTATCGCTTCACGGCGCGCTCGATGCGCTCGCGATCACCCGGCGGAAGCTTGTCATTCTGAAGCAGGGCATCAAGCTTGTCGCCGTGCGGGGAGGGCAAAGTCATAGAGACGCTCCGTTCGCTTCCGCAGGTTGCAGAACCGGAGATGGCTCGACCTCGCGAGCACGGGTGATCGCTTCATCGAGGAAGTGCTTCCGGTCGCCAGGCGTCCGCCCTGCCGCCTCCACGAGTGCTTGCGTACCGACGTTGCGCGCGTGTTCGATGATCGCGTCCTTCGACGGCGGACGCCATGTTGGTTCCGGAGATAGGTGCAGCAGGTCCTCGTAAATACTCTGACCGAATCTGTTGAGAAAGACTCGCTCTTGCTTGAGATGAACGCGAAGGCCAACTACCTTGACCGCGAGGTGTTCGAGGATCTGGCTGTTGTAGATGGCTGTCTTGTGAACGTTGGACTCCCTTCCAAGGACCAAAATGATCCGGGCCGAGTCCGTGCAGACGCGGCGAAGCTCCGTTAGGACGAGAGCCATGTCAATGCAGTACTGGACTACGGTCAGAAACCGATTCTGCCTAAACTTGCGATTAGCTCCAATCTCGGACCTTGCGACGACCAGTGGTTTCCAACCGAGCGACTCGATCCCCGACCTTGAGTTGTGATGGTAGTTGAACACGTTGATATACGGTGGTAATGAGAGAACGAAACCGACGGATGCATCCGGAAGGTGCAGGCGGCGGGCATCGCCGAGCGAAGCGCGCACTGGACTAGCGCTGTGCGGCAGGTTCAGAACAACCTCTCGAATGCTAGTCCAGTTGTGTACGTAGGAATCGTCGTGATCTGCATTGTCATCGAGCAGGACAAGCAGCGCCTCTAGCAGCGTCTTGACAGCCGGGTCGGTCGTCGCCCGAACCCAGTGTGGAGAAGCGGATGCGGGGAGCGGAGCCGTGACGGCAGTGCGGAACAGCGGCAGCTCGAACGCAGCAGGGCGTGCTTGCGTCAGAATAGCCTCTGCGTTGTTCAGGGCCTCAAGTCGCTTCGGCAACGGCGACTCACACAACTCGTAGACCCGCGCGAGGAGATACGCGGCCGGATTGACTTCGTAGCCGTGAACCGGGAGCCCAAGGCGCGCGGATTCTACGAGGACCGTGCCGCTGCCCATGAAGGGGTCGAGGACAACCGATCCAGGAACCACGTATGCGCAAAGTAACGCTTCAACCAGTTGAGGGGAAAACTGCCCACGCCACGGAAAGAGATTACTCCGGGACTTCGCCTCGATGTTGAGCATCGCCGCTGACAAAGGCGAGTCGAAAGGGGCCGCAGCCGCCGAGCTGTTGCCGGGACCCGAACCCGTTAGCCCCGCTTCGGACGATGCGGCGTGTTCAGTTCGTGCAGTCATGTCCATCTCCTGGCGGTCCAACTCGATGTCTACGGGACTCGATAATCGGGGTGACGCGGCGCGTCCGGGCACGGAAGTTGTCAACGATTGTGAGACACGGGTGCGCCGCATTTAGTGTCGAACCTCGGCGGTCGGGGTGCGCCGTGGGGGTGTCCGACGGGGCGATTGGGGGGATACCCAGGGAGCGGCCCCCCTCTCGATCGTCGATCCTGGGACCTCTGAGCGGCTCACAGGGAGACCTCCTCGGCCTGAAGACGCGCCAGGGAGGGCGGGAGGGGCAGGACGGGGCCCGGGGGCGGGTTGATCCAGACGGCCGTCGGGACCGCTGGCGGCTCCGGCGGCTTGTGCACGAACCGGTCGGGATGAGCCGCGTAGGCGGCCGTGAGGATCGCGCGGCGCCGGGCCCGCACCGCCTCGACCTGCCCGTAGTGCACCATCGCCGGCGTCAGCAGCCCGATGCCGCCGTGATGGTGGGCGCTGTTGTACCAGGTGAAGAAGGGGTGACAGAACGCCCGCACGTCTTGGGCACTCCCGAAGCGCTCGGGGAAGGCGGGCCGGTACTTGAGGGTCTTGAACTGTGCCTCCGAGAACGGGTTGTCGTTGGAGACGTGGGGGCGGCTGTGGGTGCGGGTGATGCCGAGATCGGCGAGGAGCAGGGCCACGGACTTGGACGTCATCGACGAGCCCCGGTCGGCGTGGATCGTGAGCTGGCCGGGGAGGACCCCCTGCTTCTCCCCGGTGGCCGCGATCAGCCGCTCGGCCAGGGCCGCGCTCTCCTGATGCGCGACCATCCAGCCGACCACGTACCGGCTGAAGATGTCGAGGATGACGTAGAGGTAGAAGTAGGTCCACTTCGCCGGGCCGAGGAGCTTGGTGATGTCCCAGGACCACACCTCGTTGGGCCGGGTGGCGAGCAGCTCGGGCTTCGGGGCGACGTGGCGGAGCTGGTTGCGCCGCTCGCGGACCTCGTGGGCCGCCGCGAGGAGCCGGTACATCGTGCGGATGGAGCAGTGGTAGTGGCCTTCGTCGAGCACGGTGGCGTAGATCTCGGTCGGGGCGAGATCGATGAACCGGGGATGGTGCAGCTGGGCCAGCACGGTGTGGCGTTCGGCCTCGGTCAGCGCCCGCGCGGGCCGCGGCCGGGGCGCGGGCGTCGGGCGGGGCCGGCGGCGCCGATACACCATCGCGCGGCTCACCCCGAGCGCCGCACACGCGGCCTGCGTGCCCACCGCGGGGGCCAGGTCCATCACGGCGCCCAGCAGCCGCTCCCGGCGGTGTCGGCCGTCTTCAGGGGGATCCCCAAGATCTCGGAGATTTTTTTTTGCACCTCGATAATCGTCTCCGCTTGCTTGAGGCGGCCCTCCAGGCGCGCCTTCTCGCGCTCGAGC
>MGBT01000177.1 GCA_001788395.1 Candidatus Rokubacteria bacterium GWA2_70_23
TCGAGCTTGATCGTGCAGCCGTCCTGCGAGGAGATGCGCGCGCCGCCGACGCCATAGAAGGCCGGGCCGGGCGTGGTCAGCTCGAGGAACGTGCAGAGTCCGAGGCCGCGGTACACGCCCCGCGCCCGGAGGGCGTCCCGCTCGGCGCACAGCGCGCGGTAGCCGGACAGCCCGACGAGCTGTTAGCCGGCACCCTCCGCATTTTCACGCTCGATCGCCATCCATGCGATCAGGTGAATCTCCTCCTCGGCGATGGGCGGCAGCGGATCGGGGGAATGGAATGGCTCCGCTCCGATGCGCTCCACCTCCTCGACGAGGTGGCGGGCCTTCTCACCGGAAGGCGTGAGCTCCCGCTCCCAGGCCAGCCGCAGCAGGTTCTCCTCGCGGCGCGGCCACGGCGACTCGACGGCGTCGAGGCAGCGGTGCAAGCGCTCCTGCTCGATGCCCGAGGGCGGATTCGAGCGGAGAAAGGCCGCGACGTCCCGGTTGAGCCTGCGGATCTTCGGCTGCAAGTTGGCCGGATCGGTCTCGAAGGTCCAGGCGTCGAAGATACTCCGCCGCGCCGTCGCCCACGCCGCGTAGGCGGCCCGTGCGGTCTCCGCGCTCAGGACGCGCGGCGTCGCCTCCGTGCATTCCAGGAAGCGCAGACAGGTTCCGAGCTCGCCGATGATCCCGGCGTCGGCCTTCCGCGGGACGAAGCGGAGATAGACGCGCGCGCCGGCCATCGCGCAGAAGAGGTGCCCGGCCTGTTCTCCCTTGCGCATCCCGGAGCCCGACCGCCAGGGCAGGTCGCGGATCGCGTCGCCATACCTTGCCAGCGCGCGCCGCAGCTCCTGCCGGTATTCTTCGCCCGTCTGCGCGGCTCCCTCAGTGCCGCCGGCCTCGTAGATGGCGGCGTCCTGGCGATGGAGTTTCTCGATCTCCTCCCGCGTGTCGGCGAACGACTGCTCGCCCGTGGCGCCCCGCTCGATGGGCGCCTCCTCGACGCCCACCGAGGCCGCCGCCTGCGCGAGTTTGCGGCGCACGCGCCCCTCGAGTTTGAGGAGCGCGTCGAGCTGCGCGTCGGGGAAGAAGGTGCGCAGGAACACCTTCTCGTGCGGGCTGCCGATCCGGTCGACGCGCCCGTGGCGCTGCACCAGTCGCATCGGGTTCCAGGGGAGGTCGTAGTTCACGACGTTGCGGCATTGCTGCAAGTTCATCCCTTCGGCCAGCACGTCGGTGCAGAGCAGTAGATCGAACCGGTCCTCGTCGTCGGGCGGGAGCGCGCCGGTCGAGACCGGCGCGAACCCGTGCAGCGCCTTCTCGCGCGCGACCCCGCCGCGCACCTCGGCCCCGCTCACCGACGCGATGCGGCCGCGGTACGCCGCGAGGCGCGGGTCGGTCGCGATCCGCTTCCGAAGGTGCTCCTCCACCCAGTCGATCGTGTCCTCGTAGTGGGAGAAGACGAGCACCTTGCGCTTCTGGCGCGCGTCGTCCTCGTCGAGCGCCTCGGCGGCTGCCTGCTTGGAGATCGCAGCCAGCTCCTCGACGAGCGCTGCGAGCTTCGGGTCGCCGTCGGGCCGGACCTTGGCCGCTTCCGCCGCCATCTCCCGCAGGAGCGCCAGGTCCGACCGCACATCGGCCCCAAGCCGCGCCACATCGTACGCCGCCGTAGCCTCGGCGTGCTCGCTCGACTCGAGAATCTCCTCGATGTCTCCCTCGTCCTCCGCGGCCGACAGCTCCTGGAAGAACTCCTTGCGCACGACGTGCCCGCGCGCGAGCGCATCGAGGAAGGCTTCGTGCTCGCGAATCATGCGGCCGGCGGTGCGCCGGAACGCCTCGGCCGCCGACTCGAAGCGCTTGAGGAGCGCCGACCGAAGCAGCCCGACGAGCGCCGTGTCCTCGCCCGCGTCGCTCGCGCCCGCCGGGTAGCGCTCGGGCTGGTAGCGCGCCATGCGCAGGAGCGGGTGCCCGTCCTCGGGCATCAGGATCTCCTCAAGCCGCGCGAAGAAGCCGGGGAGCACCGCGTCCAGGTCGTAGCCGATCGACGAGGCCACGGGCTTCGGGAAGCGGATGGGCGCCAGGCGCCCGTCGGGCCCGCGGATCATGTCGCTCGCGTAGTGTTTCATGATGAAGCGCCGCGTGCGCTTGACCGTGGTGGCGTCGATGATCGGGTAGAGCAGGTCTGGGCTCAGGTTGAAGGGGTCGGCGCGCATCGCCTGCTCGAAGCGCTCGCGGATCGAGAGCACGCCGCGCTCGGCGAGCCAGGCGTCCTGCTTCATGAAGAAGCGCAGGAGGTGGTAGAGATCCCACAGCGAGTTGTTGACGGGCGTCGCCGTGAGCATCAGGAGATCGCGGCGCTTGCCGGCGAGCAGCCGTCGCAGGACCGCGGCGCGCTTGGCGGTGTCGGGGTTACGGTAGTTGTGCGCCTCGTCCACCACGACGAGCGCGTAGTCGTCGAGCAGGTTCTTGAGGTGCTGCTTCTCGCCGCCGAGCTGGGCGTCGTTCGCCAGCTCCTCGTAGGAGAGGGACTCGACAAGGAGCTGGTAGTCGTTCAGGAACCGCTTCCAGGTCGTGTCGCGGAGGCTCGCCGGACAGACGAGGAGCACGCGCTGGCGCCGCTCGCGGTAGTCGCGGATGATCTCGCCGGCCGTGAAGGTCTTCCCGAGCCCCACGCCATCGGCGACCATGACGCCGCCGTACTTGGCGAGGATCTTCCGCGCCCGCCACACGCCGTGCTTCTGGAACGTCGTGATCGGGATCCGGCCCGTCTCCTTCTCCTCCTCCTCCAGCTCGGCGTGGTAGAGGTGCCAGAGGACCTTGAGGTAGACGAGATAGGGGGGCACCTCGGCGTAGAGTTCCGCGTAGATCGCGGCCAGGTCGAAGGGGGCGGCGTCCCGCCAGAGCGACTCGAACCAGTCCTCGACGCGCGCGACCAGCGGGTCCTCGTGGTGGCCGAGGACCAGCTCGAGGTTGGTCCGGAGACCGGCCCGCGTGAGGTTCGCGGACCCGGCGAGGATCCCCCGCTCGGCGCCGCGGAAGAGGAAGGCCTTGGCGTGCAGGAAGTGCCCCTCGTAGCGGCGCACCTCGATCCGCCCCGAGCGCAGGAAGTCGAGGAGGTTCCGGATCGCACGGTCCTCCTCCAGATCGAAGGGCAGGAGGTCGCGGTCGCGCTTGAGCCCGCGCTCGAGCTGCGCGAGCTCCTGGCTCACGCGGCGGCGCGTGAACTCCGGCTCCGCCGGGTCGTAGGGCGTGCGCCGCGGAAGGAGCGCCTCGGGCGTCGGGTCCGCGCCGAGCAGCAGCCGGATGCGCGGGACGTGCCGCGCCTCGTTCGCGATCAGCTCGAGCCCCTGCGGGTTGAAGTAGCAGCTTGCCACGCACAGCTCGGCGGGCGTCCGCCCTGCGCGCCGTAGCGCGGCGAGGTGGGTCGTGATCGCGCGGGCCAGCGTGTTGCCGTCGCGGTTGTCCACGAAGACGGGCTTGACGGTCTCCGCGCTGCGCGCCTGGTCGCTCATGTCCCTTTTGGCCCCTTCTTGGCTCATTCCCCAGGCTTTCCGAGTGCCGGCCCAGGGAGGTAGCGCGCGCCCCGCCGTTCACCCTCCATGCGCAGGTAGCCCTCCTGGACGAGCCGCCGGAGCTCCCGAACCGCCGCATCACGGCCAAGATCGAACAGCTCTCGATAGTCCGCGTTCTTCAGGAAGGCGTGCTCCGCAAAGTAGGACCTGAGGGCGGCCGCCCGCTCGGCCAGCCACGCAGGTGCCCTGCCAGTATGCGCGGGGGGAATTGCGTTCTTCGCATTGGCGTCGCGCGCATACCGTCGGGCCGCCCGCTCGGCCGCCTCGCGCGCGATTCGGTACACCGCGCCGCGGCCAGGCGCCTCCGCGGGCAGAACGAAGCCGAGCGCCACCATCTCCTGGATTTCGCGGTAGGCCTCGTCGCGGTCCACGCCGTTCAGCCGCCGGTAGTCCTCGTTGGTGAAGGCGTCCGGGTGCGCCACGAGGACGCGCCGCTGGGCCAGCGACAACGGCAGACGGCGCACCGTGGCTTGCCACTCGGCGCTTGCACCCGCGAAGATCGGCTCGTTCCGCAAGGTCACCGTGAAGGTGGTCGCCTCCAACGTGAGCTCCGGGCCATTCAGGTAGGACGCTTCCATCTCCTCGAACATCCGCGCGATGCCTTCGCCCTCCTCCCGCATGAGGCCCGCCTCGACCAGAAGACGGACGATCAGCGGATTGCGGCTCGCGTGAACCGGCGTCCGGCTGCGCAGGAGGTCGAGCGTGACGGGCGGGACGAGGTCCCCCGGGCTCTTGACCTCCATCCGGTCCTCGAAAAACCAGACCTCGATCTCGCGCGCCTGGTCCTCGTAATCGCGATGGGCGATGGCGTTGACGATCGCCTCCTGCCAGGCGAACTCCGGGTACTCCGGCATCTCGCGGAAGAAGAGATCGTGGAGCTTCTCGGAGCGCCGCACGTGGCCCTTGGTTTGCCGATACGCCTCCGGGATCGCCGAGGCGATCGGAGGGTCGATCCGGGCGAGCTGGGCGACATTGCGCTCTGCCCCGTGCCGTCGCTCCTTGCCGGCGACCCGGAAGAAGCGGATGCCCGCGCGGGGGTGCCACCGGAGGACGGGAGCCTTGCCGAAAAGAAGGAGCGCGGCGTTCGTCACCGCGGGCGTGCCCGCGCGTGGGAGGATCAATCCGTATCGGGTCAGCAGCTCCTCGGCGCTCCGGCCCCGGAAGACGGTGCCGCCGAGGAACCGGGTCGCGAGATCCAGGTCCAGATCCTCGATGGTCGCCTCGGGGCGGATCCGCTGCTCGTACCCGACACGCCGGTAGGCTTCCTTACGCGTGTTGATGACCTCCTGGGGCTCGCGCACGATGCGGTCGCCCACGCGGTAGGGGAAGCCGTTCGCCTCGACCATCACGGCTTCGGGCGCGATGGGCACCTGCACGACGAAGACCTCGTGGCCGTCCAGCGTCGCGCGCTGGGTGTGACATCGGACTGCAGGACGCAGCCGGCGTTCCGGCACCGCGAGCAGATCGTCTACGGCCTCGGCCGGGTAGCCGTGCCCCGAGGGCGTACCGTCGTCCTCGACCCCCAGGAGCAGCGTTCCGCCGTCGGCGTTGGCGAAGGCGGCCACGCACTCGGCCACGAAGTCCCGCGCCTTCCGCCGGTCGAGAGTGCGCCGCGAGCCCACCGACTGGTCCCACAGGGACTTGAACTCCAGGAACTGGCCCTCCTCGCGCTCGAGCAACGCGCGCAGCTCGGACTCGGCGAAGAGGGTGTGGTTCGCTGTGCTCACGCGGGAGTTCTCCCCACAGTGGGCCTCGTCGGCAACCCGTTCGCGCTTGCGAGGAACGAGGCGAAGCCGCCGAGACCCTGCGCGTTCAGGCGCGCAGTCATCGTCGGCGCGGCCGCCTTGATGGCGGCGGCACGACGCTGGTCGGAATCCTCGAAGCGTGCTGCCTTCAGCACCTGCTCCCTGCGCCGCGGGCGGAGCGCCTCGGGGGTCGGGTCGGCACCGAGCAGGAGCCGGATGCGCGGGACGTGCCGCGCCTCGCCCGCGATCAGCTCCAGCCCCTGCGGGTTGAAGTAGCAGCTCGCCACGCACAGCTCGGCGGGCGTGCGGCCCTCCTGCCGCGGCGCGGCGAGGTGCGTCGTGATCGCGCGGGCGAGCGTGTTCCCGTCGCG
>MGBT01000178.1 GCA_001788395.1 Candidatus Rokubacteria bacterium GWA2_70_23
TTCTCCTGCCGACGATGCTCAAGATGATGCTGGCCGTCCCGAACTGGGCGGAATTTCTCCTGCCGACGATGCTCAAGATGATGCTGGCCGTCCCGAACTGGGCGGAATACGACCTCGGGAGTCTGCGCTTCATCGGGGCCGGCGGCGAGCCCGTCCCGGAGAAGATCACCCGGGCGTTTGCCGGGATCGGCATTCCGGTCCTGAATGCCTATGGCCTGACCGAGACGTCGGATGGGACCACCGTGCTGCGGCCGCAGCATGCCGCCATGAAGCCCGCGAACTGCGTCGGGAAGCCGTTGACGATGGTGGACGTCCGTATCGTGGACGAGGCGGGCGAGGATGTTGGACACGGCGTCGAAGGTGAGCTGCTGCACCGGGGTCCGTCGGTGGTCGATGCCTACTGGAAGCGGCCGGAGGAGAGCGAGAAGGCCTTCGGGGACGGATGGTTCAGGACCGGCGATCGAGCCTTCCGCGATCGAGAAGGCTTCATTTACTTTCTCGGCCGGAAGGACGACCTGATCATCACCGGCGGCGAGAACGTGTATCCGGCCGAGGTCGAGGAGGTGATCCTCGGTTATCCGGGGGTCGCGGACGTGGCCATCATGGGGATCCCGGATGAGCGTTGGGGCCAGGCCATCAAGGCGGTCCTCGCGCTCAGGGAAGGAGCGGCCGTCGGCCAGGAGGAGATCTTCGAGTATCTGAAGACGAGATTGAGTCATTTCAAGCTGCCGCGCATCCTCGAGTTCACCGACGCCTTGCCGAAGATGGGAAGTGGCAAGCTCGATCGCGTCAGGATCAGGGCGCTCTACGGAACCGCATCGGGGGCTGGCGGGCAAGCCGCTCCACGCGCGCAGTGACGGGGACGCCATCGAGGCCCTGCATGGCTGCTGTCACCAGCGAGACACGAACCCAGTGAGCGGGGAGGGCACGCGATGAAGAGGGGACGCGTCAAGGCGGTGTACCGGGCTGGAATGGCCGTGGCGGTCAGCCTCGGCGTGGCGGCCTTCGCGTGGGTCCCGCGAGCGGAGTCCGCGGAGCCGATCACGATCAAGATGGCCTCGTACGGGGGGCCGAGCTATCCGATCCGGATTCACCTGGAGACCGTCAAGGAGATGCTCGAGAAGCGCTCCAATGGGCGCATCAAGGTGGACCACTATCCGGCAGAGTCCCTCGTCAAGCTGTCCAAGGCCTTCGATGCGGTCATCGATAACGTGGTGCAGATCGCGCTCACCTCGGCCGCGTATGAGCCCAAGCGGATGGCCGTCGTGGCCGCTGTCGCGAACTCCCCCTGGAACTGGGACGCCTACAAGTTCGGGGAGCACTACCGAGAGCCGGGCAGCTTTTACGACTTCGCGGCACCGTATTTCGAGAAGAACGGGCTGAAGCTGATGAGCTGGCCGAACGTCCCGCACGGGGAGGTCTTCTCATCGAAGCCGATCCGGAAATTGGAAGACTTCAAGGGCAAGATGCTGAGGACGGTCAGTAGCCTCAAGGACCCGCTCAAGCTGCTGGGCGCGGAGCCCATCTTCATCCCCACCTCGGAGCTCTTCAACGCCATCCAGCGCGGGACCGTGGACGGCGGGACGCTGGCGATCTCCAGCATCTTCAGCGAGAAGTATTTCGAGGTGGCCCCGCATATCCAGATCGCCAACCTCTACACGGGCTCCCTCCCGGTGATCATGAATCTCAAGTTCTTCAACGGCCTGCCTCCAGACATGCGGACCCTGGTCTGGGAGACGTTCGTGGAGGCCGACAAGCAGTACTACCGGAGGATCAGGCAGGACACCACCGAGGTGATCAACCAGCTCAAGAGCATGAAACCCAAGGTGGAGGTCTACGAGGTCCCCGCCGAGGAACTTGCGCGGTGGAAGGCGGCCCTGAAGCCGTTCTATGACGAGATGGCAAAGACGTGGGGGGCGGACTGGACGCGCTTCGAGAAGATCCGCGAGACGCTCAAGTGACGCGGGCGTCCTCCGGGGGCGAGCGGATGGGAGGGCTCCGCACGGTGCCCGCGACGATCGAGCGGCTGAGCGAGGTCCTGGCGCGGATTGCCGGTGTCGCGCTGCTCGGGATGATGCTGGTCGTGTGCTACGGGGTGGTCATGCGCTACGCCCTTCGGTCCCCGGTGGCGTGGGCGAATGAGTTCGCCCGCTTCAGCTTCCTGCCCGTGGTCGCCCTGGGCCTCGCCTACGCGCTCCGGCACGGCGCGCATGTGGCGACCGAGGTCTTCACCGGCGTGCTCTCCGCGCGCGCGCGAAAAGGCCTCCACCTGCTGTCGGTCACGCTCTTCGTCGCCTATGGGGTGCTCTCGTGCTGGGCTGGGTGGCGGCTCGCGTCGATCGCATTTGCCCAGGGATTGCGCTCCGACGAGGCCGAGATCCCCCTGGTTCTGGTCCAGGCAGTGATTCCGATCGGGTTCCTTGCGCTGAGCCTTCAGGCGCTCGTGCAAGCGGGGAAGGCTCTTCGTGGGGATGCGCGCCAGACGCGGCCGTCGAATGGCGCACATCCACGGTGAGCGTGTCCGTGAGATGCAGCGTCCCGACTCGGGGAAAGGGCGCGAATGGACTGGTATGCCTTCGCCGGCCTCCTAGCGTGCCTCGTCGCGGTGTTGATCGTGCTGGGCGTGCCGGTGGCGGTGAGCCTGGGCTTGACGAGCGCCCTCTTCCTTCTGGGCGAGCTGGGCCTTGATCGAACCCTCGCGGTCCTCGGAACGGAATTCTTCGAGTTCTGGACGAACTATCCGCTCATCGCGGTGCCGCTCTTCATCCTCATGGGCGAGTTCCTGTTCGTGGGAGGCACCGCTGACGACATCTTCGATATCGCCTCCAAGTGGCTTCAAGGCATTCGAGGCGGACTCGCGGTCGTGACGATCGGCGCGGGCGCGATCTTCGGCGCCCTGAGCGGGTCCAGCCTGGCGGCGGTCTCCACGTTCGGGATTCTCGCGCTTCCGAAGTTGCTCGAGCGCGGGTACGACAAGCGCCTGGCCGTGGGCGCGGTGGCCTCGGCCGGCGGCCTCGACCATCTCATTCCCCCGAGCATCCTCATGGTCCTCTACGCGTCCGTGACCGAGGTGTCGGTGGGGAAGATGCTGATGGCTGGATTCATTCCCGGGTTGATCCTGGCCGGGGCCTTCGGGCTGGTGGTGTGGGGCTGGGTGTGGTGGACGCCGCAGGCGGCGCCGCGCGAGCCGGCGGTGTCGTGGGCGGAGCGGCTCGGGGTGCTTCGCAAGGCCGGCGTGCCGCTGCTCCTGGTGCTCGCGGTCCTGGGGTCGATCTATCTCGGCGTGGCGACGGCGACGGAGGCGGCGGGAATCGGGGCCCTCGCGAGCCTCGGCGTGGCCATGGCCCGGCGGAAGGTCACGGTGGAGCGTCTGTGGCAGGGGCTCCAGCACACCGTGCAGACGACGGCGTTCATCATGCTCATCGCCGTCGGCGGGAAGCTGCTCAGCTGGGTGCTCACGTATCACCAGATTCCGCAGCGGCTGGTGGACGTTCTGGTGCAGGCGGAGGTCAACCGGTGGGTCCTGATGATCGCCTTCCAGCTGATGTACATCGTGCTGGGCATGTTCATCGACCCCGTCTCGATGATCATCGTCACCATGCCGGTCCTGGTCCCTGTCCTCACTGCGCTCCACTTCGATCTCATCTGGTTCGGCGTCCTCTTGATGGTGAACATCGAAATGGCCCTGATCACCCCTCCGGTGGGCTTCAGCCTCTATATCCTCAAGGGCCTCGCGCCCGAGGATGTCACGTTCAACGACGTCATGGCCGGGTGCCTGATCTTCGCCCTGGCCGACGTGGCCGTGATCACGATCCTGATGGTCTTTCCGGAGCTCGTGCTGTGGCTGCCTCGGACGATGGGGTGAGAGAACATGAGAATCTGGTATCAGAGCTATAGCGCGATCGGGTTCGACCCGCGGTGGAGCTACTACGAGGAACACCTCAAGCGCTACGTGCGCGAGGTTGCGCGGCCGACCACCGAGGTGTCGGTGCATGGCGTCCCGCTCATGGTGGACAAGATGGTCAACTCTCGCTACCTGCAGTACCTGCACTCCAGGCAGATCCACGAAAACGCGCTGGAGGCCGAACGCCAAGGCTACGATGCCTTCGTGCTCGGGGGGATGCTGGACCTTGCCTACCACGAGCTGCAGGAGCTTCTCACGATTCCAGTGATCTTTATCGCGGAGACCTCGTTTCACGTCGCGTGCCTTCTCTCGCCCAACTTCTCCGTGATCGCGCCCAACGGCGCGGTGTTGAAGGGGATCGAAGGGAGAGTTGAGGACTACGGACTCGGGAAACGGTACGTCCCGGGCGTTCACCTGGGCGGGATGCCTCTCGAGGACATGGTGGCGAGCTTCGCGGACCCTGGGCCCGTGCTGCAACGGATATCCGAGGCGGCGCGGCAGGTGATTGCGAGGGGGGCGCGCATGCTCATTCCCGGTTTTGGCGCGCTGAACGTGTTCCTGGCCGCCCAGGGTGTCCGCGAGTGGGACGGGATCCCTGTTCTGGACAACACCGCGGTGCTCATCAAGATGGCCGAGACGCGCGTCGACCTGCATACGCTTGGAACGAGACCAGGGGGACGCGGCCCGAATGCGGCCCCCTCGAGGGAGGACGTGCGGGCGGCGAGACGGCTCTATGGACTCGACTAGGGACGCGTTGGCGGCCATGAGGCCTGCGACTCGGGCGCACCGGCAGGCCGTGGGGGGGGCGATGGGAAACGGCGCAAGGATCTGGGCCCAGAGCTGCTCGGCGGAGGGGGATGCGATCTGGGGCGTCTATCAAGAATCCGTGAAGAGGCACGCGCGGAGGATCGCCCGGCCTGAGACGGAGATCGAGTTCCACGGAGTGGGGACCACCTTTCCGGGTATCGACCACCTTGACAGCGCCGAGCACCTCGCCACCGTCGAGGTGATCCGCAATGCGATCCAGGCCGAGCAGCAGGGGTATGCGGCCTTCGTCATGATCAGCACGATCGACGCGGGCCACCGGGAGGTTCGTGAGCTGACCGACCTTCCCGCCGTCTTCATCACCGAATGCGCCATCCACTTGGCGTGCCAGCTGGCGGGGAAGTTCGCCTTTCTGACCCACAATCGGAAGATCCTGGAAAAGATGGAGCGGATAGCGCGCGGCTACGGTTTGGGCGAGCGCATGGTTGATGGCGCGTCCCTTGATCTGACCTATCGGGATTTCCGGCGGATGTACGAGGATCCGGAGCCGGTCCTGGCGGCTTTCGTGAGCGAGGCCCGAAAAGCGATTGACCGCGGTGCGGGGATTCTCTTGCCGGCCGGGAATCCCGTCAACATGTTCCTCTTGGATCACGGGGTGAGGACGATCGAGGGGGTGCCTGTTCTCGACAGCTTCGGCGCGGCGGTCAAGACTGCGGAGATGCTCGTGGATCTCGCGCGTATGGGGATCACGCGGGGTGGGTCGCCAGGAACCATGGAACAGAGAGAGGGACTTCGAGCACACTACAGGTCACCTCGCTAGCGGTTGTTCCGCCTCGGACGCGCGCGGGGACAACCGGTGGCGCGACGGCGCGTGAGGCGGGCACGCGCATGCGCTGGCGCCGTGACGGGACTGCGGCGAGGATGCAGGTGCGTGCTCCGAGGGAGAATGCGGCAACGGCGCGGCCACCAGACGGGGATGTGTGCTCGCGATCAGCAACGACGCATCGTGTGAGGACGGGACCTCGGGGATGGCATTCCCGTCGGCCCGCTCCTGGAAAGGCTCGGGAGCATGACGGCGAATCCATCGAAGCCCTGCGTGGCCGTGGTCAAGAGCGAGGATGTCAGTGCCGGCGTTCGCCGAGCCATCGAGCAGGTCGAGGAGGCGGAGGGCCTGCGCGTCAGGGGCACCGTGCTGGTCAAGCCGCAGTGGGACTACTACTCCCTCGGCTGGGATGCTGGCCTGAGGGAGCCGCCGGCGGGCTGGAGCGAGGCCGGCGGCCTCTTCCAGCCGTACACGGATCCCCGGGTGGTCGCGGCCCTGGTGCGGCTGTTCCTGGAGCGCGGCGCCGCGCGAGTCGTCGTGGGCGACGGGCCGCTGCACGAGACACCTGCCAGGTGGTTTGCCGAACGGACGGGCATGGACAAGGCGGTCAGGGAGGCGGGGGGGGAGCTCGCGTACTTCGACGAGGAGCCCCTTGTCGAGGTCGCCGTGCCCGACGCGCGGGCTCTGCCGAAGATCCAGCTCCCCAGGGCGGCCCTCGAGTGCGACCTGTTCGTGAACGTTCCCAAGCTCAAGACACACCCGATGCACGGATTGAGCGCCGGGTTCAGCAACCTCTACGGCCTCCTGCCCCACGAGGAGAGGCATCGGATCCTGAAACAGCCGCAGTTCTCCTTCGCGATGATCGACGTGATGAAGCTGCTCCGGGAGAAGGCCGTGACGGTGGTGGATGCGGTGATCGCCATGGAGGGCGATGGCCCTCGGCTCGGCAATCCGGTCCGGATGGACGTGGTGCTGGCGGGGCGCGATCCCGTGGCCGTGGACACCATCGCGGCGATGGTGGCGGGGTTCGATCCGATCGAGGGTCCGCTGGAGGTGATCCCCCCGGCCCGGCATGCCGGTCTGGGGGTCGGGGACCCCTCGATGATCGAGATCAGGGGCGAGAGCGTCGCCGAGGTGGCCCGGCCGCTCGAGCGGACCGCGCACCCGTGGATCCACCCGAACCCCAATGTCAAGACCTACGCCGGAGGGGACTCGTGCGGGGCCCGACCCTGGATCGAGTACACCCCGATGCCCTGGGAGATCGAGTCGGGGAAGCGCTACGCCCTCGTGCTGGGCCGCACGCCGAGCCTCCCGAAGGACCTCGACGTCGATGAGGTGTGGGTGCTCGGGGATGTCACGCTGAAGTCGGTGAAGGTGAAGAAGCTCGAGGCCCGGGGCATCCGGGTCAGGGTCATTCCCGGCTGTCCTCCCGTCCGGCTCAAGGAGTACCTCAGGCTGCACAAGTGGGAGTACCCTGTCGAGAAGGTGCGCTGCAAGCACGAGTGCTGCGCCTCGATGCGAGGCTGAGATCGAAAACCCTCGTGACTCCCATGGAGGATGCCGGACGATGACGAAGGAAGGGCTGAACGGGAAGTCCGTCGTTTCGATGGCGCAGGACGCCGACCCCCACCGCGCCGTGGCTCGCGCGCTGGACCTGATAGGCGGCGCAGGCCACCTCCTCCGGGGCGCCAGGACGGTGCTGATCAAGCCCAACGTCGGCTATTACTCGCTGGGCGTGGAGACCGGGCTCAAGAAGCTCCCGGAAGGCTTCGATCCCGAGGGGAACTTCCTGCCATCCACAGACAAGAGGGTGGTCGGGGCGCTCGTCCGGCTGTTCAAGGAGGCGGGGGCGGAGCGGGTGGTGGTGGCGGATGCGCCCGTTCACGAGACGGACGGGGCATGGGTCTTCGCGCGCACCGGGCTGACGGAGGCGGTCACCGCCGCGGGCGGCGAGATGCGCGACCTCGCGCTGGAGCCCAAGGTCGAGGTCCAGGTGCCGGGCGGAACGGTGCTCAAGACGATGAAGGTGCCGAAGGTGGTCATGGACGCCGATCTCTTCGTGAACGCCCCCAAGCTCAAGACCACGCGCGTCGGGCTCCTGACCCTCGCCTTCAAGAACATGTTCGGCGTCCTCCTGCACGAGGACCGCCACCCGTATCACCGTCTCCCGGAGCACTACTACGTCCTCGCCGACCTGATGAAGCTCGTGAAGGGCCGCGACCTGACCGTCGTCGACGCCGTGATGGCCATGGACGGCTACGGGCCGAGGTTCGGGGATCCGGTCCAGATGGACCTCATCATCGCCGGCCGCGACCCCGTGGCGACGGAGGCCGTTGCCTCCATTGTCGCCGGCTTCTCGCCCGCCGAGGGCCCCATCGAGGTCCTTCCGGTGGCCGAGCGCGAGGGCCTCGGAACCCGTGATCTCGCCGGGATCGAGGTGAGGGGAAAGCAGATCCAGGAGGTCCGCCGGAGCTTCAAGCGGCCGCCGATGCCGTGGCTCAACCTGGACAAGCGGGTGAAGACGTACCCGGGCGGAACGTGCTGGGGCTGCGGCCTGTGGATGCAGTACAGCCCGGTGCCCTGGGAGATCGAGGATGGGCGGGCATACGCCCTCGTCACCGGCCAGGAGCCCGTCCTTCCGGACCGGATCGACGCTGACGAGGTGTGGCTCCTCGGCAACTGCGCCGTCGAGTCCGTGACCATCGGGAAGCTGCGGAAGAAGGGGCACAAGGTGGTGGTCCTGCCCGGCTGCAACCCGTATCGCCTGGAACCCTACCTCGAGCTTCACAAGTGGGAGGCGCCTTACTCGCCCGTATGCCGTCACGCGTGCTGCCGGCCCGGCAAGGTCGTGAAGCCCCCGTCCTCGCCCCGCGCGTGACCGGAGGTGAGCACCCGACCCCCTCGTCTCAGCCCCGCGCCTTCGCCTCTCGCCGCTTCGCCGCTGGCCGAAGGACGCGCCGGAGCAACGCTTCGTCTTTCCGAAACCCAGGGCGTAAGGTCACCCGGCCCGGCGCCCGGGTCTCCGCCTCCGGATGCTCGACGCAGAGGCGCATGTCCATCTGCCAGCCAGGGCGCATCAGGGGGCACAACGTCGAGCGGGCCATCACCGAGGGCCAGTCCCGCGCCGACCTCCACGATCGGCTGAGAGAGGTCGTGCTCGCGGTGCCGTTCTTGCGCGACCCGCGGGAGGACATCCCGCTCCTCGTGGAGCACCTCCTCGGGGTGTATGGGCGGCGCCACGGCATTCGCGTTCCGGGTATCGCTCCGGGAGCGCTCCGGTTCCTCGATCGCTTCCCCTGGCCCGGCAACGTGCCCCGGCGGCGTGGGGGCGGTGGCGTGACATCCCGCGACGGCACCGGTTGGCGCGAGAACCGGAGTATCATCGGCCCCGTGTCCACGAGAATGGGGGGCGGGACCGTTCCCGAACATCCGCCTTCGCGGCTGACCGACGTCAGGAGCCGTGACTCCTGGGCAGGCTCACACTGAGCAGGACGAGGGGTTCATGTCTGGACGAGGAGGTGCGAGGTGGCCAAGTTCGAGACCGTGATCAAGGAAACCATTGCCCGGGGGGCGCGGAGGCAGGTCCGGCTTGTGGTGCTGCCGCTCCGGCGAGATCTCCTGCGACTCCGGCGGAAGATGGGGGGACTGCAGGGGGCAGTGGCGGCATTGCGCCGGAGGGCGGCGGGGTGGGAGCGCCTGATGAAGGCCGCGCCCCCCGTCCCCCAGGTGTCGGAGGAGGAGGCGAAGGCTGCGCGGCTCTCGCCACGCCTGATTCAGAGCCTGAGAAAGCGCCTGGGGCTCAGCCAGATGGCCCTGGCGCGGGTGGCGGGGGTCAGCGCGCCTGCCGTGGCGCACTGGGAGGGCGGGGAATCGACCCCGACCGGCCAGAACCGCGCCACGCTGGTGGGGCTGCGGAAGGTGGGGAGGCGCGAGGTGAAGGAGTTGCTTGCGCGCAGAGTGAAGGAGACGGCGTCCCGGAGACCTCGCGTGCGCCGGCGCGCGAAGAAGAAGGCCCGCCGGGGGGCGAGGAGGTAACGCGGCACCTGAACTCGCCGCGAAGGAGGTCGTGGTGCTCCACCAGCTCAGGCGGACGGGAAAGGATAGGGCGATGGCCGGATTCCGCTGCGTCAAGTGCGGCAAGGTCGCGATGGCCCAGAAGGTCTGCTGCGGCAGGCCGATGAAGAAGGCGTGACGATCAGGGCGTCGTGAGCCCGTGATAGGTCACCAGAAGCCAGTTTCCTGTTCATGGCGTATGATCTCGCGACCGTGCGCTACATGAGTCACCGCGTCGGGGTGATGTACCTCGTCCCGTCGGGCTGCCGATTCCATCCCCGGCGGCCGGATCCGGTTCCCGAGTTCGCCACGGAGGAGCCCCGGCCGATGGAGGTCGCTGCCGGCGGCGTGGTTGCCTGCCACCGGTACGGGACGGGCTGGGTGCCGGCGTCGGCTCGGAGGTTGACGAGCGAGTCGAATCGGCCTGCTGCGGCACGGCCGGCGCACGCGTCGTGCGGCGGAGAGCGGGAGGGCTGACGCTCGTGCACGTCGTGGTCTGCTTCGCGCCGATCGTGGATCCGAAGGTGCCGTCAGATCGGCTGGCCCTGCGGGAAGATGGGTATGGTGGTCTCGGCCGACGCGGTCACTGCGGATCGCCGCGTCCGTGCCGTCGCCGCCGAGATCGTGCCCGCCTCGCCTCGGGGCCGCAAGAGCTGCCGGATGCTGGTCGGATCGTCAGAGGCCCAGGCCTCGGAGCTGGCCCGCTTCCTCGCCCCGTGGGTCCGGACGGCGTGATGGCCGATCCGCGACCGATCGTGGCCCTGCTGCCGACGAGCGACGAGTCGCCGCCGCGGGGCGAGCCGGTGCGGCTCGCTTGCCGGCTCGCGGCTGCGGCCGGGCGCGAGGTGACGGTCATCGTCGCCGGGGCGTCTCCGGACGCCGACGCCGTCGCCGCCGCAGCGCTGGGAGCTCAGCGGGTATGTTCGACGTGGCCGAGCTCGGCGCCGTGGGCGACTGGCAGGAGCTGCTCCCGGCCTTGGTCCGCAAGCTGAAGGCCGTCTGCTCTGCCGGCACAGCGCATGTGGAGTAATGGCGGTATGGAGGGATAGGATGCGACACCGCAACGCGGACCTGGTGGTGGTCGGCGGCGGCTTGGCCGGCGTGGCCGCTGCGCTCGAGGCGGCGGATGGCGGGACCAGCGTCCTCCTCCTGGAGAAGATGGCCGAGCTCGGCGGCTCGTCGGCATTGAGCGGCGGCTGTCTCGCCTTTGCCGGCACCGATCTGCAGCAGGCGCAGGCCATCGAGGACTCCGACGACCTCCTCTTCAGCGATCTGCGCGAGGTCGGCGCCTTCGAGAACGACGAGCACATCGTCCGCGCCTACGTCGCTCACCAGCTCGACACCTACCAGTGGCTGCGGCGGCAGGGGGTCGAGTTCAGCCCGGTGATCGAGGTGTCCTCGGGACAGTCCGTGCCGCGCGTCCACACGGTGGACCCCGCCGACGTCGTCCGCCTGCTCGCGCGCCGGGCCCGCGCGACCGGACGCGTCGAGATCCTGACCGGGATGTCGGTGCGCCGGCTCCTCCGCGACTCCACCGGAGAGCGAGTCGAGGGAGTGCGCGCGGAGGGCGGCAGCGAGGTCCTGTCGGTGGCCAGCCGGCATGGCGTCATCCTGGCCTCGGGCGGGTTCAGCCGAAACCCGCAGCTCATCCACCGCTTCGCGCCGGGCTACGACAAGTGCCTCCTGCTCGGCGGTGAAGGCAATGTCGGCGATGGGTTGCGCATGGCCTGGCAGCTTGGTGCCGACGTGCGCGACATGCCGTACATCAAGGGGACGTTCGGGAAGCACCCGGTCGATATGGCCAACCTCAACGCCCTCCTCGCCGTCTACAAGGGAGCGATCGCCGTCAATCAGGACGGCCAGCGCTTCGTCGACGAGTCCATCTCGTACAAGCTCCTCGGAGACGCCTGTATGCGACAGCCTGACGGCTGCGCGTACCAGATCCTCGACCAGGCCATCTTCGAGGAGGGCGAGAACCGCGTGCGGATTGTCGACTTCGAGCGGCGCCTCGAGGACGGCCTCATGATCAAGGCCGACACCCTGGAGCAGCTGGCGGCACGGATCGAGGTCCCGCGCGAGGCGCTGCGGCGCACGGTGGCCGAGTACAACGGCTTCGTGGACGCCGGGAGCGACCCGCAGTTCGGCCGGAGGCATCTCGTGCACAAGCATGGCGCGCTCTGCCGGATCGAACGGCCGCCGTTCTACGCCTTCCCCTCCACGACGGCCATCTTCGGGACCTACTGCGGCCTCTGCGTCGACGCTCGCATGCGCGTGATCGATGTGTTCGGCGCGCCGATCGCGGGGCTCTTCGCGGCCGGCGAGGTCGTCGGCGGGCTCCACGGCGGCGCGTACATGACGGGCTCGGCGCTGGGCAAGGCGGCCATCTTTGGACGGATCGCGGCCCGGACGGCCACGGGCGGGGCGTGAGGCGGGCTGCAAGCGGACACGAGCGGCAGAGGGTCGATACTCGCGGGTCCGAAAAGGAGATCGTCGCATGACACCTGAGAGTCACGACTTCGACGTCGTCGTCGTCGGCTGTGGTGTGGCAGGGCTGTCGGCAGCCGCGACGGCGTCCGAGTCCGGGTTGCGCGTTGCCATCCTCGAGCGCGCGCCCCGGGAGGAGCGCGGCGGCAACAGCCGGTACACCGAGGCCTACCTCCGGATGAAGAGCCTCGACGAGCCCTCGGACGACTTCGAGAGCCATTTTGCGGCGAACGCAGGCGGGCACCTCGACCCGTCGCTGGTCGCTCTCACGACCCACGACCGGGAGAGCTGGCCCCCGCTCGTCAAGGCGATGGCGTTCACCGATCCCGACGTCATCACGACCTTCGCCGAGAACGCCGGGCCGACCCTGCGCTGGCTCGAGAAGCTCGGCGTCCGCTTCGAGCGGCTCCCCACGGTCTTTCTCACCACGAGCACGCAGCGGCTCATGCCGATCGGCGGGGGCCTCGCGCTCGTCGAGACGCTGTCAAGCCACCTCGAGGGGGTCGGCGTGCCGTTCTTCTACGGAACGACGGCGCGCGATTTGATCCAGGCTCCTGACGGCGCGATCACCGGGGTGCGAGCGGTGGGCGCGCGCAACCGGCTCATCGAATTCCGCGGCGCGGTGGTTCTCGCGTGCGGCGGCTTCCAGGGCAACGCCGAAATGATGGCCCAGTATGTCGGGCCGCGGGCGCTCTATCTGCGCCCCGTCGCCCGCGGGGGCCACTACAACAAGGGCGAAGGCATCCGGATGGGGCTCGCCGTCGGGGCGGCGCCGTGCGGCGATTTTGGCAGCTGGCACGCCGAGCCCATCGACCCCCGGTCGGGGATCTCCGAGCCGGCCATCTTCGCGTATCCGTACGGCGTGCTCGTGAACCAGCAGGGGCAGCGGTTCGTGGACGAGGCGTCCGCCACGGTGGACGCCACCTACGAGGCGGTCACGCGCCACATTTACGCGCAGGTGGGCGGAATCGCCTACATGATCGCGGATGCGAAGCTCGCCGACGTTCCGAACTATCAGCGGGCGCTCCGCACCGATCAGCCGGCGATCGAGGCCGGCAGCCTTCGAGAGCTCGCCGCCACGCTCGCGGTTCCGGCGGCGGCGTTCACGCAGACGCTCGAGGCGTTCAATGCGGCATGCCGCCCGGGGACGTTCAAGCCGCTGGAAGTCGACGGCCTGGCAACCGAGGGAATCGCGCCGCCGAAGTCCAACTGGGCGCGGCCGATCGATCGGCCGCCCTTCCTCGCCTATCCGATGATCTCGTCCAACGTCTTCACCTTCGGCGGACTGAAGGTCACCCCCAACGCCGAGGTGGTGAACAACGACGGCGAGGTGATCCGGGGTCTCTACGCCGCCGGGGAAACCATGGGTATCTACTACGGATCGTACGCCGGCTCGACCTCGGTCCTGCGCGGCCTGGTGTTCGGACGGCTGGCCGCCCGGCACGCGGCACAGCTCGCGCGTGCCGGGCGGTGACGACGCTCCGTCGCAGTCGCACCGCGCCGCCATCCGGGCCGTGCAGGAGGTGCTGCAGGTCCTCAAAGAGGACGGCGACACGACCCGAATCGAAGACCGCCTGGCCAGCTTCAAGGACCGGGAGCGGGTCGTCAACGCCACCTGGTGGAGCGACCGCGAGCGCCGGTACCTCGCCGACTGAGAAGCAGGCCGGACGAGCAGTTGAGGAGACGGGGACCACCCTGCTAGACTCGTATCATTTCTCGGGAGGTGAGATATGCCACGCTATCCGGTTACCATGGAAGTCAAGGAGATCGTCGCAGAGTTGCCGCCCTCGTGCCCCGTCCACGAGGTCGGGGACAAGATCGTGATCACGAACGGCTGTGTACAAGGGAAGATCTGCCTGCCCGTCCTGTCCCAGCAGAGCGCCCGGCTCTATGGGCTCGTCAATGGCATGTCCTCGGCCAATGTCATGGCCTATCGCTGCCCGGACCGGGGCAAGGTGGTGTATGAGATCCGCCGCGACCCCGACCACTGGTGGAAGGACGCCCGGTCGCCCCTGACCGAGGCCGAAGTCAAACCGCATCTGCCCTAGCAGGCTGTGGAATCATGAGCGACGACGCCCCGAAGAGCGCGTACGAGCTGGCTATGGAGCGGCTCCGGCGGAAGGACAAGGAGGCCAGCGTCGAGGAACACCCGCTCACCGCCAAGCAGAAGGCCGCCATCGCCGAGGCCCGCCAGTTCCACCAGGCGAAGGCCGCCGAGCGCGAGATCCTCCACCAGGCAGCCCTGGCCGCCGCCCGGACCCACGAAGAGGTCGACAAGCTGAACGAGGAGCTGCGGCGCGACCAGGAGCGGCTCGCGGGCGATCGCGACCGCAAGATCGCCGAGATCAGGGGAGATAGGCCTGCGTAGAATCTCCTCGGGCTGCTCTCACGGGCCTCTGACGTGTACCGGGTAGCCTCCGTGACAGCAGGCGCTATGCCGACATTCCTGATCTCGCTGATGATGGCGGTGCTGCTGGTGACGTCCCCGGGCCCGGCCCGGGCCGCCTCGCCCGCAGACGAGAAACTTCCGACCGACCCCGCCCTCGTCACGGGCACCCTGCCCAACAGGCTCGCCTACATCATCCGCCAGCACAAGAACCCCGAGGGGCGCGTGGGCATCTGGCTCCACGTCGCCTCGGGCTCGCTCAACGAAACAGAGGCGCAGCGGGGCCTCGCCCACTATCTCGAGCACATGGCGTTCAACGGTACCGCCAACTTCCCGCCCGGCTCGGTCGTCCCCTTCTTCCAGTCGCTGGGTATGGCCTTTGGACGCGACCAGAACGCCTTCACGGGCTTCGACCGGACCACCTACACGCTGACGCTGCCGGGCGGGGGACGGGACCTCGTCGAGAAGGGGATGTTGTACATGGCGGACATCGCCACGCGCATGAGCCTGGAGCCCGCCGAGATCGACCGCGAGCGCCAGATCATCCTCGAGGAGAAGCGCGCGCGCTCGAGCGCGCGCCAGCGGGTGCAGGACCAGTTCTTCGAGCGGCTGGCTCCCGAGTCCACGCTCGGACGGCGGCTGCCCATCGGCATCGAGCAGACGATCAAGTCGCTGACGCGCCCGGATTTCCAGGACTACTACTCGCGCTGGTACGTGCCGAGCAACATGACGGTCATCGTGGTGGGCGACACGGACCCCGCCATGGTCGCCGAGGTCATCGCGCAGCAGTTCGTCGGCGGCCGCGCCGTCCCGAAGCCGGTGCCCCGCGATGTCGGAGTCAAGCCGACGGCGGGGCAGCGGGTTATCGTCGTGACCGATCCCGAGCTGACGCGGGCCGAGGTTTCGATCGCAAGGATCGCGCCGCCGCGGGGCCCGGCGACGACGGTTGGCCGGGAGCGGCGCGAGCTGGTCGAGCGCATCGGCATGTGGGCGCTCGATCGCCGGACGAGCGCGGAGATCGCAGCGGGCCGCGTCTCGTTCCTCGAGGCGAACGCATCGATGCGGGAGTGGCCCGGTACGATGCGGATGATCACCCTCGAAGCCTCGGGCCTGCCGGGGACGTGGCGGGCCATGCTGAAGGACCTCGGGATCGCTCTCCAGCGCGCCCGGCTCCACGGCTTCGCCGAGCGCGAGGTGCAGGACGCGCGCGTGGCGCTCCTGGCCGAGGCGGAGGAGGGCGTGCGGCGGGAGGCGACGCGTCCGGCGCGGGAGGTGCTGCGCCAGCTCCACGGGGATGTCACCCGCGGGAGCCGGCCGATGTCGGCCGCCCAGACGCTCGCGCTCCTCCAGCGCCTGCTGCCCGGGATCACGGCCCGCGAGGTCTCGAACGCCTTCGCCACCGCCTTCGACCCGAGCCGCGCCCTCTTCGTCGCCGAGCTTCCCGCGAGCGACGGTGTGGCGAGCGAGGCCCAGTTCCTGGCGCTCGGCAGGGCCGCCGTCGCCGTCACACCCGGCAAGCCGGTCGACGTGGCGCGGGCGACGACGCTCCTGGCGGTCCTGCCTCGCGACGGCGCCGTGGTGGAGAGCGTGCCGCACGCGGCGAGCGGCGTGACGTCACTGTGGCTCGACAACGGCGTGCGCGTGCACCATCGCCACATGGATCAGCGCAAGAACGAGGCGAGCATCGCGATCACGCTGGCCGGGGGGCCGATCCAGGAGACGGCGGCGAACCGTGGGATCACCGAGGCCGCGCTGCGCGCCTGGGAGCGCCCGGCGACGAGCAGGCTGTCGAGCACCCAGATCCGGGACCTGATGACGGGGGCGAAGGTGCGCGTGCGGGGCGCGGCGACCGGCGACACCGTGACGCTGACGGTCTCCGGCGATGCCGCCGAGCTCGAGCGCGGGCTCCAGCTGGCCTATCTGCTGCTCACCGATCCGCTCATCGAGCAGCCGGCCCTCGAGCAGTGGAAGGACGCGGAGGCGCAGCGGATCACCCAGCGCAAGAGCCAGCCGATGCAGGTGCTGATGGATGCGAGCGCGGCGGCCATCTATCCGCGGGGCGAGGTCCGCCCCAGGTCGTTGACCGTCGAGCAGGTGCGCGCGGTCACCCGCCCGGCCGCGCAGGCGTGGCTCCGGCGCCTCATCACGGAGGCCCCCATCGAGGCGGCCGTGGTCGGCGACGT
The DNA here is from genome assembly GCA_001788395.1 of Candidatus Rokubacteria bacterium GWA2_70_23. Lineage (GTDB taxonomy): Bacteria > Methylomirabilota > Methylomirabilia > Rokubacteriales > CSP1-6 > UBA12499. Next base: position 16,599 of record MGBT01000178.1, read on the forward strand.
CGACCGTGAGACGGCCACGCGCCTCGTGGCGCGGTACCTGGGCGCGCTGGCCCCGCGGCCGCGCATCGACGACAAGACTCTGGCGGATCTCCGCGCCATGGGCCGCCCGCAAGGGCCGATCAGCGTCGGCGAGTCTGTCCAGGTTCTCTCGCCCCAGGCCGCCGTCCTCGCCGGCTTTTTTGGGGCCGACCTCCGCGACGTGCGCGACACGCGGCTTCTCAGCCTGGCCGCGCGCGTGCTGACCACGCGCATGACGAAGACCCTCCGCGAGGACAAGCAGCTCGTCTACAGCATCGGCGCGTCCTCCGAGCCGGGCGTGGTCTATCCGGGGTTCGGGCTCTTCGCGGCGATCGCCCCGACCGACCCCGGCAAGGCGCCGGCGCTGGCGGCGGCGGTGGAAGAGATGTATGCCGAGTTCGCCAAGGACGGGCCGACGCCCGACGAGCTGGCCGTGGCCAAGAAGCAGACGGCGACCTTCCTCGACGAGACGCTCAAGACGCCGAATTTCTGGCTGCGCCGGCTCTCGACGCTCGACTACCGCGGGCTCGGCCTCGACGATCTCCTCGACGCTCCGGCCCAGTACCAGCGCTTCACCGCGGAGGAGGTCCAGGACGCCGTCGGCCGCCATAACCGGCCTGACGCCCGCTTCCGCTTCGTCATCACCCCGCGCTCCTGAGGGGACTCTGAGGACACCATGTACGAGGTCTATGCGCTCAAGTACTCGGAACGGGACACGACGAAGTGCCAGTTCTTCTACCGCGAGGCGTCGCACGAGAAGCTCACGCTCCACTACTTCGTCTGGCTGATCCTGGGCGGCCCGCAGCCGGTCCTCGTGGACACCGGCTTCCTGGACGACGAAGCCACATCACGCGGCATGCGCAACTACGTCACCCCGGCGTCGATGGTCGAGCGCGCGGGGGTGAAGGCCGCCGACGTGCCGATCTCGCTCATCACGCACCTCCACTACGACCACTGGGCGGGCCACAGCCTCTTCCCCAACGCGGAGTTCTGGATCCAGCAGGAAGAAGCCGCGTTCTGGACGGGAAAATACGGCGGGACGCCGGCCTTTCGGGGGTCGGCCAACGTGAATGCGCTGGCCGGGCTCGTGACGCTGAACTACGCCAACCGCGTCCGGTTCCTCGACGGCGACCGCGAGGTGTTCCCCGGGCTGCGTGTGCACAGGGTCGGCGGCCACACCGCGGGGCTGCAGCTGGTCAGCGTCGAGACCAAGCGCGGCACGGTTGTCCTCACCTCGGATGCCTCGCATTTCTACCACAACGTGGAGACGCGCCAGCCCGTGCAGATCATCACCAACCTGCCCGAGATGCTGGAGGCCTTCGAGACCATCCACGCGCTGGCCGGTAAGGAGAAGCTGATCGTCGCGGGCCACGACCCGCTGGTCGCCGACCGCTTTCAGCAGGTCGAGCCCGGCATCATCAAGATCGCCTGAACGCCAACCGAGGAGGCAAGACATGGCCACGCCCGCAGCCGCATCGCCAGCGAGGGAGGAAGTCCGCGGGGTTGTCCCCAAGCTTATGGTGCGGGCCCGATGGAAGAGCGCGCTCAGCATGGCGAGGGCGAAGAGGGGCACCGGTTAACATGGGGTCATCGATGCCATCCCCGGGGGCTGGCACGGGAGGCTGAGGTGCACCGACGAGCCTTGTTGATGTCGCTGGCCGCTCTCTGCGGATGGCGCGGCCTGTCAAGCGGCGGGCAGGCGGAAGCCCAGTCCGGGGGCGGTGGGGCCCTCTCCGCCGCCCAGCGCATCGCGGGCTGGGCGGAGCGGGCGCGATCCCTCCTGCAACGCGGCATCCTCCCCATCATCGACACCGAGGCGACCTACGGCGGGCAGATCCCCACCGACTCCATGGTGGAGCAGATGGATCGGCACGGCGTGGCACTCGTCTGCTTCGCACCGAATTTCAACGATCCCGCGCGCGGGAGCCGATCCTCCCTGGCGCTCGCCAAGCAGCACCCCGACCGCTTCGTCCCCACGACCTGCGACGGGACGACGGGTTACTGGTTCCGCCAGCAGGGCCCCTTTCTCGAGGTGATGCAGCGGGAAGCGCGCAGCGGCGATTTCTTCCTCCTGGGTGAGCTGGAGTTCCGCCACTACCCCTCCCCCGCCCAGTACCGGGCGAGGAAGTTCGGGCGGGACATCATCATCCCGATCGACGGGGCCTGGGGGCATGCCGTCTTCCAGCTCAGCAGCGAGACGGGGCTGGCCTTCCAGATTCACTACGAGCCCGAGGATGCCTTGCTGGCCCCTTTGGAGAAGATGCTCGAGGCCTATCCAGGTGCCAAGGTTATCTGGTGCCATGCGGGACAGGTTCGCTACCCCGACAGGCAATCGGCGTACGGACCCGACTATCTGCGCCAGACGCTGTCCCGGCATCCCAACCTGTTCTGCGACCTGGCCCTGTCGGAGCCGGGCAGCCGGTACCCCGGCAGCGGCGCAATCCACAACACCGCCCAGTTCGGCGACGGGCGCCTGCGCCACGAGTGGCGGAGACTCCTCGAGACCCACCCTGATCGCTTCACCATCGGGAGCGATATCGCTCCCGACCGGTACGAGGACTTCCCCACGAAGATCGTGCAGTCGCGGACGCTGCTGGCCTCGTTGTCCCGGGACACCGCCGCGCGGATCGCCTTCCAGAACGCCTGGCGACTCCTCACCCGCCAGGAGTGGACGGCATAGCGCAAGAAAATGGTCGAGCAGAAGGCCTCGCGGGCGCTTCAAATCTCCGACGTGGGCTACGTGCTCAACACGGGCCGCGTGGCCTTCGTGGGCCCGGCGGCAGATCTCCTGGCAAGCGAGCGGGTCAAGCGCGTCTACCGCGGCGAGGGCGGGAAGGACACCGGGGCGGAGATGCCGGGAGGACCAGACGATGAGTGAGTCACGGGGCGCCCTCGACGGGCTCATGGTCCTGGATCTCGCCACCTTCGTGGCCGCCCCGTTCTGCTGTACCCTGCTCGGCGAGTTCGGCGCCGGCGTCATCAAGGTGGAGCAGCCGGGGAAGGGCGACGACCTCCGCCGGCTCGGCACGCCGGCC
>MGBT01000179.1 GCA_001788395.1 Candidatus Rokubacteria bacterium GWA2_70_23
GGAGGCGCCATGACCGAGATCGGCAAGCCCGTGCCGCAGCCGACACCCGAGAGCCAGCCCTACTGGGACGGCTGCCTGCGCGGCGAGCTGCTCTACCAGCACTGCGCTGGGTGCGGCCGCGCCCAGTTCTACCCCCGATCGGCCTGCGCCTCCTGCGGCGGCACGGCCCTCGAGTGGCGGCGCTCCGAGGGCCGCGGCACGCTGCACGCCGTCACCGTGGTCTACCGGCCCCCGTCGGCCGCCTTCAAGCTGGACGTCCCGTATGCCGTGGCCCTCGTGGACCTCGACGAGGGCTTCCGCATGATGGCCAACGTGGTGGGCGGCGACCCCGAGCGCGTCGCCATCGGCGACCGGGTGGCGGTGACCTTCGAGCAGCGCGGCGAGATCGCGCTGCCCCAGTTCCAGCCTTGCGCCCCCCGCGGCGAGGACCCATAGTCTCCGCATCATGGCGGAGCGGGCGAGGGTGCCGATCTCAGGGAAAAGCCTGACAGTCCAGACGCCCCTGAGCCACCGGGAGGCGAGCAGGAAGATGATCCGCACGCACGTGCTCAACCGGGGCCCGGCGGGCGTGCCGAGCCCCGCCGATCGGCCCTCAGCCCTTTCGGACGCGACTCGACGGCTCCGCAGAGCAAGGACGCCGTCCGCGCGACGGCCCGCCATAAGGGGCCGCCGTTCCAGGCTGATCTTGCCTTCCGACGACCAGCTCCATCGGGCCTCTATTCAGCAGCGCGCGCTGCGTCACCGTTTCTCGCTGGGTCCGTCGAATTCCCGATGGCGCGGACGCTTCGCGCCGCGCCATCGGGGGCGGCGGATTGGCATCCGCCTGACGGGCGTCGCTTCGCGCCGCCCATCACGCGGCCGGAGCGGACGGGCGGCCCCGCGAGCAAGCTCGTGTTCCTCCCGCCGCTCATCCGCCGCCCCCGTTAGCCGCCGGAGGTTCTATGCCACTGACTGAGCAAGACAAGGTTTACTACTTGGCGAATGTCTTATGTGCAGCGGTCGCCGACAAGTCCTTATCGGCGAGGGAGACCGCTGCATTGGAGGAAGTTCGGAAAGGTATTGATGCCAAGAAAGGGATACTCGCAACGGCACAGAAGGCAGTGGAGAACGGCTCATATACCTTCGTTAAGGCAGGATCGTTTGCCGACCAGGTGAAGAACTTAGAGAATATGCTTTTCGTCGCGCTGATGGACCAAGACCTCAGCGAGAGCGAAAATCGATTGATCCATGAGTTTACCCGGCTCATCGGCGTCAGCCAAGGTCAACTTGATCAGCTCATTACCGAAACGTCACGTCGCTGCGATGCCGCCAATCACGAAATCACATGCCCTTCTTGCTCGAAATCGGCCACGGCGCAGGCACGTTTCTGTCCGTCATGCGGTCAACCTCTGGCATCTGCGGACGCGGCTTCTGTGCAGGTTGGGTTTGACATTCCCAAGGAGGGCTATGCCATCGAATTCTGTGAATCCACGGCAGGCGGATTCGCGAGCGCGGTGGAACTTGCCAACGCGACAGGAACGATGCAAACAGCCACGAAGAACAAGAAGACCTGGTATTTGGTCACGTTCCCATCTAACTGTTTCGGAGATATGGTCCCGATCGCGTCTTCGTTGAGCGGCATGAGAAATCGTAAAGTATATCTCGACGGCCGGGAAGTTGCGTGGGATGAGGTCTTCGGCTTCATATGGTGCGCCGCTCAAAGAGCCGCAGCTTACCGGCCTATCGAATACTGTTTCGGCAAGGACGAGAATCGCATCAACCCTTGGGGATGTAAGCAGGCACGGATGGAATGGACAGACTGGGCGCAGTGGTTCTCGTATGGACGTTGGCAGAAGGCAGGGCTTCTGGACAGCGGTTATGTGTTCGCCTTTGACAAGGAGCGCATTCGTCACGAACTTGCTACGAACCTATATCGTTATCGCTTTTGCCCACATCTGCGCACGCGGCTGGTTGAGGCAGTTTTGAAACATCTCCCCGAACAAGTCGAGGCAGCGGCGGACGGGCGCTGGAAGTATAGCCGTGCGTATGAAGCATTGCCCGGAGCTATAAAAGTCACTGAACGCGAGGGAAGCGGGGATTTCGTGTACACCAATGAGTACTATTCAGACGGGGTGCGTCCGAGGGGCTATGCTGTTCTCGCGGACATCCTCAAGAAGGCGCTCGATGAATGCAGGACCACTGACGTCGAAGCAACGGCGCTCCTCTCAAAAAATAGCGGCTAACCACGGCATGCAGCCGCCGCGCAAGAAGCCGCGCGCGGCTGATGCCGATCGTTAGGCCGATTCCGAAGTGAAGCGAGATCGCGTATGACGGAGAGCCCGAGTCCAGAGTCGATTCTCAACTTTGAAGGGCCGGAGGGAGAGACCATCTTCCGTCGTTTTGTTGATGGATGCCTTCCGCTGGAATGGGAGCCTGTGGTTCAGGCCGAAGTTGACGAAGTGTTCGCGCATCTCGATTCGAAGGATGACCGGGCCGTTGCCGTCGTGGGTGCGCTCGTGATTGAAGACTCCGTCAACCAGCTGGCTGCAGCGCACGTGCCGGGCTACAAGAGTCTGGCGGAGAACCGGGATTTTAGTTTGTCGATGCGGATCGAGTTGGCGCGCGCCCTACGGCTCTGTCCATCCCGACTGCTCGGCGCAGCAGATACGGTTCGGACCATTCGCAACGACTTCGCCCACAAACTCGCGGTCAAGACGTTCGACGGATGTAAACGGGAGCATCTGGAGTCCGCTTGGGACCACGTGCGACAGATCCAACCGGCGATGGTTGTGGGCAAAACGAACCGCGAGATCTTCACGAGCTTGGTGAGCATGGTGCGCCTCGCCCTGCGCGGCTACAGTTTCCACGTCGAACGACTCAACCAGTATGTGCGGGAGGAGAAGGCGTTTCGGGACGCTTTCCACGGGCATTGTATGGCCAAATACCCACAAAGACCCGAGGGGAGGGTCCCATAGGAGCGGCTAACCCGCGGCTGTACCGGACGGCTGTAGATGAAAAGCCATGCGCGGCCGCCGGTGAGCGGCAAACGTTGGACGGAGGTGAGGGAAGGATGAGTGTGCAGCCAATCTCGGAGCAGCTGTTCGAGCAGTTCTGCCAGGCGAAGGGCATCCCCTGCGCTCGGGTTGACACCGACGTTGGTAGGACGCCGGACTATGTGATTACTCTCGGTGACATTCGGGTCACGTGCGAAGTGAAGCAGATCGACCCGAACGCCGAGGACGTGAGGGAGCTCGCCGAGTTACGCGAGGGCCACGCCACCGCCAGGCACCCCGCAAATCGGCTTCGAGGCAAACTCAAGGACGTCTCTGCTCAGCTGAAGGACGCGGCGCGAGCGGGCTGCCCCACATTGCTACTGGTGTACGACAACACGCCCTTCAAGAGCTACACGGACCGCGCGGATGTCGTGGAAGCCATGTTCGGGCGGCATAGCGTGCGTGTATCTGTTCCGGAGGATCTGTCTCTGCCGAGTCGGGTTTCTGCGCCCTTCTTCGGAGGAGATCGCGGGCTGGGGCCAGAATGGAACACGGCAGTCAGCGCGATCGCAATCTTGGATGGCGGTCCGCAGCAAGTCCGTGGCCTTCGCGTCTACCACAACGTCTATGCGGCTGTGCGCCTCGACCCCACCGTCTTTGGCCCGCTCTCGGCTTCGCAGATGGTCCTGCCTGATGCAACGGAAGTGAGTCTCTGAATGAGTAGGCCGTCCAACTCCACGTTTCACCCGACCGCTCGGTCGCGATGCTCGCTCGCGGCCGGTGACCGCGGGCGATGGCGCGGACGCTTCGCGCCGCCCCCGTTATGCGCACTCTGCGAGGTGGACCACCGGACTGCGTTCCCCGGGAAGCGACCGGGGGGCTCAACGTGGTTTGGAAGCGGATCGACCCCCGGCTTGGCGAGAAAGAGCGTGTCGTGGCCTCACGAGTTCTCTCGCCCGCGATTTGTTTCGATGGCCTGGCAGGCCGCGAAGCGGCCGGCGACTTCGCAGTACGGCGGACCGGGCCGCTGGCGTTGCCCGCGAAGGCCCAGCCACCCGGGCCGAGGGGGAAAGCGAGATGAAACGGCAACACTGCGAGACGTGTGGGAAGCCGATGCCGTTCAAACGTCACCTTGGGTGGGGAACCTTCTTCGCGGCAGTGATCACCGGCGGACTCTGGTTGCTCGCGATCCCGTTCTACCCCATCCGCTGCGCTCAGTGCGGCGCCAGCTACAAACCGGCCCGTGGGGAGTTCATGTGGCGGTGAGCGTGGCGGGCTTTCAAGCCGTTCCCCGGGAAGCGACCGATCGGCTCGACTTGTCCTGGAACCGGATAGATCTCGGCTTGCCCAGAAGACGCGGATCGAGGCCCCACGAGTGCTTTCGTCCGCGCTTCGTCTGGCCGGCGGGGCGGCGGGTGGCCCGGCTTGTCGGTGACAACGATGAGGCCCATAACTTCACGTTGCATGGGAACGCTCCCTCGCGATGCTCGGTCGCGTCCGGTGAACGTGGGCCTTAGGCCGATTCGGATGATTCGATCGTGAATGAGGGAAGGGGTTGACCAAGGTGCCTGACGCGCAAAGTTCCACAGTCGACCCGGTTCGTGGCCTCCTCGCTCGTTGGCGTGAGGACCCGTCTGGCACCTACCGCACCTGGTTCCTTTGGGAAGAGCGGCTCAAGAACTTCCGCTCAATACGGCGGGGCATCTCGGCGGTGGTCGCTGAGATTGAAGCGGACACTTTCGGCAACGTCTACAAGGGCTCCTCGCTTGAGACGGTCGTAGGGTCCATCGCGGAGCAGAGACAGATCTTCCGCGGCGCCGAGCACGCCTTCCTCTGGAAACCCAAACTGCGCATCCCCGACATCTACGAGAACCGTCCGAACCAGCTCGCGTTCGCCCGTTTCCTCCAGACTTGCGCCTGCTGTGCCGGCGAGGAGGATCAGGTGATCGGGGCCATACAGGTCCTCGACCGCGCCGCGATCAAGGGCCTTGGGCCCGCGGTTGCCAATCTCCTCTACTTCCTCCACCCGACCGTGGTTCCGCCCTTCAACACGGCCATCGTGAAGGGCTACAACGCGGTGATGGGGGCCAAGGTGAAGCTGGGCCGGTGGGACGAATACTTGGCGATGCGGAGCGGGATCCGGGAGGTAAACACGAAGTACCGCGACCTTCTGTCCAACGACCTGGGCGCAATCGCGGGCGCGCTGTTCGATGTCGGGTCGGGCAGGTACCCGCCGCCGCCACGCGAGTCGGATGCCGCTGCGCTCGCGCGATGGGAGCAGGATCTTGCTGAGATCCGCGCCGAGTCCGACCGAGCCAACCGTGCGATTCAAGCCGCCCGCGACGAGGACCGCACGCACACCGAGGTCCAGGGATGGCTGCGGGATCTAGGGACAGCCCTGGGATTCGGAGTGTGGGTCGCGAGCAACGACCGGAACCGCCCCTACGGTGAGGGGCATTTGGCTGACGGGTGCCTCGGTCGCCTCCCCGAAGCGCTGGAAAACGCCCCGGCTGTCGAGACGATACGCTTGATCGACATGCTCTGGGTCGAACCGGCAACCGGTCGGGTAGCGGCCGCGTTCGAGGTCGAACACACGACGTCGATCTACTCCGGGATCCTACGGATGCTGGATCTTGCGCGCGGTTTCGGCGAGGCCGGACAGTTCTTGTTCCTGGTCGCCCCCGATGCCCGTGAGGCTGACGTCCGTGAACAGTTGAAGCGTCCTGCCTTCAGTCGGGAGGTCGATCTAGATGTTCGCTTCATCGCGTACGGGGAGTTGGCGAAGCACCGCGAGGCCATCGCCCGATTCGGCCAGGGCATGAAGCCGATCGCGGCCATCGCCCGGAGGCTATCGTGAGGACTGGCTCTCTCCAGAAACGGCCCAACAAGCGCTTCCAGCAGACGCGCTTCGCGCGCAGCTGAAGCGCAGCCCGTTGGGCCGGCGAGGCTACCTTGCCAAGTCGTGCATCGTGAGAGAGGGAGGGAGGCGCGCTCTGAGTTGGCGAGAATTCACGGAGGGCGTAACCTCTCTGCCCGGGCGTTGGATCTACCGGGGCGGACTGGAGCATTGGACACACGAGACCAGTCTTGAACGCGCCTGCAATGCTTGGAAGGTCCCGCTTAGGTCGGCACGGACTGTCGAGTGCCGACTGGTCCGTGAGTTTCAACGACATCCCGAGGTTCGTGAATATCTACTGGACGCCGACGATTACCTCGGCTGGCTTGCCCTCATGCAGCACCACGGGGCACCAACACGCCTGCTGGACTGGAGCTACTCACCATTTGTCGCTGCGTACTTTGCGTTCGAGGCGTTACTGTCCGACCGTAGCAAGCCAGCCAACTCCGTGCACGCCATCGTGTGGGCACTCGACGTTGAGTGGTTGGCACGCCGGATTCGACATCGGCTCTCGCCACACGACTGGAGGGTCTACGTCAGGAAAGACTCCCCGTCCTTCAAGAAGCTGTTCATCGACCGAAGACCTGCCCTTCGGCTTGTAGGCACAGCAATTCCACGAATGCTTAATCAGCGGCTCAGTCTGCAGCAGGGCGTCTTCTTGTGCCCCGGGGACGTGACCCGAACGTGGTCTGAGAATCTGTCAGCTTTGGCGGGGGCGAGACAGCGTCCACGCCTTCGGTCTTTTTTGATGGGTCGCGACGCCATGGAAGACGCCTTTCGAGCCTTGAAGTCGATGAACGTCACGGCAAGGAGTCTCTTTCCAGGCGTGGACGGATATGCGAAGAGCGTCGCTCACCGAATGCGTGAACTGTGGAAAACTCCTGTTCTTGGAACATGAAGCGGTCCAACCGATAAGGGTTGAGACTACCGCCGCGGTCGTCTCGACCCGATGTTCAAGAAGCCCGGTGTGCACAGCGGGCGTCCGCCGGATATGGGGAACCCTTGGGAAGGGGTGGAGGGAGCGCGCGCTACGACGACGGGCGGGATGCTGAAGGCCCGTTGGGCATGCGATGGCCAGGGTTGGACAAGCTATTCACGCGCTGGGTCCCGTGGCGGCGGAGTCCAGCGTGAGGGGCAGGATGTCCCTGGCGCGTCGTGACGGGCAAGACGAGGCCGTCCGGGCCGGTGAGAGTCGCCGGACCGGGTCGGAGATGGGGCGCATCATCGCTGTCGGCCGAGTGCTCGCGATGTGCGGACGCAGAGGGCGCGCCGCGTGGATCCTAGGGACCCGCGGGCACGACGTTGAGGCTGGGCGACTCGCGGGCCCGCTGGCCGAGCTAGGCGAGCCAGGCGATCGCGGAGTCGCCGGGCAGGACCACGCGATAGAACCGCAGGGCACCACCGCAGTGACGGCAGCGCTGCTGGTTGCGCGCTCGCTGCCTCGGGGGCCGCTGCCGCGAACCCGCTGGCCATCTCGATACGGGCTTTGACGTCCGCCAGTGACACCGAGGAGGTTGGGGTGAGGAATCCGTTGTAGCGCACCTTCATGAATTCTCGCGGGAGCACATGCTGAAGAAACCGGCGCATGAACTCCATGATCGGCAGCGTCATCGTCCGCACCCGGTTGCTCTGCGGCTTTTGATACCGGAAGCGCACGTGGTGCTCATCGACGCTCACGATGCGGCGCTCCGAGATCGCCACCTTGAACACGTAGGGGGCGGGGTACTGCAAGGCCCTCATGCCGTCGCCGGCGGTTTGGCAGTTGACGTTCCACTCCATCGCCCAGACCTCACCAGGAGTCTGGCCGAGCACGGCGCGCGTGTCGGTCTGGTTGGGAAACTTGTCGCGGAAGATCCTGGACAGGGCCCTCACCGGCAGATAGACCCCGGTCCAGGGAAGCGTTCGGCGGACAAGGCGGGAGGGGGCTCCTCAGCGTAGAATCGCTCCAAGGGGGGGATCCCATGGCAAGGGAGTTCAGCGTGATTATCGAGCGGGATGCTGACGGCTACTTCGTCGCTTCAGTGCCCGCCCTTCGGGGATGTCATACGCAGGCAACGTCCCTCGACGAGCTGATGACCAGGGTGCGCGAGGCCGTCGAGCTCTGCCTTGAGGTCCAGGGCGAGAGCGTCGAGCCACTCGACTTCATCGGCGTCCAAAGGATCACCGTGGCGTGACCCGGCTTCCGCGGATCACGGGGCGGGAAATCATCGGGGCCTTGAGGAAGGCGGGGTTCGAGGTCGCAAGAATCAAGGGCAGCCACCACTACCTTCGTCACCGCGACGGCCGGGGAACGGTCGTGCCCATCCACGCCGGCGAGACTATGGGCCCGGGGCTCCTGGCAGCCATCCTCCGTGACTGCGAACTCGAACGAGATGAATTCATCGCGCTATTGTAGCGAGCGGTGGCGTCAGGGGTCGAACCACGGCATCCCGCCGACGGCCTTCGGCCGGGGCTGAGACCGGGCGTTGATATGACTTCGACTGTCAAGAGCCACGGTGACCCTCGGATCGCGGGTGCCGCTCGGGTTCGGGGCTTCACGGGGGGGGGCTGCTCGAGCCACCGGAAGAAACGGAGCCTGTCACTGCGACGGTTGATCATGCTGATATCCGTGGGGTGGCTGCCCCCGTCCAGGTGTCCGTCGCGGCGCCTGCTTCGCTCTCGGGGCGAGGGTCGGGGCCTCATAACGCGATCGAAGATTGCGCCGACCCCGGGGCCGCGTCTCCGTCGATGGCTCGAGATCTGGATCACGGGCTCGGGGTTCCGTCTGCCTCGATGGGGCCGCCGTCTGTCAGGAGGTGGCCATCGGGGCGAGGCGCGCACTGGCCCGGGCGAAGGCCGCCATCTCGCGGGCAATGGCCACCACGACCTGGGTGACGGGCTTCCCCCGGGTGGTCAACTGGCGACACCGTCGGCACAGGCGCCCCTGCGCCGTCCAGCCGATCGCGTGGACCTCGGTCGGCAGCTTCTCCAGTCGGAGTTGGAGGGGCCGGCTGACCTTGGCCGGATACCGATAGGCCCACGCCCCTTCCACCAATGCCCGCCGGGCGTGGCTGTGCCCCGCCTTCGTGATGCCGCCTGGATGGCGCCGCGCTCCCGACGAGGACTCCGAGGGGGTCAGCCCGAGAGAGCGCATCCGCTGGCGTGGGCGATCGAACCGCGTGAGGTCCCCGAGCTCGGCCAGCACGATGACGGCGCCGGCGAGCTCCACGCCCTAGCGCCTGGATCGCCTCGACCGCCGGGGCCAGCCGCCAGCCCTTCACCGCCGCGTGCAGCTCGCGCTCCACGCGCTGCAGTCGCTCCTGCTGCTCGGTGACCGCGCGCACGGACTCCTGGAAGACAATCTGCTGGGGCGGGGTCGGACGCACGACCTCCGGCAGCCAGCGGAGATGGGCCGGGTTCCAGGTCGCCCGGCCCTCGGGGCGAACGTCGTGCCGCAGCAGGAACGACTTCAGCCGGTGTTTGCTTCGCTTGAGATCCTGCCTCGCGTCGTCCCGACCGCGGCTCAAGTCCCGCAGCGCCTCGGCTTCGATCCCGGGCACGGAGAACCCACTCAGGTCGCCGCTGCGCATCAAGCGGGCCAGCGTGATGGCATCGCGCAGATCCGTCTTCACGCGGTCTCCCGCCTTGCGCGGGATCAGCGACGGCGCCACGACCTGGCAGGCCAGGCCCTTCCCGGTGAGGTCCCGATACAGCCAGTCGCCGCACGGCCCCGCCTCGTCGCCGACCACCAGCGTCGCGCCCTTCGCCTGCAGCTTTCGGATCAGCGTGTCACTGTCGCTCTGCCGGGGCCCGATCGCGCCCCGCGCCACCCCCTCGGCGCCACGGTCCTCCGGCGCGTCGGCGACGGTGATCGAGTCCTTGTGCACATCAAGACCGACAGACAGGGTCTTGCGACACGTGTCCATGGCTGACCTCCACGGTCGATGTGTGCCCCGGGCACAGGGCGGCTCTGGCCCTTCCAGGCTCACCCGCGAAGAGCGCTGGGGGTCAGCCTCACGTCGTGGAAGTCCTACTGTCTAGGCCGTCAGGTGACAGCTCCTTGACGAATATGCTATACGTATATACACTCAACGAATGATCACCTGGGATGAGGCGAAGCGCCGGGCCAATCTCGGGAAGCACGGATTCGACTTTGTCGACGCGGATGAGGTGTTTGACGGCGTTACCTACACGTACCAAGACGACCGCCTGGCCTATGGCGAGCAGAGGTTCGTGACACTCGGTCTTCTTCGCGAACTCCTCGTCTCGATCGTCCACACGGAAGCAGGCAACCACATCCACATCATCTCAATGCGAAAGGCGACCAAGCGTGAGCGGGAAATCTACTTTGAGAGCATCGCGAACTGATTGGGCACGAGTCGGTGCCCAGCAAGACCGGGATATCAAGACCGGGCGAGGGCACCCCGAAGCGGACCCTGCGCATATCGTTCGGGGCATCGTGCGACGGGGACTGAAGGCGCAGCCGGCGAAGGAATCGATCTCCTTGCGCGTAGACCCCGAGGTGCTCGGGTGGTTCCGCGCCCAAGGCCCTGGCTGGCAGACTCGGATGAATGCGGTCTTGCGCGCCTACAAGGAAGCGGCCTCACGATCTCGGGGTCTAACCAGCCGATCGAGCGAACGCTCTTGACGGGCGCCGCTCATCGGCAGCGTTGATATGCGTTCCACCGTCAAGGGCTACGGGGACCCTCGGATCGCGGGGGCCGTTCGTGTTCGGGCCTTCACGGGGGGGGGGTGCTCGAGCCATCGGAAGAGACGGAGCCTGTCACGGCGACGGGTGATCATGCTGTGATCCGTGGGGTGGCTCCCCCCGCCCAGGTGTCCGTCGCGGCGCCTGCGTCGCTCTCGGGGCGAGGGCGTGGCCGCATCACGCGATCGAAGATTGCGCCGATACCGGGCCTGCGCCTCCGCCGATGGCTCGAGATCGGGATCACTGGCTCGGGGTCCCGTCTGTCTCGATGGGGCCGCCCGTCCGGAGGCCAGCGGGACGAGGCGCGCACTGGCCCAGGCGAAGGCGGCCATCTCGCGGGCAATGGCCCCCACGACCTGGGTGACGGGCTTCCCGTGGGCGGTCAACTGCCGGTACCGTCGGCACAGGCGCACCGGCGCCTTCCAGCCGATCGGCTGGACCTCGGTCGGCAGCGTCTCCAGCCGCAGCTGCAGATGCCGGCTGACCTTGGCCGGATACCGAGAGGCCCACGCCTTGTCCCCCAGCGCGCGCCGGGCGCGGCTGTTCCCCGCCCGAGTGATGCCGCCGTGATGGCGCCGCGCTCCCGACGAGGACTCCGAGGGAGTCAGGCCGAGATCGCTCATCAGCTGGCGCGGGCGATCGAACCGCGTGAGGTCCCCGAGCTTGGCCAGCACGATGACGGCGCCGGTGAGCTCCACGCCCTGCAGCGCCTGGATCGCCTCGACCACCGGGGCCGGCCGCCAGCCCGTCACCGTCCGGTGCCGCTCGTGCTCCAAGGGCTGCAGCCGCTCCTGCTGCTCGCTGACCGCGCGCACGGACTCCTGGACCACGGTCTGCTGGGGCGGGGTCGGACACACGACCTCCGGCAGCCAGCGGAGAGGGGCCGGGTTCCAGCTCGCCCGGCCCTCGGAGCGAACGTCGGGCCGCAGCAGGAACGACGTCAGCCGGCGCGTGCGTCGCGTGAGATCCTGCCTCGCGTCGTCCCGGCCGCGGCTCAGGTCCCGCAGCGCCTCGTCTTCGATCCCGGGCACGGAGAGCGCGCTCAGGTCGCCGCTGCGCATCAGGCGGGCCAGCGTGATCTGATCGCGCCGATCCGTCTTCACGCGGTCGCCCCCGTTGCGCGGGATCAGCGACGGCGCCACGACCTGGCAGGCCAGGCCCGTCCCGGTGAGGTCCCGGTACAGCCAGGAGCCGCACGGCCCCGCCTCGGAGCCGAACAACAGCGTCGCGCCCTTGGACTCGAGCCGCCGGATCAGCGTGTCACTGTCACTCTGCCGGGTCCCGATCACGCCCAGCGACACCACCTCGGCGCCACGGTCCTCCGGCGCGTCGGCGACGGCGATCGAGTCCTCCTGCACATCGAGACCGACAGACACGGTCTTGCTACAGTGGTCCATGGCTAACCTCCCCGTTCGTTGTGTGCCCTGCGCACAGGGCGGCTCTGGCCCGTCCAGGCTCACCCGCGAATCGCTGGGGGTCAGCCTCACGTCGTGGAAGTCATACTGGCTAGACGCAGGAGGGGAAAGGAAGCGGTAAGACAATGGTACGCGCACGAATGGTGACGGAGTTCGACCCCAGCACGTTCCCGATCGAACCGATCTTGCGCCAGGCCGTAAGCCTCGATGTGGGCCGCGCCAGCGACGCGTGGATCCTCCTCGGGACGATGGCCAGAAACGAGCGGCCGGAGGCGGGGATCTTCCTCCTCGGGCTCATGCGGGTTCATGGGGGCGATTTGACGCGTATGGCCGTCCTCGTTCGCGCGGTCTCGTTCTTTCCATCGGAGGCAGCGGCTGACGCGCTGAAAGCCGAGTTCTATCGCGTCCCGTCATCGCCAGCCACTCGCACGTACCTCAACGAGGTGCTACGAGCGCTCATGCAGCTTCCGGCGCCTCTATCGCGCGAAGCGCTCAAGACCCTGGCTGATGACAAGAAGCTGAGCGTGAAGTGGCGGCGTCGGTTCGAGGAGGCGGCATGGCGGCTCGACGACTGACGCCTGGAGGCCATGCATCGATGCGCCCCATGCACGAGGGCATCGTTGAACGCCTCGCCGCGGAGGCAATTCGTCGCGGGGCAGACCTCCTGGACGTGGAATACCAGGACGGCTACGAGCACGTCGTTGCCGCGAAGGGCGGCGTGGGCCACAGCATTGCCACGTTCCGAAGTTCAAGCCCGGAGGCGGTCACGCTCCGGGAGGAGCTCCACCGCATTGCGAAGAGCAAGCATCGTATCACCGTTGACGGATCTCAGTATGAGCTGCGAGGCAGCGTCTATGAGAGCTTCGGCGAGGACGCGTTCCGGGTGCAGCTGCGCCACGTCTAGCTCCACGGTGCACCAGACCGCTCACTCGCGCTGCTCGCACGCGGCTGGTGAATGTGAGCGGTAGGCTTCGCTGCCGCATACCGTGGCACGACTTGCGTTTCGCGATACGCCGGCGTATCGGTCTTGTAGATACGACGGTCCGATCCGAGGAGCCTACTCATCATGCGCGTCCAAGTTCGGAAATGGGGCAACAGTCTGGCCTTACGCATTCCCAAGCCCTTCGCGGAAGATGCAGGCGTTAGCGAAGGCACGCTGGTTGATGTGTCGGTCGCCGACGGCCGGTTGGTGGCCGCGCCCGTCTCTCCGCGTCAGGTTCGGCTCCGCGAGCTCCTGCGACGCGTGACCAAGCGCAACCTCCACGGCGAGGCCGCCACCGGTCGTGCCGTTGGACGCGAGGCCTGGTGAGGGCGCGCCGCTACGTTTCCCACCGCGGGGATCTCGTCTGGCTGTCGCTCGATCCGCAAGCCGGTCACGAACAAGCGGGGCGCCGGCCGGCCCTGGTCCTTTCCCCGTCCGCGTACTACGGCAAGGTTGGCTCGGCGCTCTTCTGCCCTGTGACGACTCACGTCAAGGGCCATCCATTCGAAGTCGCCGTCCCCGCGGGCTTGGCCGTTCAGGGTGTCGTCTCGGCCGATCAGGTGAAGAGCCTCGATTGGCAAGTTCGCCGGGCCGAGCGGGCCGGCCGTCTTCCCGAGTCAGAGCTTGCACAGGTGTTCGCGATGATTGATGCCTTGTTTCGCGAGGGCGAAGCGTAACAAGCCGTTCGAGCTGCCCAGTCCCGCTGCGCGGTCCTGGCAGTTCAACGGCAGCGTTCGGCGGACCGGCGGACCTCGGTGGTCCTCCGCTGACGTACCAGCGAACTCGCCGGGGCCCTGGCGGGAAGCGTCCACGCCGGCTGGTTGCGTTCGGGCGCTAGCTCATGCATGGTGAGTGCATGGCGCGCTTGATTTCGACGACGGTTCGGCTCGAAGAGGAGGACGTCCGAGCTTTGCAGAGAGCCCGGGCGGCGGGCTACTCCGCCTCAGCCCTCATTCGCAAGGGCCTGCGGGTGGTGGCGTCTCGCTACTACACCGGCTGCCGGCCGCCCTCCACGCGTCTCTTCGAATCGATGGACAACAAACTCGGCGATGAGTCTGAACTCTTTCGAGATCTCGAGGCTTGAGTCCGCCGATCGCCGCAGACACGGGCGGACTCCTCCGGGGCCTCGCCAGCACGAGAGACGGCAAACCGAGTTTCCGTGAGTTCGAGAAGATCCTGACATCGGCGAGTCTGGTTATCGTGCCTGGACTCGTTCTTGCCGAGGTGGACTACTTTCTCCGGGAGAACAGGGCCGCCATGCGGAAACCCATCGCTGAAATGTTTGATCCGGCGACGAGGTACGAATATGGGCTGCCCTTACCCTCCGACATTGTTCGGGCCCTCGAACTCCACGCCGAATTCGGGACGCTCAACCTGGGGCTGGTCGATGGGACAGTCGTGGCTGTAGCTGAACGACGGCACGTCTACCGAGTGCTGACGACGGATCGCCGCGACTTCGCGGCAATCCGGTTCGGTCCACGCCTGACACGGGCACTCGATCTATTGCCATGACGGCGGTGGAACTGGAAGGCCGCCGAACAGGGGTGTTATGCGGAAGGATCCTGTGAGCGTCGCTCGGTGGCTTCGATGAACGAGGGCCAGGCGAAGGTTCGGGCCAGCCTGCTCGAAGCTGCCCTGTGGTTCGTGCAATCGGCTACTCGGTTATCAGGGGTTCAACGGCTCGCGCTCATCGGTTCGATCCTAAGCGACCGCCCAAGCCCGAAGGATGTCGATCTTTTGGTGTATGTTGCCGGCGATGCCGACCTCGCGCCGCTGGCCTCGTTGGCGCGCCGGCTCATGGGTCGGCTCCAGAGCCAGAACCGAGGCGCAGACGTGTTCTTGGCAGACGAGCGATGCCACTACCTGGGGCGGACCTGCTCCTGGAAGGTGTGCCGGCCCGGGGTTCGTGCCTCGTGCGATGCGCTACATTGCGGGCGTCGGCCGTACCTGCATGACGACGTGGCGACGATTCGACTCCCCGATTCGCTCATTGCGGCCCCACTTCTTGATCTCTGGCCGCGTGTCGTGCGTCGGTGCCAGGTGCCGGCCGATGTCGAGGAGATGGTGAGTCGTCTTCCGCAATCGCATGACACCGCAGTCGAGCGGACCGCTGGCTCGCCTTCCCTCGCCGCGGGCGCTCACCGCGACCGTCAGGTTTCAAGGTTGTCACCGTGACGCATGTGGCGGTCAGCAGTGGCCTCACCGGTTTAGACAGAAAAGGGGCTGGCGTTAGATGTGGAACTGCGATGCAGGTTGTTCCACGGCGGCGTGATGCCGCCTTGCCGGCGTCGCTCTCCGGAGGAGTACTTCGAGGGAGTCAGGCCGAGGCAGCTCATGAGCTGGCGCGGGGTGTCGAAGCGCGGGAGGTCTCCGAGCGCGGCCAGCACGATGCCGGCGCCGGTGAGCTCCACGCCCCGCAGGGCCTGGATCGCCTCGACCACCGGGGACAGCCGCGAGCCTTGCGCCGCCTCGTGCAGCTCGCGCTCCAGGGGCTGCAGCCGCTCCTGCTGATCGCTGACCGCGCGCGCGGACTCCTGGAACACGATCTGGTTGGGCGGGGTCGGACACACCACCTCCGACAGGCAGGGGAGAGGGGCCGGGTTCCCGTTCGCCCGGCTCTCGGAGCGAACGTCGTGCCGCAGCAGGAACGATGTCAGCCGGCGCGTGCTGCGCGTGAGATCCTGCATCGTGTCGTCCCGGCCGCGGCTCAAGTCCCGCAGCGTCTCATCTTCGATCCCGGGCAGGGAGATCGCGCTCAGGTCGCCGCTGCGCATC
>MGBT01000180.1:0-131 GCA_001788395.1 Candidatus Rokubacteria bacterium GWA2_70_23
AGCCTGTCTCGTCCTCCTCTGGACGTACTACGACGAGGCGACGATAGCCGAAGCCCAGAACGCTCTGCACCAGGCCGGCGTGCAGCCGCTGCGGCTCACGCCTCTGTCCACCGAAGGTCTCGACCCTGGCC
>MGBT01000180.1:222-6547 GCA_001788395.1 Candidatus Rokubacteria bacterium GWA2_70_23
TCGAACGCTCAGCAAGGTGGCCGCGGACATGGCCCGGGCGGGTGATGACGGCGAGCTGCTGGGGGTTGACGGCCGGCCCTACCTGGTCAGGAGGCGGCGCAATGTCCTCAGCGAGAGATATGGGGGCGCGTGGGCGGCCCACCAGGGGGGTACGATCGTGGCGTTCGCGAGGTCCACTGCCGTGGTGCCCCGGGACCCGGTTGGGCGATTCCACATCAATGCGGTGAGGCTGGCGGACAGCCAACCGTTCCTGGATGAGCGCCTGCTGGCCGAGCAGCGCCGGCTCAGCGTCATGCTCTGGTCCCTCACGGCCGGCGTGGATTACCCCGACCTGGACGGGGTTGGCGCCGCTTCCCCTCCGGAATTCGTGAGCCTCCGGGAGCCGAGGGACGAGGAGGCGCTTTCCCGCGAGGTGGCTCGCGCGCTCGATACCGCCCGGCACGAGCGCGCGACGGTACTCGTGCTTCCCGAGCTATCGATCACTCCAGGCGTCCTGGCCGACGTGAAACGAATCCTCGGAAGTCATCGGGCCCTGGAGGACCACCCGGTGCTCACGGTTCTTGGCCTGTGCCATGCGCCCGAGCCGGGCGGGGCGGACGTCAACGAGGCCCTGGTGCTCGGTCCCGACGGACTCGAGCTGCATCGACACCGGAAGCTGGCTCCTTTCACCATGGTTGGAGAGGCTCCATGCGGAGAGCGCCTGCTGACGGGCGACGCCATCACCGTGATCGAGTCGGAGATCGGCAACCTGCTCACCCTGATCTGCCTCGATCTCTTCCATCTGCCTGCCATGGCCGCCATCATGAAGTCCCATGCCGACGCGCTCCTGGTGCCATCGCTGAGCCCGGCTACAGGGGCGCACGAGACTGCCGCTGCGACGTTTCAGGCCAGCCAGCTCGCCGCCACCTTCGTCTGTAACCGATGGCTGGACGGCTGGAGATCAGGCGAAAGCGCCAGCTTCTTCAGGGTCCCTGGCATGGGTGACTCGTGGCACAACCCACTGGAATGTGGGGAGTATTTGATGTTCAGGGCCGTATAGGGCCCTGAACAAGCTCCTCGGATTCAATGTCTATTAAGGCGTATACTCTCTCTACTTGAAATATGATTGAGTCAGGAGGGGTTCGATGGACCTGACGGGTCTCATAGGCGCTCCGATGTCCAGGCTGGCCCCGGTGCTCGAGGAGGGCATCCGGGAGAAGCGGCCGGCCGAGGCGCTAGGGCGCATGGGGGCGCTCCTCGTCGAGCGCTCCCTGCATCTCCTCAGGCGCGCTTCCCGCGCCGAGATCCTCGAGGAATGCCTGGAGCTGGGGAAGCTCCTCACCGGGCCGGCCGGGGCGGCCCTCCGCGAGGCCCACCCCGAGATCTACGGCGCCTGGTTCGGCCTCTCGCGCCTCCTCGCCGAGGCAGCCCGGCGCAGCGACAGGGCGGCCGTGGACTCGATCCTGCGTAGCTACAAGGGGCAAGCCCAGGCAGTGCTGGAAGCGCTGGCCGAGCGCGGCGGGCCAATGCCTCGTAGCGAGGTCCGCGCCCGTCTGGGGGTGAGCGAGTCCTATCTCTCGCACATCCTCCGCGACCTCGACGAGGCCGACCTCATTGTCCGCCGCCGGGAAGAGGGGCGGGACATCGTCCTCGACCTTGGCCCCGTGGGCCGAGAGGTCGTTCAGCAATCCGTGCTGCCTCCCTGGCTCGATCATGTCGCGGGCGTGCTCGATCGGCTTCGGAGCGGAGAGGGAGAGGCGCCCGAAGCGGATCGGCTGGAAGCCGAGCTGATGGACAGGGGCGCCCCGTCGAGGCTGGCGGCACGCCGGCTGGCCGAGGCGCTCTCGGCTCTGGCTCCTGGCCTGCCACGATCCACCGGAGCAGCAGAGAGCCCCGCGCCGGCCCGCGACTGGAACATGGGACTCAGCGGCCTCTGGGCCAACCGAGCCGCGGACTTGCGCGACCGGCACACCCGGCCAGTCGCTGACCTGGGCGTCGTGCCCGCGCACCCCGGATGATCGTCACCTTCTATTCCTTCAAGGGCGGGGTCGGCCGGTCCATGCTGGCCGTGGAAACCGCCGCCCAGCTCGCCCGCCGCGGCCGCTCAGTCATCGTCTGGGACCTGGACCTCGAGGCCCCTGGCATCCAGAAGATCCCTAAACTGGCCGAGATCGACGCCCTCTGTGCGAAAGGCACGCTCGACATGCTGCTGGACTTGCAGGGCGCCCAGGAGTCGGAGGCTGCCGACTACCAGGGTCCGGAGCGCGCCCTGCGCGACTCGATTCTGGACCTGGCCGATGGGCGCATCGCCAAGGCCGGCGGCCGGCTGTCCTTCCTCCTGCCGGGCAAGCTCGACGACAGCTATGGCGCGCGCTATGCCGCGCTGGACTGGGCCAGGCTCTTCCAGCCCGAGAAGGGGCCGGGGATAGACTTCTTCTTCCGCGTGGCCCAGCTCCTCACCGAGGACCTGGGCTATGACTATCTCGTCATCGACTCGCGCACGGGCTACACGGATCTCGGGTCGCTATGCGCCGTCCACCTTCCCGACCTCGTGGTGCTCGTCTACACGCTCGGCGACCAGAACCTGTCCGGGCTCGAGCGCGTGGTCAATGCCGTCACCCGCCGCCAGGCCGCAGACAGGAGTCTCAGGGTTTATCGTGTGGCCAACAAGGTTCCCGGAGACCCCCGGCTCAAGAATGCCGTCAGCCGGAGAATGTCGGAGTTCGGCTCCCGCAACCTGGAGCCCCACCTGGTGGTCCCGCTGCGTCCCGAGTGGCTTCTCGGGGATGCGGTCCCCTCGCTGGAGCGCGGCGCGGGCGCCGCGGCCATGCCCGAGCTGACCCGGCTCGCCGACGAGCTGGAAAGGACGCGGGAGGAGCTGATCGCCGCCGCCGAGCGCGAAATTCAAGAGCGGCGGGTGCGGCGCCTGGGCCGCGAGCGCGAGGACGAACCCGGCGCCCTGCGCCGGCGCGAGCTGTTCGAGCGGGCCAAGCGCTTCGAGGAGCAGGTGGCCGATCTCTTCAGGCTCCTCGGCTACCAGGCCACCGTGGGCTACACGCAGAAGGCCATGCAATTCGACATCAGGCTGGAGATGCCGGGCGCGGCGATCCCTCAGGACGCTCTGGTGGAGTGCAAGGACACGGACAGGCCCGTGGGCCAGCGCGAGGTGAGGGAATTCGCCGCCAAGGTCGCTTCAGCCCGAGAGGGCGACAGGCGCTCCTATCAGGCCATCATGGTGGCCCGGTCCCGCTTCGCCGACAATGCCCATGCCGAGGCGGCGGGGGCCTTCGTCCAGCTCCGCACCCACGACGACCTGATGCGGTTGCTCGTCGATCTCGGGCCGTCGCTCGACGCCTGCATCCGCGGCTACGAGGGCACCGAGCTCGAGCGCCTGTACGTGGAGCAGGAGCTGGTCTTCCAGGGCGAGGTGGAGCCGGGGCGGAAGCCCCCGGCGTATCCGGCCTCTCAGGCCGTGCTCGACTGGCTCGACAGGCCTGGCGAGAATCTCCTCGCCCTCCTCGGCGACTTCGGCTCGGGGAAGACCAGCCTCTGCAAGCACCTGGGGCATCTCCTGGCCAGGCGGGCGCTCGAGAAGCGCGAGGGCGCCAGGCTGCCCGTGGTCATCGACCTGGGCCAGGCCCGGTCTGCCGCCGTGAGCCTGGAGAACATCCTCGCGAACCATTTTCAGTCGCTGACCTCGCGGCCCATCAACCCGTCGGCCCTTCTCCACCTCAACCGGGCCGGTCAACTCCTCCTCATCTTCGACGGGTTCGACGAGGTGGTGGGCTACCTGGAGCCCTTGCAGTTCGCCGAGAGCCTGAGACAGATCCTCCGCGCCGCGGAGGGCCGGGCCAAGGTGCTGCTCACGTGCAGGACCAATTTCTTCAGGGACCGTCCCCAGGAGGTGAGCGAGCTGCGCGGGCCCTCAGGGCTCATCTCCACGCCGGGCGCCACGCGCCTGTACGAGGAAATCCGCGACAGGCCCGAGGCGCAGATCGCCTACTTGCTGGAGTTCAGCGAGTCCCAGGTCGAGCAGTACCTGGAGCGCGCCCTGCCCCCGCCGGCCGACTGGCAGGCATTCCGCCGGCAGATCAGGGACACATACAACCTGGACGATCTGGCCAGGCGCCCCTTCCTCCTCGACATGATCGTCACGACGCTGCCCGGGGTGCTGGCCGGCGCTCGGGGCCGCGAGGTGAACGTGGCCGACCTCTACGAGGCCTACTCGGCGAGGTGGTTCGATCACGCGGCGGGCCAGCTCGGCATCGTGCGCCGCTACGCCGAGGACTTGCTGGCCCATCTCGCGCGGTTCATCTGGGACTCCCCCGACGGGCGGGTGCATTACCAGGTCCTCGCCGACAAGGCGCGTGAGTTCCTGGGCAGCCACCTCCCGCCGGGAATAAGTCTGGAGCGGCTCGATGCCGCCGTGCGGTCGGCCACCTTCCTCAATCGCGATGCAGGCGGCTATTACAGCTTCATCCACCGCTCCTTCCTGGAGTTCTTCGTGGCGCGCACCATCAGGGAGGGGATTGCGCGGAATGACCCGGCGACGCTTCACCTGAGGCGGCTCGCCCCCGAGATCGCTCACTTCCTCCAGCACTGGCCCGAGGCCGGGCGCACTCCCGAGCTGGCGGCCTCGGTCCTGTCGGCGAGCTACCAGCCCCGAGTGAGCGAGAACGCCTTGCTCCTCCTCTACTGGCAGGCGCGGTCCCGCTTCGGTCCCCTCGTGCAAGCCTCTTCGGGGGCGCATGGAAGCGAGGCGATGAACCTCGACGAGCTGCGCCAGGCCTTCCGCTCGTCGCGGCCCGAGGCCTTGCAGCTCCAGGGCGCCGAGCTGGTCGGCGCCAATCTCGACGGCATAGACCTAGCGGGCGACGATCTCAGCGGCGCCGATCTCGCCGGCGCCTCGCTTCGGGGGGCCGGGCTCGAAAGGGCGAAGCTGGCCGGGGCGAAGCTGTCACTGGCCGATATCAGCGGGGCCCGGCTCATCGGCGCCGACCTCAGTGGGGCCGAGGCCGATCACCTCATGGCCCGGGGCGCTCGCTTCGGCGATGCGGATCTCTCAAAGGCGAAGCTCTCCTTCGGCATCTTCACCGGGGCCAATTTCGACGGCGCCTCGCTCGCCGGGGCGGCGCTGCGAGGCGCAGGCTTCCTGAGAGCAAGCCTGCCGCTGGCAATGCTGGGCCCCCTGGATAGCACGGTGGGGGCGATCGAGCCAACCGAGGTGACAGCGACGCTGCAGCTCGGCCACGAAGGTTCGGTAGCCTGCGTGGCATGGAGTGCCGATGGGTTCGTGCTGGCGTCCAGCGGAACTGACGGGACAGTCAAGCTGTGGGACCCCGCAAGCGGCAAGCTCCTCCGCACCCTCGCCGGGCATCGCGACCGAGTCTGGTCAACGGCCTGGGACGCGCGCGGCGAGCGCCTGGGGTCGGGCGGGGATGACGGGACGGTCAAGGTGTGGCATGCGGCCAGCGGCAAGCTCCTCCGCACCCTCGAAGGGCATCGCGCATCTGTCTGGTCGGTGGCCTGGGACCCGTGCAGCGAGCGCCTGGCGTCGGGCGGGGTTGACGGAACGGTCAAGGTGTGGGATGCGGCCAGCGGCAAGCTCCTCCGCACCCTCGAAGGGCATCGCGGCTGGGTCTGGTCGACGGCCTGGGACCCGCGCGGCGAGCGCCTGGCGTCGGGAGGGGATGGCGGGACGGTCAAGCTGTGGGACGCGGCCACCGGCAAGCCCCTCCGTATCCTCGACGGGCATCGCGACCGGGTCTGGTCGGTGGCCTGGGACGCGCTCGGCGAGCGCCTGGCGTCGGGCGGGGATGACGGGACGGTCAAGCTGTGGGATGCCGCCACCGGCAGGCTCCTCCGCACCCTCGAAGGCCTGCAGGGGCCTGTCCGGTCGGTGGCGTGGGACCCGCGCGGCGAGCGCCTAGCCTCGAGCGGTGATGACGGGACGGCCAAGGTGTGGGACGCGGCCACCGGCAAGCTCCTCCGGGCCCTCGAAGGGCAGCGGGGGCCCGGCCGGTCAGTGGCCTGGGACGCGCGCGGCGAGCGCCTGGGGTCGGGCGGGGATGACGGGACGGTCAAGCTGTGGGAGGCGGCCACGGGCAAGCTCCTCCGCAGCCTCGAAGGGCATGAGCATGGGGTCCTGTCGGTGGCCTGGGAGGCGCGCGGGGAGCGGCTGGCCTCGGGCGGGGCTGATGGGACGGTGAAGCTCTGGAAGGCGGCCACGGGCAAGCTCCTCCGCAGCCTCGAAGGGCATGAGCATAGGGTCCTGTCGGTGGCCTGGGAGGCGCGCGGGGAGCGGCTGGCCTCGGGCGGGGATGATGGGACGGTGAAGCTCTGGGAG
>MGBT01000180.1:6595-7332 GCA_001788395.1 Candidatus Rokubacteria bacterium GWA2_70_23
AGCGGCTGGCCTCGGGCGGGGATGATGGGACGGTAAAGCTCTGGGAGGCGGCCACGGGCAAGCTCCTCCGCAGCCTCGAAGGGCAGCAGGGTGAGGTCAGGTCGGTGGCCTGGGAGGCGCGCGGGGAGCAGCTGTCCTCGGGCGGGGATGATGGGACGGTGAAGCTCTGGGAGGCGGCCACGGGCAAGCTCCTCCGCAGCCTCGAAGGGCACGAGCGTAGGGTCTGGTCGGTGGCCTGGGAGGCGCGCGGGGAGCGGCTGGCCTCGGGCGGGGATGATGGCCGCATCAGCATCTTCGACCCGGCGGCCGACAGCGCGAGGCCGCTGGGCGTTCTGTATCATCTCGGCAAGGGACTTGCCAGCTCCGGAGACGGCCGATACTGGTCAGGCGATCCCGAGACCCTCGAGCTTGTGCGCTTCGTGGACGGCTGGGCGCTTTACGGCCTCGAGGACTTCCCCGATCGTCTCTCGCCTGAGCGCGTGGCAGAGGCGCTGGCCGGAGCGGCTTCCCCGGCCCGTGGAAGCGCCAGCGTCGACCCGCCGCCTCGGAGACCGGCGCCGCGGCGGAGAAGAGGAAGCGCCCGCCGCCATCGATAGCCTGGCTTGACGGCGCGCTCGGAGACGAATCACGCGCGCTCTCCCGGTACCAGGTCGCTGAGCGCGGGTTGCAAAGGCTTCAGCCTTCTGCCAGGCTTCTCGACGACCATGACCTTCAGGCTCTCGCGCCTGTGCTTGCGG
>MGBT01000180.1:7351-7577 GCA_001788395.1 Candidatus Rokubacteria bacterium GWA2_70_23
CCGATCCCGCCATCCCCTCAGGAGACATCGTTCATGGCTTACGAGACCATCCTCTACGACACGCAGGGCGCCATCGCCTCGATCACGCTGAACCGGCCCGAGCGCCTGAACACCATCGTGCCGCCCTTGCCAGAGGAGCTGGAGCAGGCCGTCATCGAGGCCAACCGCGATCCGGCGGTGCGCGTCATCATCCTCCGCGGCGCGGGACGAGCCTTCTGCGCCGGCT
>MGBT01000181.1 GCA_001788395.1 Candidatus Rokubacteria bacterium GWA2_70_23
AGGATCGTGAGAACGACCGTGACGGGACCAGGCTGCTCGAGCGCGCCGACCTGGGCGGTGAACTCACGATCCTTGGTAAAGAAGAGGTCGTAACGCCCGGCGACCTCTCGGTAGAGGCGACCGTTGTCGAGTCCTTTGAGCGTCAGGCTGCCGACGGAGTCTACGGTGTGACCGAGCTGCCTGAGTGGAGCAAGCAGACCCTCGGGGATGTTCTCGTCGAGGAGAATCCTCACGAAACGGCCAGTTCCTTCGAGTGAGCAAGCTCCTCGAGCGCCCCGCGGACCGCTTCCTCGGTGAGAGTGGGATAGGCCCTGACGATCTCGGGAATCGTCATGCCGGCGGCGAGCGACTCCAGGAGGAACGCGATCGAGATACGGGTCCCTACGACCCGGGGTTTGCCGCCCAGATGCTCGCGATCGGCCTCGATCCACTTCATGAGTCTCACCTCCCGTCCCGGCGCCATTGTACCGGTGGCGCACCGAGAACGTCTACGGCGTGGCGCGAGCTACCGCAGGCGGGCCGGGGGCTTGCGGCGGGGCGGGGTGCGCAGGAGCGGGTCGAGCACCCTGGCGAGGCGCGTCTCGTCGGCCGAGCCGTGGATGCGCGCTGCCATCTCGCCCCTCCTGTCGATCACCACGGTATAGGGCGTGCCCTTGAGGCCGAAGCGGTTGGCGATGCGGAGCCGGGGATCGAGGCCCGCCGGGTAGGTCGCGCCGTGGGCCTTGAGGAAGGCGCGGGCGTCCGCCTCCGTGTCCTGGACGTGCACGGCCACGAGCTCCACGCCGCGCGGCCGGTACTTCTGGTAGGCGCGCTCGATCCCCGGCGCCTCGGCGGCGCAGAGCTTGCACCATGAGGCCTGGAAGCGGATCACCAGGACGTTCTTGCCCATCAGCGCGCGCGAGTCGATCCGCTTGCCGTCGAGCGTGGTCAGCGCGAAGGCGGGCGCCGCGGGGGCGGCGGCCGCCGGCGCGGCGAGCACGAGGAGGGCGAGGAGCGCGGAGAGGCGGATCACCCGCGTAGTATAATCCGCGCCGTGACCGACCTCGAACACGAAGTGCGCCGCGCCGTCGAGGGTGAGGTCCGCTTCGACCCTTACTCGCGCCTGCTCTACTCCACCGATGCCTCCATGTACCAGGTGGAGCCCATCGGCGTCGTGATCCCCCGCCACGCCGGGGACGTCCAGGCGGCGATCGAGGTCGCCGGCCGGCACGATGCGGCGCTGCTCCCGCGCGGCGGCGGCACCTCGCTCACCGGCCAGACGGTCAATCGCGCCGTGGTGCTCGACTTCTCGCGCCACATGAATCGCGTGCTCGAGGTGAACGAGGAGGAGCTGTGGGCGCGCGTGGAGCCCGGCCTCGTCCAGGATGAGCTGAATCATCACGTGCGTCCCGTGGGGCTCCTCTTCGGCCCCGACACCTCCACGTCGAGCCGCGCCACCCTCGGCGGCATGCTCGGCAACAACTCGGGCGGCGCCCACTCCATCGCCTACGGCCTCACCATCGAGCACGTGATCGAGGTGACGGGGTGCCTGGCCGACGGGAGCCGGATCGTCCTCGGCGAGGTGAGCCCGGCCGCCTTCGAGGCGAAGATGCGGCTGACTTCGCTCGAGGGGCAGGTGTACCGCGAGGTGGCGAGGATCCGCGAGCAGTACGCGGAGGACATCCGGCGGCGCTACCCGCGCCACTGGCGGCGGGCCTGCGGCTACAGCCTCGACGAGCTGGTCAAGGACCGGCCGCTCAACATGGCGCGGCTCGTCGTCGGGTCGGAGGGCACGCTGCTCACGATCGTCGAGGCGAAGATGCGTCTCGTGCGCAGGCCCAGGCACACGGCGCTCGACGTGATCCACTACCACGACATCCAGGAGGCGCTCGAGTCCTCCCAGGCCATCCTCGAGACGGGCCCCTACGCCGTCGAGCTGACGGACAGGATGATCCTCGACCTCGCCCGCGGCAACATCGAGCAGTCCAAGCGCATGGGCTTCGTCCAGGGCGATCCGGCGGCCATCCTCATCGTGGAGTACGCGGGGGAGAGCGAGGCCGAGGTGAAGAGCAAGGTGGAGGGGCTCGAGGCGCGGCGGACGCAGGGGCGCTTCGGCTACGCCTCGCATATCGCCCAGGACCCGGCCGAGCAGCAGTCCATCTGGAAGCTCCGCAAGGCAGGCCTCGGGCTCCTGCTCGGCACCCGCGGGGACAGCAAGCCCATCGCCTTCATCGAGGACACGGCGGTGGACCCGAAGCACCTGGCGGAGTTCATCCCGCGCTTCCGGGCCATCATGGCCAGGCACGGCGCCGAGGGCGCCTATTACGGCCACTGCTCGGTGGGGTGCATCCACATCCGCCCGCTCATCAACCTCAAGACCGAGCGCGGGATCGAGCAGGTGGAGACCATCGCCACCGAGATCTTCGACATGGTGCTGGAGTTCGGCGGGGTCATCTCCAGCGAGCACGGTGACGGGCGGGCGCGCAGCCCCTTCCTCGAGCGGGCGTTCGGCCCCGCGGTCTTCCAGGCCTTCCGCGACTTCAAGCGGGCCTTCGACCCCAAGAACCTGATGAACCCGGGCAACCTCGTGGACAGCCCCGGCCTGACGCGGCACCTGCGCTACGGCCCCGAGTACCGCACGTGGGAGCCGCCGACCCTGCTCGACTTCTCGGAGCAGGGGGGCTTCGCGGCGGCCGTCGAGATGTGCAACGGCGTGGGGGTCTGCCGCAAGAGCCTCGAGGGGACCATGTGCCCCTCCTACATGGCGACCCGCGACGAGGAGCACTCCACGCGCGGGCGGGCCAACGCCCTCCGCGCCGTGCTCTCCGGGAAGGTGCCGGCGGAGGACTTCACCGGCCGGCGGCTCTACGACGTCATGGATCTCTGCCTCGAGTGCAAGGGGTGCAAGGCCGAGTGCCCGTCCAACGTGGACATGGCCAAGATGAAGTACGAGTTCCTCCACCACTACCACGCGGCTCACGGAGTTCCGCTCCGGGCCCGGTTCTTCGGCCGCATCGGGGACCTCTCGTGGTGGGGCTCGCGTCTTGCCCCTGTCTCCAACTGGCTCGCCGCCGCGCCGCCGAGCCGATGGCTCCTGGAGCGCCTGCTCGGCATCGATCGGCGCCGCCCGCTGCCGCCCTTCGCGCGCGAGAGCTTCACCGACTGGTTCGACCGGCGCCCGGTGCGCCGGGACGCGCCCCGCGGGTCGGTGGTCCTGTTCAACGACACCTTCGTCACCTACAACGCGCCGGAGATCGGGCGGGCTGCGGTGGAGGTGCTGGAGGTCGCGGGTTACCGCGTGGAGATGGTGGATCGCAAGTGCTGTGGCCGCCCGCTCATCTCCAAGGGCATGCTCGACGAGGCGCGCGCGAGCGCGGCCTTCAACGTGGCGCGCCTGCACCCCTTCGCCGTCCGCGGCATCGCCGTGGTGGGGCTCGAGCCCTCCTGTCTTCTCACGCTGCGCGACGAGTACGTGGACCTGCTGCGGAGCGAGGAGGCGCGGCTGGTGGCGCGGTCGGCCTTCCTGCTGGAGGAGTTCCTCCTCCGTGAGCGCGCGCGCGGGCTCACCCTGCGCTTCCGCGACGGTGCGCGGCGGGCGCTGCTCCACGGCCACTGCCACCAGAAGGCGAGCGTCGGCACGGCTCCCACGGTGGCGGCGCTCAACTGGGCGGGCTACGAGGTGACGGAGGTGGACTCGGGCTGTTGCGGGATGGCGGGCTCCTTCGGTTTCGAGAAGGAGCACTACGAGCTGTCCGTGACGCTGGGCAATCGCCGGCTGGCCCCGGCCGTCCAGGCCGCGGCGGCCGACACCGAGGTGGTGGCGCCCGGCATCTCCTGCCGCCAGCAGATCGAGCACCTCGCCGGCCGACGTGCCAAGCACCCCGCCGAGGTACTCCGGGACGCCCTGGCAACCGACTGACAGCCGCTGGCCGGCAGACAGGGGTTGCGAGCGCTTTCTCTTGTATTCTCGCCCTCTTCGGTGCTATGGATATGTCCCACTACGGGAAACCCTTGAACATGAGCCCAGACCCCGCGAGGCCGCCAGAACCGCTTCCGGTGCCCGCCGCTGGAAGCGCGGACTGCGCCGCAGTGCTGGCTCCCGACGGGACGATCTGCCGGGCGAGCGCCGAGGGGGCCGGGGCGCTTGGCTACACCTCCCAGGATCTGATCGGCAAGAGCCTCGCCCTGCTCCTGCACCCCGATGACGTGGCCGGGGCCCGCCGGGTGCTCGAGGCCGGCACCGCCACGCCGGGTTTCGCCGCGGCGTTCGAGGCCCGCCTCCGCCACAGGGACGGGTCGTGGCGGAGATTCTCCATCCTCGGGATCAGCGGCCTCGAGGAGCCGGACCCCGCCGGCATCATCGTCTACTGCCGGGACATCACGGCGAGCGAACCCGCGGAGGAAGCGGCTCGCGTCCTCATGGACGTCCAGCGCGAGCTGGTGGAGACGCTCGATCCCGCCAAGGTGCCGGGCCGGATCGTCTCCTCCATGTTGTGGCTGTTCCGCTGCAGGCGCGCCGTGCTCTACCACGTCGATCCGGAGTCCGGCGGCCTCGTCTGCGCCGCCACGGCGGGGGCGACCGATCCCGCGCGCTGGATCGGCGAGACGTTGCCCCCGGGCGCCGGGGCGGGCGGGCGGGCCGTGGCGGAGGGGCGACCGGTGAGGAGCGCCGACCTCCTGAGCGACCCCGCCACGCCCCTTCCAGACTGGCTCCAGGCCCGGCTCCGCGAGGAGGGCTGCCCCGTGGCGGCCGCGGCGCCCATGATCGGCCGCGGCGAGATGCTGGGCGCCATCGTGCTCCACGACGCCCCCGGCCGGGACTTCACGGACGGGGACCTGAGGCTGCTCGCCGCCTTCGCCGACCAGGCGGCGCTGGCCTGCCAGAACGCGCGGCTCTACCGGAAGGCCGAGCAGCGGGCCGAGCGGCTCGCGAACCTCCACAGCCTCGTCAAGTCCCTCGGCGAGGCGTCAGGCATGCGGGCAACGCTCGAGGCCGTGGCGGAAGCGGCCGCCGTGGCCGTGGGGGCCAGGGCCGCCGGCGTCTTCGTCGCCGACCCCGAGGCTCGAGCGCTGAGGGTCAGGGCGACCTCAGGCATCGGTGAGGAGATACAGCGCGAGGCCCCGCGGCCAGTCGTCATCGGATACGGCGAGGGGCTGACGGGCAGGGTCTTCGAGTCCCGCACGCCCGAGTACGTGGAGGATCTGGGGGCGGACGCCCGCGGGGCTCTCCGGTTATTCGCCATGCGGGCCGGCTTCCGCGCGTATGCGGGACTGCCCCTCGTCGTCCAGGGCACGGCCGTGGGAGTGCTGACAGTCGTCTTCGGGGAGTCCCGGCGGATCGAGGACGAGGAAAAGGAGCTGCTCGAGCTCCTCGCCGGCCATGCGGCCATCGCGTTGAGAAAGGCGCAGGTCGCCGAGGAGTCCCGGGCCGCCCTCGAGCGCTCGGAGGCCTCGGAGGAGCGCTTCCGCCTGCTGCTCGAAGAGCTGGACGCCATCGTCTGGGAGGCCGATGCGGCCACCGAAAACCTCGTCATCCTGAGCCCGGGCGCGGCGACGGCGCTCAGCCCGGGCGGGGAGCCGGTCTCCTCGCTGACGGAGCTGTGCGAGAGGTTCGTCCACCCCGACGATCGCCAGCGGACCCTGGCCTTCCTCCGGATGGCCGCCGCCGAGGGAACGGGTGCGGCCGCCGAGCACCGGCTGCTGGCGGCGGATGGGCGGGTGTTCTGGGTGCTGCACCGCGTGGTGGTGGGGGGGGACGCCGAGGGCCGCGTCCGCCGGCTCCGGGGGCTCCTGGTGGACATCACCGGGGAGAAGCGGGTGGAGCAGCGCCAGCGCCTCCAGGCGACGGTGACGCGCGTCCTGGCCGCGGCGCCGACCCTGAGTACCGCCATTCCCCCGGTGCTTCGCGCCGTGTGCGAGCTCGCCGGCTGGGACCTCGGCGAGCTGTGGCTCATCGACAAGGACGCGGGGGTCCTGGCCAGGGATTACATGTGGAGCATCCCCGCCCTCGAGGCCGACGACTTCGGCGCGGCCGGGGCGGCGATGATCTTCGCGCCGGGCACCGGCCTGCCCGGCCGCAGCTGGGTCGAGGGGAAGGCCATCTGGGTCCCGGACGTGGCCGCCGATCCCGGGTTCGTCCGCAAGGCCCTCGCCGCCAGGCTGGGGCTTCACGCGGCCTTCGCCTTCCCCATCCGCGCCCGGGGCGAGGTGACTGGCGTGATGCTGTTCCTGAGCCGGGACGTCCGCCCCCCGGACCCCATGCTGCTGGAGGTCGTCGCCGACCTCGGCGAGCACATCGGCCAGTTCGCCGAGCGGAAGCGGGTCGAGGAGGCACTCGCGCAGAGCCAGGAGATGCTCCGGCAGGCGCAGAAGATGGAGGGGCTGGGCCGGCTGGCGGGCGGGGTGGCGCATGACTTCAACAACCTGCTCACGGTCATCATCGGCCGGGGCGCGCTCCTGCAGTCGGCGCTCGATGAGTCGAGCGCGCTCAGGCGGAACGCCGACATCGTCCACGAGACAGCGTTGCGCGCCGCGGCCCTCACCAGGCAGCTCCTGGCCTTCAGCCGCCAGCAAAAGCTCCAGCCGCGGGTGCTGGACCTCTCCCAGCTCCTGTCCGGCCTCGAGGAGATGCTCAGGCGGCTCATCCGCGAGGACATCGAGCTGGCCGTCCCGCGCACCTCCGGGCTGTGGCGCGTGAGGGCCGATCCGACACAGCTCGAGCAGGTGATCGTGAACCTCGCCGTGAACGCCCGGGACGCCATGCCCGAGGGGGGGCGGCTCACGATCCGCGCGGCCAACGTCGAGCTGAACGGGGCCATCGCCGCCCAGCATCCGGGCGCCCGGCCAGGGGCCTTCGTCCTGCTGGAGGTGGCGGACACGGGCGTCGGCATGAGTCCGGACGTCCAGGCGCGCATCTTCGAGCCGTTCTTTACCACGAAGGAGATGGGCCGCGGCACGGGGCTGGGGCTGGCCACGGTGTACGGCATCGTCCGGCAGCACGAGGGCTGGATCGAGGTCAGGAGCCAGCCCGGCCGCGGCACGACCTTCGCCGTCTATCTCCCGCGCGTCGAGGACCCCGCCGACGCGGACGAGGCCCGCCCGGCGCATCGGGAGCGCCTCACGGGCTCGGAGACGATCCTGCTGGCCGAGGACGAGGACGAGGTCCGCAGCGTCGTCCGCGAGATGCTGGAGTCGCTCGGCTACCGGGTCATCGTCGCGGGCGGGCCCGCCGAGGCCCTCGAGCGCATCGAGAGGCTGCCCGAGCCCATCCATCTCCTGCTCACCGACGTGGTGATGCCGGGGATGCGCGGGCCGGAGCTGGCCCGGCGCGCGACGGAACTGCGCCCGGCGCTCAAAGTCCTCTACATCTCCGGCCACGCCGACGACACGGTGTTCCGGAACGCGGTGATCCCTCGCGGCATGGTGATCCTGGAGAAGCCCTTCACCCCGGAGAGTCTGGCGGTGAGGGTGAGAGAGGTGCTGGACCGGCCGGCGTAGCCGCCGGGGCTTCAGCCGCTGCCGGCGGTCACGCGGCAAAGGCCTCGGGCGAGACGGCCGTGGTCGGGAAAGCCGCGAGGAGCTTCCGGTCGGCCGTCACGAAGGGCACGCCCAGGTCCTGCGCGA
The DNA here is from genome assembly GCA_001788395.1 of Candidatus Rokubacteria bacterium GWA2_70_23. Classification (GTDB taxonomy): domain Bacteria; phylum Methylomirabilota; class Methylomirabilia; order Rokubacteriales; family CSP1-6; genus UBA12499. Next base: position 7,603 of record MGBT01000181.1, read on the forward strand.
CACTCACGAACTCGCAGTCGTAGGCGGAGCATCCTGACTGCGTCGCCAGCCGCAGCACACGCTCGGACACCACACCGTACTCCCGACCGGCCATGGCCCTTTCGGCCTCACTGACGATCCGGGCGGCGTCCTCCAGTCCCAGGGCCCGCCGTCGCACCAGACCGGCAAGCACGTTCCGGAACTCCGAGCGCCAGAGGACGGGGGCGGCCCACACCGGGTCTCGGAGGAGGACGGCCTCGGCCTCGGCGGTGCGCTGCCCCTGGACGTAGAGATAGACGAGGAGATTGGTGTCAACGACGATCACGGTCGCCCTGCGGCCTTGGCTCGGGCCAGGGTCCGGTCGGTGAGCCGCAGACGTGCCGGGCTCCGGCGGACTTCCCGCGCGCGGGCCAGCAGGGCGTCGGGATCCACCGGGCCGGCATGCGTGACGGCTTCCAGGCAGGCGATGACCTCATGGTTGAGGCTTCGACGGTGCAGGGCCGCCTGATCCTTGAGCCTGTCCACGACTGGCTGGGGGATGTTCTTGATGGTCAGGGTCGCCATGGGGTCGCCTCCTGTAACTTCCAGAATGGTACCATCGTGGAACCGAGCCGACGATACCGCTGCGGCCGATGGGGCGTCAAACGGCCCAGGAGGTCGGGCGAGTGAGAGGGCCGGAGGCTACTTGACCGGGGCGACGACGACGTCGGTGGGCTTGCCCGTGAGGAAGCCCTCCACGTTCTCCACGGCGCGCAGGAGCCCGTCACGCACCACCTCGGGGGTCTGCCCCGCGTTGTGTGGCGAGCAGATCACGTTGGGCAGCGTGAGGATCGGATCGTCGGGCGACAGCGGCTCCTGGTGGAAGACATCGAGCCCGGCCCCCATGATCTGCCGCTCCCGCAACGCCGCCAGCAGGGCGTCACGCTCCACCAGCGCGCCCCGTCCGGTATTGACGAGGATCGCCGAGGGCTTCATGAGCCCGAAGTCCTTCTTGCCGATGAAGCCTCGCGTCTCCGAGGTGAGCCGCAGGTGGAGGCTCACGACGTCGGCCCGACGCAGGATCTCCTCCTTGCCGCAGGGCTTCGCCCCCGCGGCCCGGATGCGCCCCTCATCCCCCATGGCGCTCCACCCGAGGACGTCCATCCCGATTCCCCGCCCGAGGGCCGCCATCCGCCTGCCGATGGTGCCCATCCCGAAGACGCCGAGCGTCTTGCCGAGAAGCTGGGTGAGCATCTCGCGCGGCCACTTGCCGGCGCGCATCTCACGGTCGAGGATCGTGATCTTCCGCGCCACGGCCAGCATGAGCGTGAGCGCGTGCTCGGCGACGGCGAAGGCGTTGACGCCGGGGGTGTTGCAGACGGTGACGCCGCGCATGCCGGCGGTGTTGAGGTCCACGTTGTCGGTGCCGGTGCCCCAGACGGAGACCATCTTGAGGGTGGGGCAGGCGATGAAGACGCCGTCGGTGAAGCGGGCGTGGGCGCGGATATTCACGGCCACGCGCGCCTTGCCGATGCGCCGGATCAGCTCGGCCTCGTCGTCGGCCCCGCGCTCGGAGTAGACGCGCACCTCGCCGAGCTGTTTCGCCCGCTCGTGGGCGGCGCTGGCTGCGAAGACCGACGGGAAGTCGTCCGGGACGACGATCACGAGGACTGCGCCGAGAAGATGGCCTGGGCGGCGGCCACGCCGGCGCCGGCCTCGGCCGTGTAGCCGAGATCGCGGAGCGTCATCTCCAGAGCCGAGAGCGTCGGCAGCACGTACAGCGGGCTCGACGTGATGCCCATGTGCCCCACGCGGAGCGCGGTCGCGCGCAGCGTGTCGAGCCCGGTGCCGATCAGGATGCCGTAGCGGTCGCGCATGGTCTTGACCACCGCCGCCGGGTCGATCCCGGCCGGCGCCTTGAAGCACGCCACCGTGTCGGACAGGATGGACGCGTCCGGGAACATCTCGATCCGCATGGCATCGAGCCCGGCGCGGAACGCCCGGCCCGCCACGGCGTGGCGGCGGAAGCGGTGGGGCAGGCCCTCCGCGATGATGAGGCGCGTGGCTTCGCCGAGCGCCGCCGTCAGGTGGGTCGGGATGGACACCGGCTGCCGCCGCGGGCTGCCGTCCGGCACATGGCCCCCGCGCGAGGTCGGGATCCACTGCTCCTTCCAGCGCAGGAGGTCGTAGACAAAGGAGCCGGCCTTGTGCTTGCGGCGCTCCATGGCGTCCCACGCGGCCGGGCTCACCGCGACCAGGGACATGCCGAGGGGGGCGGCCAGGCACTTCTGCGAGCCCGTCATGTTCAGGTCCACGCCCCACTCGTCGGTGCGCACGTCGAGCCCCGCCAGCGAGGACACGGTGTCCAGCAGGAACAGCGCGCCGTGTCGCTTCGCGAGCGTCGCCACGGCCGCCGCGGGGTAGGTGCTCCCCGTGGAGGTCTCGTTGTGGACGAGGGTGACCGCCTTGGGCCGGACGCGCTCGATCTCGCGCTCGAGGCGCTGGAGGTCGATGGGTTGCCCCCACTCCACGGCGAACTCCGTGACCTCGGCGCCCACGCGCGTCATGATCTCCCGCATCAGCACGCCGAACACGCCCGCGACGATGACCACCACCGGCTCTCCCGGCTCCATCACGGACAGCGCAGCCGCCTCGAGCGCGGTACGCCCCGAGCCGGGCATGACGATCACCTCGCCGCGGGGCGACTGGAAGACCTCACGGAGGCTCAGCGTGATGGGCTCGAGAACCTTCACGTCGAAGTTGTAATCGTACTGGATGGTCGGCGGCTGGTTCATGGCCTGGATGACCGGCCACGGCAGCTCCGTCGGGCCCGGGATCATCAGGATCGGGCGCGTCTGCGGCATTCCCCACTGGATGCTCGAGTCCATGGACGGTCTCCCCGGGTCAGACGCCGGCCGCGGCCAGACGCTGTTTGTGGCGGATGAGGAAGAGGTTGCGGAGATAGACGAAGAGCCCGGCGCCCTGTCCGATGATGAAGACGGGGTCGAGCCGGTACACCGCGTAGATGAGGAGCGTCAGCCCGCCGCCGATCGAGAAGAACCAGAAGGAGACCGGGATGACGCTCTCCTTCTTGCGTTCGGAGGCGATCCACTGCACGAGGAACCGCATCGAGAAGAATGCCTGCCCGAGGAACCCCACCGACAGCCAGAGCGTTTCGGTACTCATGTCCTGTGACCTTACCGGAGTGCCCCAGGGGGCCGCAAGGGGTTTTCGTCCAGACGGGCGCGCGTCCGCGCGCACCGGAAACGCGCGACGGGTGCCGCGGCGAGCGCCCGCCGCCTTAGCCCCGCGCCGACTGCTGCGGCCGTGCCGGCAGGTCCACCAGCTTCCTCAGTGGCACCTTGAGCGCGACGGACACTCGGTAGAGGCTGTCCACGGAGATGGACTTCTCCCCGCGCTCGACCTCGCCGATGAACTTCCCGCTGAGGTTGGAGTGCTGTCCGAGCGCCTCTTGGCTCCAGCCGCGATCGCGCCGGAGCAAGCGGATCTTCAGGCCAAGGGCTCGCCGGATATGCGGTGCGCGTCTCTGCATCTCAGATCACCTCCGTGGGGCCTGATGTGACGGCGAAGACCACGGCCCCGGTCTCGCTCACGATCGTGTGCTCGCAGCCCGGGGGACGCCGGGCATAGTTCCCTGCGGTGCAGACGCCGGTGTCATCGGCGACGGCTCCTTCCAGGACGAAGATCTGCTCGTCGCCGGCGTGGCGGTGACGGGGGATCGTCGCCCCGGGCGCGTAGCGCATGAGGATCGCCTTGTGGCGGCCGTCCGGATCTTCCCAGAGGACCTTCCAGGATACTCCCGGGCGGCGCTCCGTCCAGGGGACGTCGGCTGCGTTGACGAAGAGGCTCACTGCGGCTGCGGGCATGCGGGCTCTCCTTGGGTCGGGGCTGCCGAGGCGGCTACTTGCGACCGCCATCTTCCAGCGCGTCCTGCACGGCTTCCCGGAACGTCTCGATGGGGTGGGCGCCCACGAGGCGCCGGCCGTTGATGAAGAACGTGGGCGTCCCGCGCACGCCGAGCGCCCCGCCCTCGGCGAGATCGGTGTTGACGTCCTTCCTGAACCGCCCGCTGTCGAGGCACGCGGTGAAGGCCTCCCGGTTGAGTCCGAGGCGCGCGGCGTAGCGGATGAGATCCTCGCGGGAGAACTCGGGCTGCGCCAGGAACAGCAGGTCGTGGTACTCCCAGTAGCGCCCCGACTGGGCGGCGCAGCGGGCCGCCTCGGCGGCGGGCCGGGCGCCTGCATGGAACTCCAGCGGGAAGTCCTTGAAGACGAGGCGGACCTTGCCGGGGAACTCCGCCAGGATCTGGCCCAGCACCTGCTGGGCGCGCTTGCAGTAGGGTCACTGGTAGTCGGAGAACTCCACGATGGTGACGGGGGCCGCGGCCGCGCCCCGGATGAGGCGCGGGTCCATCGTGAGCGCGCCGGCCGCCAGCGGATCCGGCTGCCCCGAGCACGCGGCGGCCCACAGCGCCACGGTCACGGCGGTGAGGGTCAGGATGCCAGTCACTGTTCCCTTTCGTGCGTGCGACACTATAGTAGACTTCCATCGCGATGATGCGCGGCGACAGGCTCAGGATACCCGAGACCCGGTGACGAGGCAAGACATCGGCGCGATCCGGCGCAGGGAGCGGCCATGGGATTCCTGCTGAGGGTGGTCATGAACACGCTGGCGATCGTGCTTGCCGGCTCGGTGATTCCCGGGATCGAGGTGGATGGCCTGGTTCCGGCCCTCGGGGCGGGCCTCCTGCTGGGGATCGTCAACGCCGTCATCCGCCCCGTCCTGCTGGTCCTCACGCTCCCCATCACGCTGTTCACGCTGGGCCTCTTCCTGCTGGTGCTGAACGGGCTGTGCTTCTGGTTCGTGGCGATCGTGGTCAACGGGTTCTACGTGGCGGGCTTCTGGTCCGCGGTGGGCGGGGCGCTCCTCGTGAGCGCGACCAGCTGGGTCGCCACGGCCTTCGTGAGCGACCGGGGCCGCATCGCCATCATCACCCGGCGCTGACCGCCGGTCGCGCCGGCACCGCACCCCGTCAGGCGGCGCGCCCCTCCTCGATGGAGGTGATGATGTACGTCCCGCTCTTCGCGTCTTTCTCGAGCGTGACGATCTTCTGCTTGGCGGCCTCCTCCAGCAGCTTCGAGAAGGTCGAGTAGCCGTAGTAGCTTTCGTTGAACGCGGGGTTCTTGCGGATCATGGTCTGCTTGACCATGGAGCCCCAGAGCGTGTCCTTGTTCTCGCGCTGCAGCGCCAGGACTGCCTCGATGAGCTGGGCGAACGCCTCGGCCTTCTTCTCCGGCAGCCCGCGCAGGGCCGTGGTCTTCTTGGAGTCGCGGATCAGGTCCTCGTAGAAGATGAACTCGTCGCAGTTCCCGACCAGGAGCTCCGACGATGAGGACTTGACGCCGAGGCCGATCACGTACCGATCGTTTTCCCTGAGCTTGGACACGAGCGGGGAGAAGTCCGAGTCCCCCGACACCAGTGCGAAGGTGTCCACGTGCTGCTTGGCGTACGCCAGGTCCATGGCGTCCACCACCATCCGGATGTCCGCCGAGTTCTTGCCGCTGTAGCGGCTCTGGGGCACGTCGATCAGCTCGATGGCGTGCTCGTGGAAGGGGCGCTTGTACTCGGCGTAGCGGTTCCAGTCGGCATACGCCCGCTTCACCATGATCTTGCCCTTCTCGACGAGCCGCTCGAGCACCAGCTTGATCTCGAACCCCTTGTACTGGGCCTCCTTCACGCCTCGGACGATGTTCTCGAAGTCGATGAACATCGCCAGTTTCCGGTCATCACTCATCCGTCCTGTCCTTCCCCCCAGAGGGTGCCGCGGTGTCGGTGCTCCAGGGGCGGGCCCATGCCCACCCCCGCACGGTTTCCATTATAGGGTGTCGCCCGCCCAGCCCCGCCGGAATCTCGCGCTGCGTATGACAGCTGCGCGATCTGAGCCGCTGTCACTCCTGACCCCGCGCGGGCACCTGTCGATTCCCGGGGCGGGGCCCTGTACGATGGTCGGGGAGCGGACGCACTCTTGACATCCAGGTGACATCTCGATGCCCCGGGCCGCTTACGATGGGCATGCCCACGAAAGGAGCGTCCTCATGAACGACGCGGAGGGCAAGGACGGACGGGAGCGGGCAGGGTGGGGGAGTGCCGTGGCCCCGCTCTGGCCGCTCGGGCTGGCGCGCATTCTCTACGGCCTCCTCTGGTGGCAGCAGTCCAGGTGGAAGGTGCCGTCGGACGACTTCGGCAGGAAGTCCGGGGGCGGGCTCTGGTACTGGGTGCAGCAGGAGATCCAGTACCCGACCGTGGGGGCCTATCGAGATGTCCTCGTCAGCGTGATGATCCCGAACTGGACCTTCTTCGGCTGGATGACGCTCCTCACCGAGATGTTCATCGGCGCGACGCTGATCCTCGGTCTCGCCACGCGGCTCGGCGCGCTCGTCGCCCTCGGCATGGCGGCGAACATCACCGTCGGCATCCTGAGCGTCCCTCACGAGTGGGGCTGGACCTACGCCATGCTCATCATGTTCGCGGCGATCTTCATGCTCACCGGGGCCGGGCGCAGCGTCGGCGTGGACGCCTTCCTCGTGCGTCCGCTCGAGCGGGCGGCCGCGCGAGGAAGCCGGGCCGCCAGGCTCCTGCGCTGGCTCGTCTGACGCACGTGCGGGCGACCCTCGTCATTCCCGCTCTGGACGAGGCCGCGGTCATCGGCGAGCTGGTTCGCCGCGTGCCGCGCGGGGCCGTCACCGAGATCGTGGTGGTGGACAATGGGTCCACTGACGGCACCGGGGCTGTGGCTGCCCGCAGCGGCGCCCGCGTGGTGATGGAGCCGCGCCGCGGCTACGGGTCGGCCTGCTGGGCCGGGGTGAGCGCGCTCGCTCGCGACACCGACGTGTTGGCGTTTCTCGACGGTGACGGCAGCCAGCGGCCGGAGGACTTGCCGGATGTCCTGGCTCCGCTGGCAAGGGGCGACGCCGACCTCGTGCTCGGCGCCCGTCGGCTCTCGGGCGGGCATCCTGCGCATGCCTTGCTGGGGACGCGCCTGGTGGCGCGCTACGTCGCCTGGAGGTTCGGTGTGCGGGTCACCGACCTCGGCCCGCTGCGCGCCATCCGCGCCGATCTGCTCCATCGCCTGCAGATGCGCGACCGCGCCTTCGGGTGGCCGGTGGAGATGGTCGTGAAGGTGGCCGCGCTCGGCGGGCGGATCGTGGAAGTGCCCGTGTCCCATGCGCCCCGGCTGGCAGGGCGCTCGAAGGTGTCGGGGACGCTCGTCGGCAGCGTGCGCGCAGGCTACGGCTTCCTGAAGGCAGCCCTCCGGGCGGCCGCTGAGCTGCGTCCGTGAGCGCGAGGATGCAGGCAGCGGCCCTGGCCGGCGCCGGTCTCGTGGCTGCCTGTGCGGCGCTGGCCCGCGTGCCCAACCTCGCCCAGGCTCCGGTGACCTTCCTGCTCCTCTTCGCGGGCGCGTTTGCGTGCTACGCGCTGGGCGCGTGGGGGCTCCACGAGTCGCGCGGGGGCAGGGCGATGCTCCTTGTGCTCCTCGTAGCCGGCGCAGCTCGCCTGGCGCTGCTGCCCGCCGCGCCGACGCTGTCGACCGATGCGTACCGGTACGTCTGGGACGCGCGGGTCGCCGTTGCGGGGATCAGCCCGTACCTGCATGCGCCGGAGGCGCCGGCGCTGTCGCATCTTCGGGATGCGGCCATCTATCCGCATCTGAACCACCCCACGTGGCACACCATCTATCCCCCGGGTGCCCAGGCCTTCTTCCGCGCCGTCTATGCGCTCCGGCCCGACAGCGTGCTGGCGATGAAGGTGGCCCTCGGGCTCTTCGAGCTGATCGGTCTCTGGACCCTGATTGGGCTGTTGATGGCTCTTCGTATTTCACCCGTACGGGCAGTGATTTACGCCTGGAATCCTCTGGTGCTGGTCGAGGGCTGG
>MGBT01000182.1:0-3330 GCA_001788395.1 Candidatus Rokubacteria bacterium GWA2_70_23
CGCGGGCTTCAAGCGCCCGCGCACCGACGTGGGCGTCACCCAGACCGATGCCATCCACTACTTCGACCTCTTCGCCCATCTGCTCGGGCGGCGGCCCACTGCCGTCACGGCCTCGCTGCGCGACTATCTGGGGCGCGGCATGGACGACTGCTCCTTCGCCACGGTCGAGTACGACGGTATCCCGGCCTTCATCGAGGCGGGCTACTTCGCCCCGGGGACCTCTCGCGACTGCGTCATCGTGGGGGAGCAGGCGACGCTCAGTGCCGACTTCGGCTCCTCGGAGGTCACCGTGCACGGCAATCGCCATGTCCAGGGCCCGGCCGGCTGGCAGGCGCCCGAGGGCCCGAGCCAGACCATCAAGGCCGCGGGTCCCGAGCCGCTCCGCCGCGAGCTGGAGCTGTTCCTGGAGGCGGCGGCCCGCGGCGGACAGCCGGCGGTGGACGTGGAGGCCGGGCTGGTGGCGCTCCAGACGGTGGAAGCGGCGCAGGTCTCGTCCCGGCTCGGGCGGCGCGTCCCCCTGGCCGAGCTCGAGTAGGCCGGGCTCAGGGCCGCACCGGTGGAGATCATCGCAGGCATCCTCGACGGCAGCATGTCGCTGGCCGACCTCATCCGCTGGGGCGGCTACACCGTGCTCGTCGCCATCGTCTTCAGCGAGACGGGGCTCCTCGTCGGCTTCTTCCTGCCCGGCGACTCGCTCCTGATCACGGCGGGGCTGATGGCCGCGGCCGGCACGCTGGACATCTGGTGGCTCAATGTCCTGCTGATGGCGGCCGCCATCGTCGGGGACAGCGTCGGCTACGCCATCGGCTACCGCAGTGGGCCCCGCCTGTTCACCCGGGAGAACTCGCTGCTGTTCAATCGCCGCCACCTGATCCGCACCCGGGAGTTCTACGAGCGCTACGGCGGCAAGACCATCGTGATCGCCCGGTTCGTGCCCATCATCCGGACGTTCGCGCCCGTGGTGGCGGGAGTGGGGCGGATGCGCTACGCGCGGTTCGTCTTCTACAATGTCTTCGGCGGGATCGCGTGGGTGGCGAGCATGACGTGGGCGGGCTACCTCCTGGGCAGCGTCATCCCGAACATCTCCAGGTACGTCCACGTGGTGGTGGTCGCGGTCATCGTGCTCTCGGTGGTGCCCATCGCCGTCGAGGTCCTGAGGGCGCGGCGCCGAGGAGCGGCGTCCGGCGTCTCAGGCTCGTGAGGGACCCAGCGGAGCCGCTGGAGAGGCGTGGTGCCGAAGGGGGGACTCGAACCCCCACACCCTTGCGGGCACATGACCCTGAATCATGCGCGTCTGCCAATTCCGCCACTTCGGCCCGAACAGGATCACTAGCATACCGACAGGACGAGTGAAGTCAAGGGGGCGTCATGGCCGTGGACAAGGTGATCGCCACCAACCGGAAGGCCCGCCACGACTTCGAGATCATCGAAACCAGCGAGGCCGGCCTCGTCCTCAAGGGCACGGAGGTGAAGTCGCTGCGGGAGGGTCAGGTCAACTTCAAGGACTCCTACGCCGCCATCACCCGTGACGAGGGCTGGCTCATCGGCTGCCACATCGCGCCCTACCATCACGGCACGGATGCCAATCACGATCCCGAGCGGCCGCGGAAACTGCTGCTCCACCGGCGCGAGATCTCGCGGCTCATGGGGAAGGTGGCGGAGCGCGGGTTGACCCTGGTGCCCCTTCGTCTATACTTCAAGGAAGGGCGGGTCAAGCTCGAGATCGGGCTGGCGCGTGGCAAGAAGCTCCACGACAAGCGAGCCTCCATCCGCGAGCGCGAGGTCAAGCGCGAGATCGCCAAGGAGGCCCGCACCCGCAGCCGCGGCTGACACAGCAGGGTTGACGGCGACTGAGATCGCGCCAGAGGATCTCGCACAGGGCGAGGTACCGGCGGGCCTGGGCGGGCGACAGCCCGGGTGCCCACGCCTGGTCAAGAATGGCTGACGGGGCGCGTGGAAGGAAGCGAACGCGGGATTCCGGCAGGGATGGGCGGGCCTACGGCCCGGGTGCCCATCCCAGGTCAAGGGGGCGACAGGTTTCGACGGGGATCAGTGAGGCGCAGGCGGCATCTCGAGGTGCTCTCTCCTCGTAAAACTGGGGGCACAGTACTAGCTGCCAACACACAGCTAGCTCTGGCGGCCTAACACCCGCCAGCGTCCTCCGGGTCGTGTCATCAGGGCCCGGTCCAGGACGTCATATTCTGATGACTGGCTCCAAGCCCTGCTCCGGGGTGAGGGGCGAGATCCCGAGGAGCTGGCCGCCCGGAAATCCCGCCGGTTGGAGGGCCGGGTGGCGAGAGCAAGAGAAAACCGGATAAAGATGTAGATGCCTGCTGCCGAGGATTTCCGGACGTGGGTTCGATTCCCACCGCCTCCACCACTTGCGGGGCCCGCACCGACACCGGTGCGGGCCCCGCGCGTTTTGGGCGGGTTGACGCGATGGCGCCGGGCTGCGCTGGTGTCCGCCACGCTGTGCCCAGGCCGGCCGGTATGAGGGGCGCACGACGGTGCTGACGCCCCGTAGGCGGGCGGATCCGTCACTCGGCTGGTCGCCCCCTTCGATACACGTCGCGACGGTGCCCGATCCGGAGGACGAGGCAGCCCTCGTCGGTTCTCGCGTAGATCACGCGGAGGTCCCCGATCCTCAGCTTGAACAGGCCGGCGAACTCCCCGGAGAGCGCCTCGCCCCGGAGCCCCTCGGCCGCCAGGACCCGCTCGAGCCTGTTCACGGCCCGAATCGCCTCGGCGCGATCGAGCTTCCGCAGGTCCTTCGCGACTGACGCCTTGTACTCAATCCTTGCGGCCAAGGCGCCGTCGGAGCTCCCCGGAGGAGATTACTGGATCGTCCTTGTCCCGCAGCCGGTCAAGCGCCACCTGGTAGTCGGCGTGATCCGCCAGATACGCCTCGAGCGCTCTCACGATCAGATAGGTCCGCGGGCGGTCCGTGGCGCTGGCAAGGTCGTCCAGGGCCTGCGCGGTCTTGTCCGGAAGCCGAACCGATACCGACACGGGCATCTCACGCACCTCCCCTGTAATACTTGCAAGACAAGTATGCCCCTCGCCGGCCCGACCGTCAACCTTCCCGGGCGCGCGCGTGACAGGCAGACCTTACCGCTGCTGGCCGCTCGCCCTTGCGGCGCTCGCTCGGGGCTCCGGGAGGTTGGAAGAAGCGGCGGAGAGGATCACGGATTCGGTTTGGATCTTGGGCCACCGCTCGAAGCGGTTCGTCCATGCGCGCAGCTCGAAAGGGTGGGGTCGGGCGGCCACCGCAAGAACCCTTTGCGGGGCCTGCACCGACACCGGTGCGGGCCCCGCGTCTTCTGAGCCCGG
>MGBT01000182.1:3418-15446 GCA_001788395.1 Candidatus Rokubacteria bacterium GWA2_70_23
GTCGATTGGCGAACGAGCGGCGGCCGCCCATCTCCGCGCGGCCCGAGCACGGGGGGGTGGGTGCCAGGCGATGAGAGAACGAGGACCCCGGCTGAGGGCGGAGGTCGAGCGGCTGCGCGCGCGCGTGAGCGAGCTGAGCCGCGAGGCCGAGGAGCGGCGGCGGGCCGAGACCATGGCGAGCGCGCTGGTGGAAGTGGGCCGGGATCTCTCGGAAACCCTCGATCTCAGCCAGGCCGCCGACCGAGTGGTGTCGGTGGTGCTGAGGCTCTTCGGGGTCCGGTACGCGGTGCTCTACCGGCTCGATCCCCTCTCGGGTGCGCTCGTTTGCGTCTCCGCCGCAGGGTTCCGGGAGCCCAACAACTGGGTTGGCACCGTGCTGCCTCCTGGTACCGGGGTGTCCGGTCGAGCGGTGACTGACGGGGGGCCCATCTGGTCGGCGGATCCTCTCAGCGATCCTCGTATCACGGTCCCCGAATGGGTTGTCGAGCAGGTCGGCGGCGACGAAGGCCGAGTCACCGCCGCGGTGCCCCTCATCAGTCGCGGCAAGAGTGTCGGCGCCCTCGCCGTCCGCGATGTGTCCGGACGGGAATTCAGCGAAGCCGACCTCCGCTACCTCTTCGCCTTCGCCGACCAGGCCGCGCTGGCGCTGGAGAATGCCCGGCTCCACGAGGAGACCGCGCGCCGCCAGCGGGAGGCGGAGGTCATCGCGCGGCTCGTCGGGGAGATGACGGCATCGCTCGACGTCGACGACGTGCTCCGTCATGTGGTCGCTTCCGCGCGGGATCTCTCCGGCGCCGATAGCGCCTGGCTCGTGCTCCGCGACCCGCGCTCCGGGGCCATGCGCCTGGACTACCGCTACTCGGCCGGCGTGCTCTCGGGCGGGTACGAGGGGCTACCCATCGAGCCGGGGGTGGGAGCTGGCGGCCTGGTCCTCCAGTCGGGCCGCCCTTTCCGCACCGAGCAGTACCGGACTGACCAGCGCATCTCGCAGGCCCTCGGCAGCGTCGGCCAGGGGGTGGGCTGCGTCGCTCTGCTCGTCGTGCCGATCAGGAGCGGGGGGCGCATCGAGGGGCTCCTGTACGTCGGCAACGCCTCGCCGCGCCCCTTCACGGACCGCGACGAGCACATCCTGCTCCGCCTCGCGGGCCACGCCGGCGTGGCCGTCCGGAATGCGCGGCTCTTCGCCAGCGAGCAGGCCGCGCGCGCCGAGGCGGAAGCCGCCAGCCGGCGCTTCTTCGACCTGGTGCAGGGGCTGGACGCGGTGGTGTGGGAGACCGAGGCTCCGACCGACGAGGAGATCGCCGGCACGGGGAGCCCGCGGCGGTTCTCCTTCATCAGTCAGCGGGTCGAGACGCTCCTGGGGTACCCGGCCGAGCGCTGGACCGCCGACCCCGACTTCTGGCCGGCGACCGTGCATCCGGAGGACCGCGACCGGGTCCTGCAAGCGTGCCGCGCAGCGCTCGCGGCGGGCCGCGACGGCGAGCTCGAATACCGGGTGATCGGCGCCGACGGCCTTGTGCTCTGGGTCCGCGACATGGTCCGGGTGATCACGGACGAGGCCGGACGCGTGCGGCGGCGGTCCGGCGTGATGGTGGACGTCACCGAGTCCAGACGGCTCGGCGAGGCACTGCGCGAAAGCGAGGAGCGGTTCCGGCGCGTGTTCGAGGACGCGGCCACGGGCATGGCGCTGGTCGGTCTCGACGGCCGGTGGCTCCAGGTCAACCGCGCGCTCTGCCGCATCACCGGACACACCGAGGACGAGCTGCGCGGCGGGACGGTCCAGGCCATCAGCCATCCGGCGGACCTCGAGGCGGAGCTGATCTCGCGGGAGCGCCTGCTGGCCGGCGAGATCCCCGGCTACCAGATGGAGAAACGCTACGTGCACAAGCGCGGGCACGTGATCTGGGTCCGCGTGAACTCCACGCTGGTGCGCGACGCCGAGGGTCGCCCGGCTCACACGATCGCCGAGATCGAGGACATCACCGCGCGCCGGTGGGCCGAGCGCCGGCTGGCGACCCAGGTGGCGGTGACCCAGGCGCTCACGGACGGGGACGAAGACCGGGAGATGGTGACCCGGGTTCTCCGCGTGATCTGCGAAGGTGTGGGCTGGGCGGTGGGCGAGGTCTGGCGCCTGGACCGGCGATCGAGCCTTCTTCGCTGGGCGGGGATGTGGCAGGAGTCCGGGCTCGAGGCGGCGGATTTCGAGCGCGAGAGCAGGGGCTTCACGTTCAGGGAGGGGGAGGGCCTGCCGGGGCGCGCGTGGCAGAGCGGGCAGCCCGAGTGGCTGATGGACACGGCAACGAGCCCCAGGTTCCTCCGCAGGCACCTGGCGGCGCCGCTGGGGCTTCACGCGGCCTTCGCCTTCCCGGTGCGGAGCGCCCGGGAGCTCTTCGGCGTGATGGTGTTCTTCAGCCGGGACATCTACGAGCCCGACCCGGATCTGCTCATCATGATGGGCGACATGGGCGCCCAGATCGCCCAGTTCGTCGAGCGCCAGCGCGTGGACCGCGCGCTCCGGCGCAGCCAGGCGGAGCTCCTCCAGTTCCAGAAGATGGACGCCATCGGCCGGCTCGCCGGCGGCGTCGCGCACGACTTCAACAACCTCCTCACGGTCATCATGGGCCGGGGCGACATCGTGCTGGCCTCCCTGGACGAGGGCGACCCGCGCCGGGCCGACGTGGATGCGATCCTCGAGACCGCCACGCGCGCGGCGGCGCTGACCCACCAGCTCCTGGCGTTCAGCCGCAAGCAGGTGCTGCAGCCCAAGGCGCTGGACGTCAACCTGCTCGTGACCCACCTGAGCGCGATGCTGAGGCGGCTCATCGGCGAGGACATCCAGCTCGATTGCAGGCTCGAGCCCGGGTGCTGGCCCATCAAGGCCGATCCCAGCCAGCTCGAGCAGGTGATCGTGAACCTCGTCGTCAACGCCCGCGACGCCATGCCCGACGGGGGGCGCGTGACGATCGAGACCTCGAACGTGATCCTGGATCAGAGTTTCGCGCAGGCGCATCCGGAGATCCGTCCCGGAGGCCACGTGCTGCTCGCGGTGGAAGATACCGGCACGGGCATGGACGAGGAGACCCGCAACCGCCTGTTCGAGCCCTTCTTCACGACGAAGGGCCAGGGGAAGGGCACGGGGCTCGGGCTCTCGATGGTCTTCGGGATCGTCACCCAGCACGGGGGCGCCATCGTGGTCGACAGCGCGCCGGGGAGCGGGGCGACATTCCGGATTTACCTGCCGCGCACCGAGGAGCCGCCCGAAGTTGTCACGGCCCCTCACCAGACGTCCGGCGAGCCGCGGGGATCGGAGACGGTCCTGATCGTCGAGGACGACGCCCCGGTGCGGATGCTCACCTGCGACATCCTTGGGGCGGCCGGGTACACGGTCCTCGCCGCGGACGGAGGCGAGGAGGCGCTGCGCCTCTGTGCCGAGCACCCCGGCACCATCCACCTCCTCGTGTCGGACGTGGTCATGCCGCAACTCAGCGGGCCGCGCCTGGCGCGGCAGCTGCTGGCGATCCGGCCCTCCATGCGGGTGCTCTACATGTCGGGCTACGCGGAGAGTGCCCTTCTCGTCCGTGACCTGGAGGATGCCAGCGTGGCCTTCATCCCGAAGCCGTTCTCGCCGGACGCGTTCGCGCGCAAGGTGCGCGAGGTGCTGGACGCGCCTGACCGCTGAGCGGGTCCGCGTCAGGAGCGGTTGGCTGTTCCTGTCGGGCGAGCACGGGGAGCCCCACCACGGCGTCCAGGTAGTCGAAGTCCACCGGCTTCGGGACATAGCCCGCCGCGCCGATCGCGAGGGTGAGCTGCCCCAGCTCCACCTCCTCGTTGGCCGAGATGATGATGATCGCAGTTTCCAGCGGGAGCGCCTTGATGCGGCGGAGCGTCTCCAGCCCACCGAGGCCGGGCATGACGAGGTCGAGCAGGATCAGGTGCGGCCGGAACAGTGGGATCACGGCGAGGGCCTCCTCGCCGCCGGCCGCCTGAGCGACGTCGAATCCCCGCCGCCGCAGGTGCTCGGCCAGGACCTCTCTGACGTCGGCCTCATCGTCGACGACCAGGATCCTCTTCCGCACCGCCGTCGGCTCGCATTCAGGGTCGGGCGGCAGCGCTCGCTCCCGGGGCGCCGGGCGAAGGCCTGCCTCGGCCAGGCTCCGCTCGATCAGAGTCGGGTCGAGGGGCTTCGTCAGGAGCAAGACCAGCATCCCGGGGTTGAGCCGCCTCACCCGTTGGAGGACTCCGATCCCGTCCGCGGGCGGCACCAGTGGATTGACGACGGCCGCCCTGGGAGTCCAGCGCTTGACGACGTCGGTCGCCTCCGCGGCGCTCCTGGCCGAGCACACCTCATAGCCGCGATCCACCAGGAACTCCCGCAGCCGCTCGAGGACGCCCGCATCGTCGTCCACGCACAGCACTCTCGCCGATGAGCCGGCCATGGCTGTTGAGCCCAGCATCTTCGATGCCAGGACCGATTCGGCGCCAGCATGCTGCGGCATCGCGTAGTTGCGCGCTCCTGGCAGTGTCGCGGCCGCATGGGGAGGGCAGTTCTTGCCGCCGGCAGGGGCCGATGCGGCTCGCCGAAGGCCGGGCGGAAGAAGGGGCTCAAGCTCGGAGCGTATCGAGCCGATCCCGAAGGGGAGAGCAACGCCCATGAAGGCGCGAAGGCTGATCGCCGCCGCCGCCGCCGGCATGCTGGCCGCCAGCGGGGTGTCCTCCCCGAGCCCGGCCCAGCAGGGAAGCCCGCAGGGCGCCCACTCAGCGCCGGGGCCGGGGCTCTGGGCGGGGGGCCCCGGTTTCTACATCAGGGTTCCTCATTCCGCGGGAGACGTCTACGTCCCGCTGGACGCCACCGGCCGCCCCATGGCTCCAGCACGGGAGCCGGCGCCGCCGCCGATCCCGGGCTCGCCGGCGAGCCCGCCTCTCCCGGCCATTCCCGCGTCCCCCGAATGGGCGTCCTTGACCGTCGACATGGAGTCTCCTGCCGCGAGGGTCCGCGTGGATGGCCGGGACCTGGTCTCTCCGGGGGGCCTTGCGGGTCGCCCGCTCCTGCTGGTCCTCGCCCCGGGGCGGCATCGCATCGAGATCCTCCATGCCGGCTCTACGCCGCTGTCCGCTGACATCGAGGTCGAGCCCGGTCGCGCGTACCTGATTCGCTGGCCGATCGTGCCCAGCGGCGGCACCGCTGTCGACGACGCGCGGCGAGGAGGCGGCTATCAGGTGGTGCCGAGGCCCTGAGAGCGGGGCCGGGGCGCAACACAGAGCGCGGGCATGCCGCTTGCTCCGGTCTCTCGAGGATGCGGCCCGGAGAAGGGCGAGCTGGGCGCGCCTCCCGGCGAGGCGAGCGGACGTGGGGATCCCCCGAGCGGAGCGGGGAGGGCGAGCTGAGGCGCGCCTCGCGGCGAGGCGAGCGGACCTGGGGATCCCCCGAGCGGAGCGAGGAAGACGCGCTCAAGCGCGCGGCCCCCGGGGCCGATGCTGATGTGAGAGCGGGAGATCGACGCAACGCCGTCCACCATCGAGGGCCAGGACCCATATGCTAGACAAGACCGTACTGCACAAGCGCAACGGACACCGCACCCTGCCGGACAGCCGCCCGCTGTCCCCCGGACAGCTGATCGGCCTGGTCCATTCGGACCGCGGCACGACCGCCGGGACCACCGCCGACCTGCTCA
The DNA here is from genome assembly GCA_001788395.1 of Candidatus Rokubacteria bacterium GWA2_70_23. GTDB lineage: Bacteria > Methylomirabilota > Methylomirabilia > Rokubacteriales > CSP1-6 > UBA12499. The sequence goes on from MGBT01000182.1 coordinate 9,091, forward strand.
GGTTCGCCGCCATCGTCAGGTCGGAACAGATTGGCGGCCCTGCGGGTTGGGTTCCGGAGGGCACCGGCCCGATGGCATTGTCCCTGGCTCGCGTGCTGGACCGCACCAGGGCCATGCTCGAGCGGGGGCAGCTTCCCGAGCTTCGTGAGGGGCTCGCGATGCTCGCCGCGCAGGCGGAGGTCATTGCCCGCATGGTCGAGACGCTCACGAGTCTCACCGCCGGGAGCGGGTCCCGCGCGAGCGGTCAGGGGGCAAGGCGGCCCGTGGACCTCAACGCGCTCCTCACGCGAACGCTTGGCCTCCTCACCGCTCGCCCGGAGCCGCAGGCGCAACTGTCCGCTCGCCTGGATCCCAGGCTGCCCCGCATCGCCGGAGACGCCATCGATCTCCAGCAGGCCCTGCTCGCGCTCTTGAGCGTGGCTCAGCGGGTCGCGGGAGCGGGCGGGCACGGGCGAAGCGTCCGCGTGGAGACCTCCCACAGCGCCGGCGCCCTCGCGGGCGAGCGCGTCGTCTCGGTGCTGATCGAGGTGCCTGCGACCGATACGGAGGCCGCGGCCACGGGCCTGGCCGAGCCCTCCCGCAACGAGGACGATCCCGACACCTGGATGGGACCGGCCGTGCGTCTCGTCGCCCGCATCCTCGCCGAGCACGGAGGAGCGCTCTCGATGCTGCCCGCCCGGGGTGTGGACGCCTGCTTCCGGGTGGAGCTTCCAGGAATCTGACGCGGGGTGCGCACGGTGGCAGCCGCCGCCAAAGGAGCTGAGGGCCGATGAAGATCCTGACGGTGGACGACTCGGCAACGATGCGACGGATCATCAAGAACCAGCTGAAGCAGGTCGGCTTCGAGGAGGTGGACGAGGCCGAGAACGGGCGCGAGGCGATGGGACTCCTGGCCCGCGGCGGGTACGACCTCCTGATCACGGACTGGAACATGCCGGAGATGTGCGGCCTGGACCTGGTCAAGGAGGTGCGCCGGAGCGACGCCATCAAGGCGCTGCCGATCCTGATGGTGACCACCGTGGCGGGCAAGGAGGAGATCGTCACCGCCCTGAAGGCGGGCGTCAACAACTACGTCGTCAAGCCGTTCGACGCAGCCACGCTCCAGACGAAGATCGCCCAGATCGCCGGCAAGCCGGGGGGCGCACGATGAGCGACATGGCGGGACCGAACGAGCCGCGAGAGGGCTTCGTCAGCGTGCCGGTGCGCGCGCGCGACGAGATCGGCGAGCTGGCGTACTACCTGGAGCAGGTGCGGCGGAACCTCCTCGAGGTCAATGCCCATGTCACGGGCAGCTCGCAGACGATGCCTGCCGTGCTCCACCACCTCCGGGACATCGTCCAGATGACCGAGACGGCCACCCTGCAGGTCCTCGAGCAGACCGAGGCGCTGCTGGAGGAGAGCCAGGCCGTCCTGGGTCTGATCGCCGGGGCCTGCCGCGCGGCGCAGGGAGACGGAGCCGCGACGATCGGCAGCGCCCTCGGCGCCATGCAAGCGCTCGTGCAGAAGAGCAATGACCGGGCCATGGCGATCATGTCGGCGCTCGAGTTCCAGGACCTGACCTCACAGAAGATCCAGCGCGCCTTCGAGGTGCTGGAAGAGGTGTCGACGCGGCTGCAGAAGATCCACGGGCTCGTCACGCCGGGCCAGGAGGGGCAGGCGGCGCCGGCGCCGATCCCGGCCGCTTCGCCGGTGGAGGCCGAGAGCAAGTCGGGCCAGGACCTGGCCGACGAGCTGCTCATGCAGCTCGGGGGCTGAGGCCCCGGGCCGGAGGCCGGGGATGAGTGGCGGCAGCGAAGAGGCCCCCGGTCGCTCGGGCGCCCCGATGAGCGCCGGAGGCGCGAAGAGGCCAAACCGCAAGGTGAAGTCATTCACGTTCAGGCGAGACAAATGAGCGCCGGAGGCGCGAAGAGGCCAAACCGCAAGGTGAAGTCATTCACGTTCAGGCGAGATGAAGGCAGCCCATGCTGGCGCTAATCGGGGTGGGCGTGGTCACGCTCGGCGTGTTCGGCGGATTCGTCCTGGCCGGAGGACCGCCGCTGATCCTGCTCCAGCCCGCCGAGTACCTCGTCATCGGCGGGGCCGCCGTGGGGGGCCTCCTGATCTCCACGACGCCGAGCGTGCTCCGCCAGCTGATCCGGCAGAGCAAGGCCGCCATGAAGCCGAGCCCGTTCACCGCGGCGCTCTATCTCGACCTGCTCCAGCTCCTCTACGCGCTCATGGTGAAGGGCAAGAAGAACGGGCTCATCGCCCTCGAGAAGGACCTGGCCTCCCCGGCGGAGAGCGCCATCTTCAGCGCCCATCCGGCGGTCCTGGCCCACCACGAGGCGGTGACCTTCGCCTGCGAGGCGCTCGGCATGCTGGTGGACGGCACCGTCCGCCCCGACGACTTCGAGATGGTGCTGTCCCTCCACCTGGACACGCACCACGACGAGGAGCTGCAGGCCGCCGGCACGCTGGCCAAGGTCGGGGACACGCTCCCGGGGCTCGGCATCGTCGCCGCGGTGCTCGGCATCGTCATCACGATGCAGTATATCGACGGCAAGCCCGGGGAGATCGGGCAGCACGTGGCCGTGGCGCTGGTGGGGACCTTCCTGGGGATCTTCCTCTCCTACGGCTATGTCCAGCCCCTCGCCGCCAATATCGAGGGCCAGGCGGCCGCAGAGGGGCGTTTCCTGCACTGCATCAAGCACTGCCTCGTGGCCTTCGCCCGGGGGGCCCCGCCGCTGGTCGCCGTCGAGGTGGCGCGCCACGGCCTGTTCAGCGATGACCGTCCGGAGGCCGAGGCGCTCGCCGAGGCGTGCCGGTCCACCACCCGGTCTACCACCGTGGCGCGCGCGGCATGAGTCTCGAGCAGCCCCCGCGGCCCCGGGTGGTCGTGAAGAAGGGTCACGGCGGCGGTCACCATGGCGGCGCGTGGAAGGTGGCCTACGCGGACTTCGTCACCACCATGATGGCGCTCTTCATCGTGCTGTGGATCATCGGCCAGAGCGAGGGCACCCGCGAGGCCATCGCCAAGTATTTCCGCGATCCGGGCGCCTTCCGCCAGGGCGCCTCCCCATCGCTCTTGTCTGGGGGCGCGGGGGTGCTGCCTCCCGGCGTGCCGCCGTCGGGGGCCGAGGGAGAGGGCCAGGGCAAGGCCGCCGAGGAGCGGGCCCTCCAGGCGGCGGCCGCGGAATTCTCCGAGGCGCTCAAGGACATGGGGCTCTTCGAGTCGCTCAAGGACCAGATCCGCATCGAGGTCACCGCCGAGGGGCTGCGCATCGAGATGATGGAGCGCGACCACGTCCCGTTCTTCCGCGTGGGGAGCCCCGTCATCATCCATCCGATGAAGCCGCTCCTCGAGCGCATGGCCGGCATCCTCGCGAAGCTGCCGAACCACATCACCATCGAGGGACACACGGATGCCCGCCGATACGGGAACCGCGACGGCTACTCCAACTGGGAGCTGTCCACCGACCGCGCCCATAGCGCCCGGAAGGTCATGGAGGCGGCGGGGCTCTCGAACGGGCGCGTCGACAGCATCATCGGCCACGCCGATCGCGTGCTCCTCGTGCCGAGCCACCCGCTTCACGCCAGCAACCGCCGGATCAGCGTCCTCGTGCGGCGGCAGCATCAGGGCTGAGCCCCGGCCTGGCACGCCTCCTGCTTCAGGAAGCAGGGCGGCGCGTGCCGGAAGGCGGCGCCTCGTGGGAAACGCCGCCGCATCAGCATCTTCCCCGCGGGTGAGTCGGGCCCGCGGCGGCGAAGGCGGAGACGGGCTCCGGGCAGCATGTGCCCAGTGAGGAGGAACGGATGGTTCCGTTGGCGATTCTCGGATCGATCGGCATGTCTCTCGCGGTGAAGGTGGGCATCGGCCTGGTCGCGAGCGCCGCGAAGGCGCTGCTGGATGCAGGCGGCGCGAGTACGGACGAGGCGGGCAAGAGCAGTCAGGCGCCACCGAGCTTTGCCGCTCATCTCGAGCGCGCGGGGAGCGGGCTGCCCGCTCCGACCGCCCTTCCGGCTCTCGGACCCCAGGCCGCGCTCATGCCCCCCGACACGCTCAGCCGGCTCGCCTTCGAGGGCGGATCGCGCGCGCTCGCCCTGGGCGCGCAGTTCCGGGCCGACACCCCGCGCGTCCTCGGGATGGCGAGCCCGACCGCCCCGCGGCCTGCCGTGCATTCTTTGCGCGCCTGAGCCTCGGCACGCCCCCGGTGTGTAACCCTTGCGGATTTGGAGATCGCATGCCCCGAACTTTCCTGTAGAATGCGGGCGCGTCCCGGGCGCTGGTACCGATGATGGGCGGCGCGCGCGACGACTCCGCAATCATGCGTGTCGCAACCGGCGTCTCTTGAACAAGCAGCCCCGCTCGCCCGGATCCGCGCGGCCCGCCACCGACCGGGACATCCGCCTGAGTTCCGGGGAAGCAAAGACGCTCAGGCGCAGGCTCAGGGCCGCTTCTTCCTCCCTCGATCTCCACACCGTGCTCGCCCACGCCGCGGACGCGGCGATGGAGCTGTCCGGCAGCGACTGGGTCCAGATCCTGCTGAGGGACGCCGAGTCCGGGACGATGGTGGGCCACTACTGGACGGGGCGCCACTACGCCTGGAGGGCCCGGGCGGACAAGGCCCTGCGCGTCGAGCCGGGCCAGGGGGGGGCCGGGCTGGTCCTCGCGACGGGCCGGCCATTCCGGACGGACAACTACATCGAGGACCCCCGCCTGAGCAGCGAGTACCGGGAGGTCGTGCGCGAGGAACACGTGGTGGCGCTCGTGGCGGTGCCCATCGGCGCCGGCGGGGAGATCGACGGTGTGCTCTGCGTGGGCAACCAGTCGCCCCGGCCCTTCACCGAGCGGGACGAGGCCGTGCTCGGCAGGCTGGGCCGGAGCGTTGCGCCAGCCGTCCGGAACGCCCAGGCCCATTCCCGGAGCGAGCGCCGCCGCAGGGCAGCCGAGAGCCTGGTCGCCATGGGACGGGCGCTCTCACACTCGCTCAACGTGGAGCAGGCGGCGCGGGAGATCTGCGAGAGCGCCCGCGAGCTGTTCGACGCGCGCGCCGCCGTGCTGGCGCGGCTCCTGCCGGGTGAGCAGAGGCTGGAGGTGGTGGCCACGGCCGGGGACCCAGGCCCTGTCCTGCGGGCCGGCGTCTCCATCGCTCCGGAGATGGGGATTCCCTGGGTCGCCGCGCGCGAGAAGCGCTCCGTATTCACTCCCGACGTGCTGCGCGACCCGCGTGTGACGCTCACTCCGGAGATCGCGGCCTGCATCGGCGAGAGCGCGGACCGGGCCATGGTGTGCGTGCCGTTGCACGCCCAGGGGAGCGTCAGCGGCGTGCTGTGCGTGCGGGACCGCGCCGGACGCGTCTTCGACGAGCACGAGTTGCGGCTGGCCGAGGCCTTCGCGGCCCAGGCCGCGGTCGTGCTCGAGAACGCGACCCTGTACGCCGACATGGCGGTCCGCCGGCGCGACGCGGAGGAGCTGGCCCGGGTGGCGGCGGACCTCTCCGGGACGCTGGACGTCGAGACCGTGAGCCGGCGCATCGTGCGCTCCGTGCTCCGGCTCTCGGGCGGCCGGTTCGCGGCACTCTGGCTCGTGAAGCCGGGGGGGGCTCTCAGGGCCGTGGCCACCGCCGGTGATGCCGGGGGACAGTGCGCCCCAGGACAGGTCACGGCGCCCGGCGAGGGCGTGGCGGGGCGGGTGGTCCTGCAGCGCCGCCCTGTCTGGGTCCGGGACGCCCTCAGCAACCGGGATCTGGATCTCTCGAGCGAGAGCCGGGCGAGCATCGAGCGGTCAGGGCTCGGCTCCATCCTCGCCGTGCCGGTCGGGGTCGCCGAGTCCGTCATCGGCGCGCTGGTGGTCGGCGACCGGACCGGGCGTGGCTACTCTCAGGCCGAGGTGACCCTGCTGGGGACCTTCGCCAATCACGCCGCGCTCGCCATCCGGAACGCGCGGCTCTTCGCCGAGGCCGAGCGCCGCCGCCGGATCGTCGAGGCGCTGGCCGCCACCCAGCGCCTCATCACGCGCTCGCTGGATCCCGCGAAGGTCGGCCAGGCGATCTGCGACAGCGTCACGACGCTCTTTGGCGCTCAGTCGTCTTTCCTGCTGCGGGTGGAGCGGGCCTCTCAGGGTCTCGTGCTGGTGGCCGGCGCCGGCGACCTGGGCCCCGGGATCGAGCCGGGGCTGGTCATTCCCCCGGGCATCGGCTTCCCGGACGTCGCCATGCGCGAGCGCCGGGTTGTCCAGACCCAGGACCTCCTCACCGATCCGCGCGTGAGGCTGACCGAGGAGGTCAGGGCGCGCTTCGCTCAGGCCCCGGACCGTGCCGTTCTCTGCGTGCCGCTCATGGCCCGGGACCAGGTCATCGGGCTCCTGTCCATCAGGG
>MGBT01000183.1 GCA_001788395.1 Candidatus Rokubacteria bacterium GWA2_70_23
GCGCCATGTTCGCCATCCCGTAGTAGACGCTGCACCGCTCGCCGTCCAGGAGGGCGAGGGCTTCGCCGGGCTCGAAGCTCTCCTGGAGGACGATCGAGCCGCCGTGAGTCATGATGGCGGGCAGCGCGTTCGCCGAGCCGAAGGACCAGAAGAGGGGGACGGCCATCCAGAGCCGGTCCGCGTCGGTGAGGTGCTGGCGCTCGCCGATGTTGAAGCCGTTCTCGATCACCCCGTAATGGGCGAGGCTGACGCCCTTCGGGGTGGCCGTGGAGCCCGAGGTGTAGAGGATGTAGCAGAGGTCGGTGGGCGCCACCGCCGCCTGCGCGGCGGCGAGGGCGGTCTCCCCCACGTCCGCGGCTCGCCCGGTGAGATCGCCGAGCCAGTAGACGCCGTCGTGCCGCCCCGGGTCGACGCACACCACCGCCCGCAACTCGGGGAAGCGGTCACTCCTGAGCGCCCCCGGCGCCGAGCGGGCAAACTCGGGGCACAGCTCGTAGAGGGGGGTGAGGTAGCTTCGGCCCCGGAACGCCTCGATCGTCACGAGCACGGCGGGCCGGCAGTGATCGAGGATCCATGCGATCTCCCGGGGCGTCGAGAACGTGCTGACGCCGACGGTGATGGCGCCCACCTTGCTGGCGGCGAAGGCGGCGACCAGCCACTCGGGACGGTTGGGAAGGAGGACGGCGACGCGGTCGCCCTTTCTCACGCCGACGGCGAGGAGGGCCCGGGCCAGCTCGTCGGCGCGCGCCTTGAGGACGGCGTAGGTGAGCCGCTCTCCGCGGAAGACCACGGCCTCCGCCCGGGGTCGGGCGGCCGCCATTTCGTCGAGCAGGGCGCCGAGGGTGCGGCTCCGCGGCGGCATCGTGGGGTCCCCCGGCTCCGTCAGCGTCCGGTGAAGCGCGGCGCCCGACCCTCGCGATGCGCCGCCATGCCCTCGTCGACGTCCCGGCTCCACTCGAGCGCGGCGCGGAGCGCGTCCGACAGCGCGCGGGCCGCGGTGAAGCCGGACAGCCCGCGCACGTTCAGGATCCGCTTGGCGCCGCGCACGGCGAGCGGGCCGCTCGCCCCGATGCGCGCCCCCAGCGCGTGGGCTTCGGGAAGCAGTCGCTCCGCCGAATGGACGGCGAGCACGAGCCCGAGCCGCTCCATCTCGGCGGCGTCCAGCTCACGCCCGGTGCAGATGATCTCGAGCGCCCGCGCACGGCCCACGAGCGCCGGCAGGCGGACCGGGCCGCCGGCGCCCGGGAACCCGCCCCACAGCGCCTCGGGCAGCGCGAAGGTGGCGTGCGCCGCCGCCAGGCGGATGTCGCACGCGAGCGCCAGCTCGGCGGCGCCGGCGCGGGCCGCGCCGTTGAGGGCGGCGATGACGATCTGGGGGAGCGCCTCGATCGCGTCGTAGAGGCGGTTGGCCACGCGGACCAGCTCCAGGATCTGGTCCTTGGTGTAGGTCGCGCGCACGGCCGGGTTCAGGATCCCCATCGAGAAGAACCGGGGCCCACTGCCGGTGACGACGACCGCCTGGACCTCATCGTCCCCGGCGAGGCCATCGACGAGCCCCTGGAGGGTGAGGAGGACGTTCCGGGTGAGCCGGTTCTGGTCGTCCGGGCGGTCGAGCGTGATGGTGGCGACGCGGCCGTCGCGCGCGAGCCTGACCCCGTCGGACCCCGCGCCCACCGCCCCTCCGCTGCTCACCGCTGCGCCGGCTCGAACCAGAAGTCGGTCATCCGGCCCTCGGGACGATCGCGGAAGACCACGCGCACGGGCATCCCGATCGCGAGGCTCTGGGCCGCCGCCCGCACGTCCCCGAGATCGATGCCACGGAGGTAGTTGACCATCGCCGTGTCGGCGTTCCGGAGCCGGGCGTAGGCGACGACGTAAGGCGGGTCGGGCAGCCCCGTGAACTTCTGGGCGACGACGGTGAAGGCCTCCAGCACGCCCTCGGACTCGACCTCCACCCACTCGCCGGTGGGGACGAAGCAGCGGTCGCAGAAGCCGCGCGGGGGCAGGAGCAACCGCCGGCACGCCGGGCACCGGCGCCCGAGGAGCCGCTTGTCGCGGAGGGCCCGGAAGAAGTGGCTGCCCGTCTCGCCGGCGGCGTGACGGTAGTGGATGTCCCAGCGCTGCTCGATCTCGATCACGGGCTCGCTCATGATCCTCCTCGCACACTCATGCCTGGGCTCGCCTCGTGACTCGTGAAGGCCAGCCCAACTCAGTCACTCGGCTCGCAATACCATCGCGCCGTAGAACTGGTGGTCGCCGCCGATGCCGGTGGCGAGCGCCGTCCGCGCGCCGTCCACCTGCCGCTCGCCCGCGTGGCCCATCACCTGGAGGGCGGCCTCCGCCACCCGCACCATGGCCGTCACCGCGATGGGGTTGGCGCACAGCACGCCGCCCGACGGGTTGACGGGCTGGCGACGGCCGAGGTGGAACTCGCCCTTCTCGAGGAGCCAGCCCGCCTGCCCCTTGTCGCAGAGCCGGGCCGCCTCGATGGCATGCAGCTCGATGTTGCTGAAGGGCGCGTACAGCTCGGCCACGTCGATCTCGCGTCGCGGATCCTGGATGCCCGCCTGGCGGTAGGCGCGGGCGATGGCCTCGGCGAGGGCGTCGGCATCCGCGTGGTCGTGCTCGGCCGCGGGGCCCATGCGGTCGCCCATGAAGTAGGTCTCCGCGCAGTTGCCGACGCCGTCGATCCACGCCTTGGGCCCCGGGAGCCGCCGCGCCAGCTCCTCCGAGCAGAGCACGAGCGCGCAGCCCCCGGTGGACTGGGGGCAGGCGTCGAAGAGCTTGATGGGCCAGCAAATCACCCGCGAGGCGAGCACCTCCTCCACCGTCACCTCCTTGCGGAGGTGGGCGTGCGGGTTCTTGAGCGCGTGGCGCCGGTTCTTCACCGCGGCCAACGCCATGTGGTACTCGGTGGTGCCGTACTTCGCCATGTACCGCACGGCCTGGAGCGCCAGCATGTTGATCGCGTTCAGCGGGAAGGGCCGCTCGTAAAGGACGTCCCACATCGTGTTCAGCACGAGCTGGGCATCGCCGCTCTCCCCCACCCGGTCCGCGCCCGCCGCCAGCACGCAGTCGAACATCCCCGACGCCACGTGGTAGAAGGCCGCGTGGGCGGTGGTGATCCCGGTGGACCCCCCGGTGTTCACGCGCATGAAGGGCTTGCCGGCGACGCCGAGGGCGTCGGCGACCCAGCGCTCGGCGTGGGCCACGCCCATCAGCGCGTCCGGGGCCAGGGCGAGGACGGCCGCCTCGATGGCGCCCACCTCGAGGCCCGCGTGCTCGAGGGCAACCGCCACCGCCTCCCGCGCCAGCTCCGGGTACGTCACGTCGTCCCGGCGGAAGCGGTGCTCGGTCTGGCCGACGCCCACGATCGCCACCCGCCGCATCGGCGTCACGCCTCCCCTTCCAGCACGACCACGGTGTGGGCCTGGCCGGCGAGGCCGCTGGCGCCGTGAGCGACCGCCCGCCGCACGCCCTCCACCTGACGGCCGCCGGCACGGCCCGTGACTTGAAGGACGGCCTCCGCGACGCGCACGAGGCCGCTGGCGAAGAACGGGTTCGCGCAGAGGAGCCCGCCGGAGGGGTTGACGCTGACCTGGCCGTCGCCGACGAACCGCGCGCCCTCGCCGGGGCCGCAGAAGCCGAGGCCTTCGTACGCCATCAGCTCATGGTACGGCGTGACGTCGTACACCTCGGCCACGCCGATCTCCCGCCGGGGAGCCTGGACGCCCGCCATCCGATACGCCCGCTCGGCCGCCGCCGCCAGCGCGCGGGAGTTGACGAGATCCTCGGGCTCCCGCCAGTAGGTGTCCGACGCCCAGCCCAGGCCCCTCACCCACGCCGCGGGACGCCGGAGCGCGCCGGCGCGCTCGCTGCGGGCGAGCACGAGGGCGCACGCGCCGTCGGACAGGGGCGGCGTCTCGAGGGCCTTGAGCGGCCACGCCACCAGCGGCGAGGCGAGCACGTCATCCGCGGTGACCCGTTGCCGCCGCTCGGCGTGAGGGTTCCGGGTGCCGTTCGCCCGGTTCTTCACGACCACGCGCGCCGCCGCGTCCTCCGGCACCCGGTAGCGGTCGCGATACGCCGCGGCCTGGAGCGCCGCCGCCACCAGGCCGTCCATGCCGACGTGCCGCCGGTAGAACGGATCGAGGCTGAGCTGCTCGACCTGCGGAATGGGGGCCTCCGAGCACTTGCTCCAGCCCGCCACCAGCGCGGTGTCGCCCACGCCCGCCGCCAGGCGCAGGTAGGCAAGCACAAACGCGTGCTCCGCGCTGCTCGCCACCGCCAGGAGGTCTTTCATGTAGCCCCCCGCCGGCCCTGCCGTCACCATGCTGGAGATGACCCGGCCATCGACGAGGTCGGAGGCGCCGATCACGACCGCGTCGAGCTCGCGCCAGGCGAGGCGCGCGTCGGCGAGGGCGCCCGACGCCGCCTCGAAGATCAGCTCCTCCAGGTTGCGGTCGGTGATCGCGCTCGCGTACCCGACCTGGCTCACCCCCACCACCGCGACGCGATCGGACACGCGCGACCCTCCCTCGATTGCGATCCTGCTGCGGCTGTGATAGCGTTGGCAAGTTTTCGGCCGACCGGCATCCTCACCTTAGGCTCGGAGGACAATGTTGTCAACGCCTCCAGCGGCGTTCAGTCGGAAGATCGTGGTCGAGAGTCTCTCTCACGCCTTCGACATCGACGGCCGCTCGGTGCCGGTGCTCACCGACGTCAGCCTCGAGGTGGCCCAGGGCGAGTTCCTCGCCATCGTCGGGCCCAGTGGCTGCGGCAAGTCCACCCTCCTCAACATCGTCTCCGGGCTCTTTCCCCCGACGACCGGCCGGGTGACGGTGGACGGTGTCCCCGTGGAGGGGATCAACCCGCGCATCGGCTACATGTTCGCGCGCGACGCCCTCCTGCCCTGGCGCACCAGCCTCGCCAACGTCGCCTTCGGCCCCGAGCTCGCCGGCGAGCCCGCCGATCGGCGCGAGGCGAGGGCGCGCGACCTCCTCCGGCTCACCGGGCTCGCCGGCTTCGAGGGGAGCTACCCGAGCCAGCTCTCCCAGGGGATGCGCCAGCGCGTCTCGCTGGCGCGGACCCTCGCCAGGAATCCCGACATCCTCCTGATGGACGAGCCCTTCGGCGCCCTCGACGCCCAGACCAAGCTCGTCCTCGAGGAGGAGTTCCTCCGGATCTGGGAGCGGGACAGGAAGACCGTGATCTTCGTCACCCACGACCTCTTCGAGGCCATCGCCATGGCCGACCGCGTCGCCGTCTTCTCGGCGCGGCCCGGCCGCATCAAGTCGCTGGTGGCCCTCGATCTCCCCCGGCCCCGCTCGGTCACCGCCGGGCGGTTCGGCCCTCGCTTCCAGGACCTCTACGACCGGCTGTGGGATGACCTGCGCTACGAAGTCGTCGCGGCCGGATAGGCGCGTGCCCCCCGTGAGCGTCGCCGCCGCTGCCGAGACCGGGGCCGTCGAGGCGCGCGAGCGCCACCGGAAGCTGGCCCGCCGCCAGGAGCAGCTCCGGACCACCCTCTGGCGCCTGGGCGTGCTCGTCGCCTTCGCCGGCGCCTGGGAGGGCGCCACCCGCGGCGGGCTGATCAACCCGTTCTGGGTCTCGGGCCCCAGCCTCATCGTCGCCGACCTCTGGAAGGCGTTCACGTCCGGGAGCGTCTTCCTCCACATCGGGGTCACGCTCTACGAGGCGTTCCTCGGCTTCGTCACGGGGGCGGTCGCGGGCATCCTGAGCGGCTTCGCCCTCGCGCGGTGGGATCGCCTGTCCCGGGTGCTCGACCCCTACGTGACGGCGCTCAACAGCCTGCCCCGGGTGGCGCTCGCCCCCCTCTTCATCCTCTGGTTCGGGATCGGGGTCACCTCGAAGGTCATCCTCGCCTTCTCGCTCGTGGTCTTCATCCTCCTCGTCAACACCTACGCCGGCGCCAAGAACGTGGACCAGGACCTGATCATCATCTCCCGCCTGCTCGGCGCCAACCGCCGGCAGCTCACCGTGAAGGTCATTCTCCCTTCCAGCATCCCCTGGATCTTCGCGGGGCTTCGCCTGGGGCTCGCCTACGCGCTCATCGGCGCCGTGGTGGGCGAGGTCATCGTGGCCCAGGCCGGCCTCGGCTTCCTCATCTCGCACAGCGCCGGCGTCTTCAACACCACGGGCGTGTTCAGCGCCCTCATCATCCTCATGGTGATCGCCATGCTCCTGAACGAGTTGATGAAGGCCACCGAGCGGAAGCTGCTCCGGTGGCGTCCCCAGATTCCCGGGATCTGAGCCCGGGGGAGGTCGCCCCATGAGACACCGACGTGTGCGAGTCATCGTGTCGCTCCTGGCCCTCACGCTGCCCCTGGCGGCGGCGCCGGAGATCACCGCCCAGCCGCGGACCCCGGTGAAGATCGCGGTGCTCCGGGCGGCGTTCGTCTATTTCACGCCCTACGTCGCCGAAGCCAAGGGCTTCTTCGCCCAGCACGGCCTCGATGCCCAGCTCATCTATTTCCGGAGCGGTGCCGAGACGACTACCGCCGTGGTCTCGGGCTCCACCGAGTTCGGCGCCCTCGCCACCGAGCACGTCACCCAGGTCCGCGACCAGGGCCTCCGCCTCAAGGCCATCGTGGCCAACTTGACCGACTCGCCCTTCACCCTCATCGTCCGCAAGGAGGTCGAGCTGCCGAACGCCGCCCGCGGCTATCCCCAGGTTGTCCGCGACCTGAAGGGGCTGAAGCTCGGGATCACCGGCCGGGGCGCCAGCACCGATTTCACCCTCCGCTTCCTCGTGAAGGAGGCGGGGCTCGATCCGGACAAGGACGTGACGATCATCGCCACCGGTGGGATCGCCACGTCCCTGGCCGCGCTCCAGAAGGGCGACATCCAGGGCTACCTCGCCTTCGAGCCGATCCAGAGCCAGGCCATCCACGGCCTCGGCATCGCCAAGCCGGTGATCGACATCCGGAAGGGCGAGGGACCGCGGTTGCTCCACGAGTACGCCTACAACAGCATGGTGGCGAAGGAGGAGTACCTCGACGCCAATCCCGAGACGGCCAGGCGCATGGTGGCGGCCGTCCTCGACACGCATCGGTTCCTGGCGGATCCGAAGAACTTCGAGGAGACGGTGAAGGTGGCCGAGAAGTACTTCGAGGGCATCAATCCGGCGCTGCTGCGGCAGATCCTCCAGGAGAGCCTCAAGGGGTATCGTCCCGTCATCACGCGACAGGCGGTAGCGAACATCGGCGAGATGCTGCGGTTCGCGGGGCTCGTCAAGCGGGCGCCCGCCTACGAGGAGGTCGTCGACACCCGCTATGCCCCGATCCGCTTTCCGTGAGGCGGCGCCTGCCGCCGCCACGCCGCCCCCGGGGGACGTGATGGGTGGGACCGGCGACGTGATGGGGGCGACGGCCCAGCTCTCCCGCTTCGTGGCGGAGACGGACGGCCGCGCGATCCCCCCGGGCGCCATCGCGCGCGCGCGGACGGCCTTCGTCGACGTCGCGGCGACGACGCTGGCGGGCGCGGCCCAGCCCGTGGGTCGGATCGTGACCGCCTGGGTCCGGGAGGCCGGCGGGACCCCGGCGGCGAGCGTCGTGGCGGGCGGCTACAAGACCGGCACGGCCCAGGCGGCCCTCGCCAACGGCGTGATGGCCCACGCCCTTCTCTACGACGACACCACCTTCGTCACGGTCGCGCATCACACGGTCGTCCTCGCGCCCGCGCTGCTCGCCCTCGGCGAGCCCCGAGGCGCGTCGGGGCGGGCGCTCCTCGAGGCCTACGTGATCGGCTACGAGGTGCTGACGAAGCTCGGCCGCGCCCTCAACCCGTCGCACTACGAGAAGGGGTGGCACGCCACCATCAGCCTCGGTACCGTGGCCGCGGCCGCCGCCTCCGCGCGGCTC
>MGBT01000184.1 GCA_001788395.1 Candidatus Rokubacteria bacterium GWA2_70_23
GGCCCGGCCCGTGGGCCTGGCGCTGGACGCTCAGGAACAGCTCTATGTTGTCGAGCAGGAGAAGCGAGGGGTCAGCGTATTCGACCGGCAGGGCAAGCGGGTCCGGTTCTTCACGCACCCGAGCGTGGAGCGCCCCACCGGGATCGCCCTCGACCGGGAGCGCGGGAAGATCTATCTCGCCGACACCGCGCACACCAAGTCCGACAAGCACACGATTAAGATCTTCAACATGGCCGGGGAGCTTGTCGGAGACGTGACCGTCACGCTGAAGGCCGTGTACACGGACACCCACATCTATCTTCTCGCTCAGTGGCCCGACAAGACCGAGACCGTCGAGCAACACCCCTACACGTTCGACGGCCAGAAGTGGGGCAAACCGGAGGAGCCCCTGGAGGACCGCTTCGCGATTCAGTGGAACATCTCCGCGGCCGGTTTCGAGCGGAAAGGGTGCGCCGTGCTCTGCCACACGGGGACCCGCTATCCCGACAAGAAGCCCCGCATGCACACCAACGCCCCGGGTGAGTTCACCGACGAGTGGCATTGGAAGGCGGCCAGGTCGAACCCCATGGGCTATGTGGACGATAAGTACCTGGACAGCACGGTGGATCCCAAGGACGACGAGGTCGCTCACCACGCCGACGGTGGCACGCGCGTTTACAAGGGGAACAAGATGAAGGACGGTGCTCCCGAGTTCGTGTGGAAGGGCACGCCGGGCAAGCCGCCCGCAGTGGACGCAGCCAAGGCCGGCCTCTTTCTCATGAGCGTCGATGCCGCTCCCTACGGCCCGACCAATCCCCTGACGGGGAAGCCCTGGGCCAAGGGAGATAAGGTTCCCGTGGCCATCCTTCAGGAGCCCACGGGGTCTAATGCGGACATCCGCGCGGTCGGGCGGTGGATCAACGGGGTCTGGGCCCTGGAGATGTCCCGGGCCCTCAACCCGGGGGCGAACGCCGTCAAGGGCGGGAAGAAAATCGACGTGGTGTTCGAACCCGGGGAAACGTATCATTTCGGCGTTTCGGTTTTCGACAATGCGGAGGCCATGGAGCACAGCTTCTCCGACGTGCTGACGCTGGTCTTCCGCTAAACCGGGGCTGGCTTCTCCCGTCCGGGCTCTTGCTCCTGCTTGAGAATCCCCCGTATAAGGGGGGAGGAGGGCCATGATATGTGCACACGCCAACTGTCGTGCTTGGGATTGATCCTGGGGATCATGCTTCAGGCTCCCTCCCTGGCCCTTCCCGCGGAGAAGGAGGAGGCGGCCGAGGAGGTGAGCCTGCCCTCCACTCTGGTTACGGAGGGGGCCACGCCGGCCACGGAGGCGGAGGGGACGTTCACCCTGACGAGATCCCAGATGGAGAGAACCTACGGGTTCGGGTTCAGCAGCCTCCAGTACGCCCCGGTTCCTTCGTTTGGCGTCAAGCTGGCGATTCCGTTCGCCGTCCGGGACCCGCGGGACTCGGAGCCCACCGTCGGCGGGATCGGCGACGTCAGCCTGATGGTGAAGTACACTCCGCTGCTGCTCCCCGCTCAGCAGTTCGCCCTGGGCGGTGGTGTCAAGCTGACCTTTCCCACGGGGAGCGAGCGGCGGGAGCTCGGCGGGATGCTCGCCGTCGCCCCGTTCCTGGCCGCGGGCAAGGGGCTCGGCCCCTTCAGTCTCCAGGCCGACGTGTTCTACAGCTGGCAACTGAACCGGGGACCCACGATCCGGGCCGAAGAGGAAGGCGAAGAATCCATCAGGCCCGAGCGAGAGCAGGTGGTCACCGCCAACCTCACCGGAACCTACTCTCCCCTGGAGCGGCTGGGCCTCATCCTGGAGCTGAACAGCGTGACGATGATCCGGGGCGAGGACCCGTTGAGGGAGCGGGTGCAGCTCTATCTCACCCCGGGGGTGAGCGTGGAGCCGGCCAAGGGGTGGAATCTCCGCGGCGGGATTCAGGTGCCCGTCACGAGCGCCAAGCAGTTTGACTACAACGTGATGGTCATCCTCACGAAGGGGTTTTAGGGGGTCTACTGCTGTTTCCGTGGGTCATTATGGGCGGCCAGGGGGAGGGGGGCAGAGACCGCCGAGGGATACGAGAGCGAGGCCGATGAGGGCAGCCGGGTCGCGAAAGCCGAAGGCTTGGCGCATGAGCAACCTGATCGTGGTGTTGGTCGACTCGACGAGTGCGTTGGACAGGCCGAGGGCGTTCGATGCGCGCGCACCGCCCCCCCCCAGCCGTTCGAAGAACTTCGACAGCGTCTTCGTGTCCCGTCCCGGAGCCGCCCAGACGAGCCGGCGGCGCTTGTGGCCGACCACCACCGTCAGGTAGTTCTGCCCCTTCCGGTCGCGGATCTCGTCGATGCCGATCTCCCGCAGGCCGGCAAAGCGATCCATCAGCGTCTCGGCCTCCGCCGCCACCCGGCTGATGATGCCGCCCACCCTCCGCCACACCCCCCGCATCAGTGACGACACCGTGGACTTCGCGCTGTGCGTCGTGAGCCAGGCGGTCTGGTCGTCGAACGATTTCGTGAACCGGGCATCATGACGCGCCCAAGGCACCCCCGCGACCACCACCCCGTGTTCGCCACAGTTCACGCGCGGCGCCTCGGCCTCCAGGGAGGCAGGGATCGTGCCCAGATCCAGGGCTCGCCGCCGCCGCCGGCCTTCCCCGGCGTCATACCGACCGCTCCGCTCACCGCACCGACCGCACCGGTTCCGCTGCCGCTGGTGCGGCTTCACGCTGGCGACGATCGCTTCCTCTTCCTCGTCGACCGCCACCCCGTCGACGATCGTCTCCTCGACACCGAGTAGACGAGCCCATCGACTGCCTGTGCGCACGCTGTACCTCCCTGGTCGAGTCCTTCTCGACCAGCGGATTCTGCCAGAGCCAGCGTGCGCCTGCTGCACCCCGCCGGACGCCCGTCCCTTGCGCCAGCCCCCCGCGCCCGTCCCTCAGCACCGGCCACAGGGGAGCCTCGGCCGAGCCAGTGCGCCACATGCCCGACTTCGTTCCCTTCCCGGCCCTCCGTTCAGTGCACACCGCAGGGCGTGACCGGTGAGGAACCACCGTGGGCACCTCGCAGGCCCCGCATGGCGTGCCATCCCGACCATGCCTCGTTTCGTTCCTTCACGGCCGCCGTTCACCCACCCCACCTGCGATGTCGTTTCCGGCACGCGAGCGGTGCAGGGGCGAAACCCCTGCGGCCGCTTAGACGCTCGCGAGAAACGCCAGGGGTGTGCTTGTCAGAAGTGACCCACCCGATCGGGGAGCTGGAGGGCAGGCTGCCAGACGACGGTTCGACTGCGGAGAGGAAGCCTGTGGGAAGTGTGGACATCATACAGCCGATGCCCACACTTCCCACAGGCCCTACGACGATTGCAAGAAAGTCGCCAGAAAAAAGGAGCGGGTCACTCTATGCGAGCACAAGTGGTCAACTTCTCGTTAGCGTCGAGGGGCCGGGTCCAGGGGCGGCCGGAGCCCCTGGAAGGCCGGAAACCGACCCGCGGAAACAGCACAAGAGCCTCTTCTTGGTGGACCGCGAAGGCGAGCTGCTCCGGACGGCCGCCGAGGCCGGGCTCGAGCGACCAGCGGCAGTCGCCTATGACGAGGGCAATGGCCGGCTCTATGTCGCCGACTCGGCCGGGCACCGGGTCGCCGCCTACGGCCCGGACGGCGCACGGCTCCTCAGCTGGGGGAGCAGAGGGATCGGGGACGGGGAGTTCAACCATCCAACTCACCTGGCGCTAGACCGGGCCGGGAATCTTCTCGTGACCGACGCCCTCAACTTCCGCGTCCAGGCGTTTGATCGCGAGGGCCGGAGTAGGGAAGTGGGCAGGAGGACGAGCGTGGGAGCCAGGAGCGACGGGGGCGACCGGGAGCGTGGAGCATTCGCGGCGATTGCGTGTCGCGCCACGGGGCTCGCGCTCATGCTGTCTTGGGCACTCCTCTTCCCAACGGTGACGGCGGCTCAGACTCAGATCGTCCGGACGCTTCACAATCTGACTCCATCGGGTCCGGGGACGTTCCGCGTGAGCGAGGCGGCGGGGCTCTGCGTGTTCTGTCACACTCCGCACAATGCCAGCCCGACACGGGCCCTGTTCACCCCGAAGAGATCGGCCCATCTGTTTGTCGGCGAGCGCTCGCAGTCGGGAGCGGATCGGGGCCCTGCGGCGCTTCGACCGCTCGAGATCATGCTCCAGGAAGCCGCGATCGCGCTTGGCAACGCGGAGCTGTTCACCGAGATCAGCGAGGCCCACGAACGATTGGCGGCCATCATGGCGGGCGTCACCGACCAGATGGTGATCCTGGACCGGGAGATGCGCGTGGTGTGGACCAACCCGGCCACCGCCGCGGAGGTGGGCGGGAGCGCCGTCGGGCTCGCGTGCTTCGAGCTGATGGGCGGCACGCCCGAGACGTGCCAGGGGTGCCCGGCGGTCCGCACGTTCAACTCAGGCACGGTGGCACGGGGCATGCGCGCGCGGACCTGCCCGGACGGGAAGACCAAGTACCTGGACCTCATCACCACCCCGCTCCGCGATGCCTCCGGGCGGGTCCACCAGGTCCTCGAGGTGGCGCGCGACATCACCGAGATGGTCGAGATGGAGGAGCGCCTCAAGCACTCGAACCAGGCACTCCTCGGTGCCCAGTCCCGGCTGGTGGAAAAGGAGCGGCTTGCCGCCATCGGCCAGGTCGTTGTCGGTCTGCACCACGCGATCCTCAACCCGCTCACGGGGATCCTCGGGGCCCTGCAGGTGCTGAAGCACGAGGATCTCGGGCAGCCGGAGCGCGCCCAGGCGGTGGCCGAGGCGGCGGAGGAGATCAGAAAGATCGAGGCGCTGGTCAAGCGCCTGCCCGACCTGCGGCGGGTTGCCGAGACGCCCTATGTCGGGGGCACGACCATGGTCGATCTGGAGCGCTCGTGCAGCGAAGGGAATACGCCGGTACCCCGCCCCGGCAGCCGAGGATTCTTCCCCAGCGGCGGGGGATTTCCCCCGGTCGCGTCCCGGCGTGACGTCTTGCGCCACTCGAGTTTTCCTGAGTTTTCACGCCTCCTGCCGAAAGTCCGATGGCTCCCATCGCTGGCATCGGTCTTGCCACGTTGGCGACGTGTCACCCGGAGCCCGGATCGCCGTCGGGGGGCTGTCCACACACACGTTCATTTGAGGGAGGGCGATGCTGCAGCTCTCGCTCCTGTCGGATCCCCGCTTCCTCTGGAACGTGACCGCGGGCTACCTCGTGACCCTGGTCGGCGCGGCCCTGATCGTGGCGGCGGGCATGTGGCTGGCGCGGGCTGGCGAGTGGGCGCTCGTCGCGCGCAAGCCACTGGCCTGGCAGATCCTGAGTGCCGTGGGCTGCTCCCTGTTCATATTCGGGATCCTGTGGCAGCTCGCCGCGCTCATGCGCACAGGGGCCGTGGCGTGGTGAACCCCTGGGCCACGACGACCCTGGGCGGCCTTCTGCTGTACCTCTCCCTCTTCTGGGTCGTCCGCATCTCCCATCGCATCCAGATCCGGGCCGAGGCCGGGCGCCGGAAGGCCGAGGCGGAGCTGCTCCGGCTGAACCAGGAGCTGGAGCAGCGTGTGGTCGATCGCACGGCGGCCGTCGAAGCCGCCAGGCGGGAGCTGGAGGCGTCCAACGCGTCGGTGTCGCGCCTCCTCGAGGAGTCCGAGCGCCGAAGGCAGCGCGTCGGAACCCTGGTGGCCGTCTCCCGTCGCCTGACCGCGGAGCTGGACCTGCCCGCTCTGCTGGGCTCCATCGCCAAGGCCGCGGCCGAGATCTTCGAGGGAGAGGCGGGCTTCCGGCTCGCCGAGGGAGAGTTTCTGGTCCGGGTCGGCGCAACCCCCGGCGCCATGGAGGTCATGTCGAGCGACCGCATCAGGATCGGGGAGTCGATCAGCGGCAGGGTCGCGGCCACGGCGCGGCCATACGTCACCGCGGACACGGCCGCGGACTCCCACCTCCGGAATTACTGGGAGCAGATCGAGACCTACGTCGGCGAGCGCTCGCAGGCGACCTTCAGTCAGGGCATCTGTCCGGACTGCCGCGCCACCGTTGTCGAAAAGCAGCTGGAGGAGTGGCGCCAGAGGCAGCGGTGAGACAGGCCAGTGCGTGGCCTGGCGGGTGCGCCGTCGCCGACAGCGAGCGTGACCGTCGAGTCCCGGGAGCGAATTACACCCAGGGTCAACGCTCGGTGTCGATGAGACGCTGCGCGTCGGGCGGAGCGGCCGCCACGCGATCCCGTCCCTCGTGCTTGGCTCGGTAGAGGGCTGTCTCGGCCGCCTTCAGCAGCTCCTGCGTGCGGAGACCGTGCTCGGGATAGGCGGCGACACCGATCGAGACGCTCAGCCCCCGCGGTGCGCGTCCTCACCGGCACGCGACGCGTCCTCTCGGCCTCGGCGGCGGCGTGCCCGTCGCGGAGCACCACGACGGCCGTGACCTCCTCGCCCCACTTCTCGCTGGACAGCCCGATCACGCCCGCCTCGCGCACCGCCGGGCGCTTGAGGAGCGCGTGCTCCGCGATGCGCGCCTCTACGTCTTCGCCCCGCTCACCAGCGACAGGGGGACCGACTACCTCGGCGAGCGCTGGCTCGGCCTGTCTCGCTCGTTCTGATGGCTCTCGGGCAGCGAGGGGCGCCGGAGCGCCCGGGGACGGTCACCTGTTCAGGTGGAAGGGCACGTCCACCACGACAACGCCGCGCCGGAACAGCAGGGCGCCCTTGACGAGGAGCGCGGTCTGATTGTGCAGCAGGTGCTGCCACCAGCGCCGGGGGATGAACTCCGGGATCACGATGGTGACCACCGAGTTGGGGCCCTCCCGCTGGACCTGGTCGATGTAGTCGAGGAGGGGCCCGAGCATCGACCGGTACGGTGACGTCAGCACGATGAGCGGCACTCCGCCGCTCACCTTGCCCCACCGCTGCTCCACCCAGCCTGTGCGGGCCGGATCGGTCTCGACGAAGACGGCGCGGGGACGATCGGCGAGCGTCTCGGCGAAGCGCAGCGCCTTGACCACGCCCATGTGCACGTCGCCGACCAGCACCAGCACCGTGTTCCTCACGGGCGGCTGGTCGGCCAGGCGGTCGAGCGAGAGCTCGTCGGCCACCGACTCGTAGTGACGGTGAATGGCGAGGAAGCCCAGGACGATCACGGGGATCAGGACCACCACGATCCAGGCGCCGTTGGTGAACTTGGTCACCGCGATGACGACGGTGACGAGGCCGGTGACCAGCGCGCCCACCCCGTTGACGGCCAGGCGCACCCGCCATCCGCCCCCCTTGTGCGTGAGCCAGTGGCGGACCATTCCGGACTGGGACAGGGTGAAGGAGATGAAGACGCCCACGGCGTAGAGGGGGATCAGGGCGTGGGTCTCGCCGCGGAAGAGGACGATGAGCAGGGCGGCCAGCGCCGCGAGGATGACGACGCCGTTGGAGAAGACCAGGCGATCTCCGAGGGTGGTGAACTGGCGGGGCGCGTAGCGGTCCCGGGCCAGGAGCGAGAACAGCCGCGGGAAGCCGGCGAAGGAGGTGTTGGCAGCCAGGACCAGGATCAGCGTCGTGGACCCCTGGATGAGGAAGTAGAAGAGCCCGTCGCCGAAGAGGCTGCGGGCGATCTGGGACACGATGGTCTCGTCCTCGGCAGGGATCACGCCGAGCGCCCGGGCAAGCACCGTGATGCCGAGGAAGAGCGTGCCCAGGATCACCGCCATCCACGCCAGCGTGATGGCCGCGTTCCGGGACTCGGGCGGCTTGAACGCGGGGATCCCGTTGGAGATCGCCTCCACCCCGGTGAGCGCGGTGCAGCCCGAGGAGAACGCACGGAGGACCAGGAACCAGGTCAATGCGGTGGTCGCCGCGGGTGGGGGCGTCGGCAGCGGCCGGAGATCGCCGCTGAGCCAGCGGAGGATGCCGGTGGCGACGAGGACGCCGAACGTCGCGATGAAGAGATACGTGGGCAGCGCGAAGACCCGGCCGGACTCCCTCACGCCCCGGAGGTTGGCGAAGGCGATGGCCGCGATGAAGACGACACCCAGGACGACCTTGTGGCTCAAGAGGACGGGCGCCGCGGACGTGATGGCGGCCACCCCGGCCGCCACCGAGACCGACACCGTGAGCACATAATCGATGAGCAGGGCGGCCGCCGCCACCAATCCCGGCGCCGCCCCCAGGTTCGCGCGCGCCACGATGTACGACCCGCCGCCGCTGGGATAGGCGTGCAGGGTCTGCTGATAGGACAGGGCGACCACGGCGAGCAGCCCGGCGATGGCCAAGCCGACCGGAACCGTGAGGTGGGTGGCGGCGGCGCCCGCCAGCACGAGGACCAGAAGGATCTCTTCCGTGGCGTAGGCGACCGATCACCCCGATCGAGTACAAGCTGCTGACCACGCTGGTCCGCCACGCGGGCAGGGTTGCCACACACCAGCAGCTGCTTCGCGAGGTCTGGGGGCCGGCGCATACCGACCAGGCGCATTACGTGCGCGTCTACATGGCGCATCTGCGTCACAAGCTCGAAGCCGAGCCGGCCCGGCCCCGGTATCTGCTGACGGAGCCCGGTGTCGGCTACCGGCTGGCGGCCGACTGAAACGGCTCAGGCCGCGCGTGAGCGCGGCGGAGGGGCGGGGCGCCGCGCGAGGACGAAGAAGATGGAGCCTGCGCCCGCGAGCGTCGCCAGCACCCTGAAGCCCAGCTCGTAGCTCCCCGTCCGATCGGCAAGGATGCCGGCGATCAGCGGGCCGCCCATCATCCCCAGCATCACGATCATGGAGGAGATCCCCGTGATCATGCCGAAGGAGGCGCTGCCGAAATAGTCCGCCCGGATGGCAGCCATCAGCGGGCCGCGGATCCCCCAGGCCAGGCCATGCAGCACGGCGAATCCGAGGACCATCCAGAAGGCCGTCGCCGAGGCGAGCAGGAGCAGCGCCGCCGCGTGGCCGGCCATGCACGCCACGATGATGGCGCGCTTGCTGAAGCGATCGCCGGCCCAGCCGCCGCCGAGCTGACCAACCACCTGCATCGCGGTCATCAGGGCGATGACCGCGGTGCCCTGGCGCAGGGAATAGCCGAGGCGCTCGGTCACGTGCACCACGAGGTGGACCAGCACCGCGGAGACCACCAGGAGCGCCGACCCGTGGCCGAGGGAGATGAGCCAGAAGGCCGGCGCGCGCATGGCCTCGCGCGGGGTGAAGTCGGCGGGTGCGGCGGGGGCGGCTCCGTGCCCGCCCGCCGGCGCGCGCCCGGGCGGCGCCGGCGCAGTCTCGGGCAGGTCGCCGTCGGGACGGAGGCCGTAGGGCTCCGGGCGGTGACGCACGAGCTGGGCGATGGGCAGGCCGAGCAGCAGGATCAGGACGCCGGAGGCGGCGGCCGTCCACCGCCAGCCGTAGCGGGTGAGCGACAGGGCCACGAGCTGGGTGAGGAACCCCCCGACCGCCATGCCCATCGCGCTGATGCTGAGCGCCAGCGCGCGTCGCCGCCGGAACCAGCTCACGATGGCGACGCTGATGGGGAGATAGCCGCCGAGGCTCGAGCCGAGCGCGATCAGGAAGAAGGTGGCGAAGAAGCCGAGCGGGGACGTGAACTGGCTGAACAGGAGGAAGCCCACGCCGAAGATCACGATGCCGACGCGGATGAGGGCTCGCGGGCCGAAGCGGTCGGTGAGCCAGCCCTGGACCGGACCGAGGATGCCGCTCTCCGCCCGCGCCATCGAGAAGCCGGCGGAGAGCAGGGTCTTGCTCCAGCCGAACTCCTCCCGCAGCAGGACGACGTAGGCCCCGTAGGCATGGAACACCAGGGCGCCGATGAGGGCTTCGAGGCCGAACCCTGCGGCGACGATCCACCAGCCGTAGAACACCCGGTCGCGCAGGCGTGGGAGCATGCGAGTAGAGCCGCGCCACTATATCACGCGCACCCGTCTTCGCGGTTGCGTCCGCGCGTCGTTCTGCGCCATTCTGGCGAAGGCCGAACCGGCCGGAGGGAGAGCGATCATGAGCAACGGGAACGGCGCCGTCCGCGGCGCGCTCGGCTACCTGGACAGCCACGTCGAGGAATTCACGCGCACGCTCGGAGATCTCGTGCGCATCCCGAGTATGTCGGCGAGCGGCTTTCCGCCCGAGGAGGTGCAACGCTCGGCCGAGGCCACGGCGGAGGTGCTGCGCCGGGCGGGCATCGAGAACGTCGGGATCATCAAGATCCCCATCTCTGTGACCCTGGGCGCTGGGACGTGAGCCAGATGCTCATGCAGCAGCCAGCCGAATTGTCCACGGGCATGGAGCCCAGGCCGTGGGGCCTCGCCGACACGCCCGAGCGTGCCCACGCGGGGCTTGCGGTGCCGGGCCGCCTCTGGTAACGAGGAAGCACAGACCGAAGGAGGATCCCATGCCCATCGCCTATATCCAGCGAACCCAGGAGCGCTACGCCGCCTTCGCGCCCTACAAGTGGGCGATCAACACGGAGGCGCCGTGGACGCCGCTCGCGAAGCCGATCAGGGACTGCCGACTCGCCGTCATCACCTCCGGCGGCTTCTACCTCCCGGGCCAGGAGCCCTTCGTGGACAACGACACCTCGTTCCGGGTGCTCCCGAAGGACGTGAACCTGAGCCAGCTCAAGATCCACCACCACGGCTACCGCGATGCCGACGCCGACCGCGATCCGAACTGCGTCTTCCCCATGGACCGGTTGCGCGAGCTGGAGGCCACGGGTGTCATCGGCGAGCTCGCGGGCGCGCTCAGCTTCGTCATGGTGTACTCGCATCGCCGCGAGATCCAGGAGCGCGCGCCCAAGATGATCGCGGCGCTGAAGGCCATGGGGGCCGAGGCCGCGCTGTGCGTCCCCGTCTGACCCGTCTGCCATCAGTCCGTCGGACTGATCGCGCGCGAGATCGAGCGAGCCGGCATCCCGACGCTCTGCATGAGCTCGGCCTGGGACATCACCTTCGCGGTGAAGCCGCCCCGGGCGGTCTTCATCAACTTCCCGCTCAACCACGAGACGGGGAAGGCGGAGGATGCGCCGCTTCAGCGCCGGATCCTGCTCGACGCCTTCAAGGCCTTCGAGACGCTCTGGGCCCCGGGGCAGATCCTGACCCTGCCGTACGTCTGGGACCCGAGCGACCGTGGCTGGGAGGACAAGGACTTCGGCCCCGGCTTCGAGCTGTACGGCACGGGCGAGTCCCTGCAGGAAGGGTTCGGCGAGAAGACGCTCCAGCGCGCGGGGAAGACGGGAGCCTGAGCCCCCCGCGCGATCCGCTCCAGCGTCTGGTCGACAACACCCGCGGCGTCCGCGCCGTGCACCTGGCAGCCATCGGCCTCCGGCTCGGCCTCTTCGTGGATCTGGCATGGCTCGGCGCCACGCGCTTGGAACAACTCAACCGGTCCTCTGTGCACGCGGCGCCGGTGGTGTTCCAGCCGCATGTGCACAGCGCCTTCCCGCTGATGGATATCTCTACGCCACACCGCAAGTAAGGAACGGAGGAAGCCATGAAAGGCGTGACATTCCCGGGCGACCGGACGACCGAGACGATCGAATTTCCCGATCCCACCCCCGGCATGGGCGAGGTAGCGGTGGCAATCAAAGCATCCGGCATGTGCGGGTCGGATTTGAAAAGCTACCGCCGGGCCAAGGGCGCGGCGACCAGTTTCCGCTCGGCAAAGATCACCGGTCCCGTGATCATGGGCCACGAGCCCTGCGGCGTGGTGGCCGCGGTCGGCCCCGGTGTCACCAAGGCCTGGGCGCAGGTGGGGGACCGCGTGATGGTGCACCACTACCAGGGTTGTACCGTCTGCAACCATTGCCGTTCCGGCTGGGCGCAATTGTGCCAGGAAGTGCCGGTGGAAGTGTATGGCAACAACGCCCACGGCGCGCACGCCCGATATATGTGCGTGCCGGCCAACACGCTGGTCAAACTGCCGGACGAGCTGTCGTTCCAGGCTGGCGCGGCGATCTCCTGCGGCACCGGCACCGCCTATGGCGCGTTGCGGCGGCTGAACCTGTCGGGCAACGACACGATCGCCATTTTCGGCCAAGGCCCGGTGGGCCTGTCCGCCACCCAGCTCGCCAAGGCGATGGGGGCGCGGGTGATCGCGCTCGATATCAGCCCCGAACGGCTGGCGCGCGCGAGGGAATTCGGCGCCGACGAGGTGATCGATCCCGGTTCCAAGGATGCGATCGCCGCCATCAAGGACCTCACGCATGGCTACGGCGCGCGCTGCACGCTGGATACCTCCGGGTCGCCCGAGGCGCGCATCCAGGCGGTGCGCAGCGCCAAGGTCTGGGGCACGGTGTGCTTCGTGGGCGAGGGCAACGACGTGACCATCGATGTCAGCCCGGACATGCTGCGCAAGCAGCTCACCATCATCGCCTCCTGGACGTTCTCGGCGATGGGCCAGGCGGATTGCGCGCGCTTCGTCATCGACCGCAAGATCGATGTCGACACGCTGTTCACGCACACCTGGAAGCTGGGGCAGGCGGACGAGGCGTACAAACTGTTCGACAAGCAGAACACCGGCAAGGGCGTCTTCTTGATGTGAGAGGGCTGACCGAAGCCCCCGCGCCCCTCAGTCCTCGAGGATCTGGCGGATCAGCCCCGGATAGCCCGGGTCCTCGCGCGGGTCGTAGCCCGGCACCACGTGGCGGTCGAGGAGGAACTGGGCCGCCGCGGGGAGCCAGCCGAGCCCGTTGTTGCCGCCGTCGTGCTGGGCGTCGTCCAGCAGGAGCGCCACCTGGACGATGCGCGCCATCCGGGTGACGAGGCCGCGCACGTGGTAGCCCGCCTCCTGGGGATCGCCTCGCAGCAACCCGTCCATCGCGCCTCGCACGTCGTCCAGCGCGGTCAGCGCGCGGTCGCGCGTCGCCGCGAGCGCCGGGGCCTCTGCGCCGAGGAGCAGGTCCTGCGCGTGCCGCAGCAGCGCGTGGTGCATCTTGGACCGGACCGAGTCGCGCAGGACCTGCGACATGAGCGTGTTGTGCGGGCCCTCCCAGCTCTCCTGCACCGGGACCTCACGATAGAGGCGCGGCAGCGGGCTGAAATCCTCGATGGTCCCGTTGCCGCCCAGGATCTCGATGGCGTGGTGGACCACGAGCCCGGCGTCGATGGAGCAGGCGTACTTGTTGACGTTGACCGCGGTGCGGAAGAGGGCGTCCTCCTCGGGGTGCGTCCCGGCGAGCGTGAGCCGGTCCTCGAGGGCGGCGACGAAGAGCGTGCCGGCCAGCCCCGCCGTGCCGAGCACCCGCATCTCGGCCAGCTGCTGGCGCACGGCCGGGAAATCCACGAGCCGCTGGCCGAAGGCCTCGCGCACCCGCGCGTAGTGCCAGGCCTCGACCCAGGCGCGGCGCATGATCCCCGAGGCGCCGATGCCCACTTCGAGGCGTGAGGTGTTGATGATCACGCCCATGAGGAGCTTGAACCCGTCCTCGAGCCGGCCCACCGGGTAGGCGCGAGCGTCCTCGAAGTCGAGCTCGGCCGTCGGCAAGGTCCGTGTGCCGAGCTTGTTCTTGAGCCGCCGGATGAGGACGCCGTTGGGGCGCCCGTCCGGAAGCCGCCGCGGCACCACGAAGAGCCCGATCCCCGGCGTCCCCTCGGGCGCGCCCTCGGGCCTCGCGCTCACGGCGTAGAGGTCGGCGCCCACGTTGGAGCAGAACCACTTTTCCCCGCTGAGGCGCCACACGCCGTCCTCGCCCGGCACGGGACGCGCGATGCAGGCGTTGGCGCCCACGTCTGACCCGCCCTGGACCTCGGTGAGGAACTGCGCGCCGTGCCAGCGCCGGTCGTAGTCGCGATCGAGGAGCCGTGGCAGCCACTCCTCCTTCATCCAGTCGGTGCCGCAGCGCTGGATGGCCTTGATGATCCCGGCGGTGCACGCGGTCGAGCAGAGGTGCGGGACCTCGCCGTTCTGGCCGAAGAGATAGGTGAGCGCCGCGTGAAGCGTCATGTTGCCGGGCTCTCCCAGCACCGCGAGGGTCCCCGCGCGCCACACCCGACGACCCACCTCGTGGTGGGCCGGGTGGAAGATGACCTCCGCGGAGCGCTCGCCGATGCTGTTCCAGCCCTCGAGGCGCGGGAGGTGCTCGGGCCGGTCCAGCTCGCCCGAGGCCTGGCTCACGAAGCCCGCGGAATCGGCGCCGGCCTGGCGGAGCGCGGGCGCCACCGCGGCGAGGCGCTCGCTGCCGAGACGGCGGCGGAGCGCCATCCTCAGATAGCCATCGTCCTCGTAGAAGTTGGTGGGCTTCGCGGCCTCCCACCGGGCGAGTAGCGAGCGTCCGTGCTGGCTTCGGTCCATCGAGGCTCCTCCCTCCGGTTCGGCTGCGTCGGAGATGTTCATACTCCAGGAATCGGCCGAGGTCACGCTGAATCTTCGCGGGGTCGCAGATCTCGCTTTGCGTCCTGAGCGCGTCAATGCCAGTATGGGTCCCGGCTGGCCTCATCCCATCCACGCTCAACTTGCGACAGGAGGACGTCATGGCTCGCCACCTCAAGCGCGGGATCGATGCGGGCGCCATCAAGGCCGCCGACACGAAGGTTCGCGAGACGGTCGAGACGATCCTTGCCGACATCGAGACGCGCCGCGACGTCGCCGTCCGGGAGCTCTCCCAGAGGCTCGACCACTGGTCGCCCGAAAGCTTCCGGCTCACCGCGCAGGAGATCGAGCGCGCCATCGCCGGGCTCGCCAGGCGCGATCTCGACGACATCCGGTTCGCCCAGGCGCAGGTGCGCAACTTCGCGGAGAAGCAGAAGGCGACCCTGCTGGACCTCGAGGTCGAGACGCTTCCCGGCGTCATCCTGGGGCACCGGCACATCCCGGTGAACAGCATCGGCTGCTACGTCCCGGGCGGGCGCTATCCGATGGTGGCCTCGGCGCACATGTCGATCGTGACCGCGAAGGTCGCGGGCGTGCGCCGCATCATCGCCTGCGCGCCGCCGTTCAAGGGCGGGCCGCATCCGGCGATCGTCGCCGCGATGCACCTGGGCGGCGCCGACGAGATCTACGTCCTCGGCGGCGTGCAGGCGGTGGCCGCCATGGCGCTCGGCACCGAGACCATCGCGCCCGTCGCCATGATCGTGGGGCCGGGCAACGCCTATGTCGCCGAGGCCAAGCGCCGGCTGTTCGGGCGCGTCGGCATCGATCTCCTCGCCGGGCCGACCGAGACGCTGGTCATCGCCGACGAGACCGTGGACGGCGAGATCTGCGCAACCGACCTCCTCGGCCAGGCGGAACACGGGCCGACCTCCCCGGCGATCCTCCTCACCACCTCGGAGAAGCTCGCGCGCGAGACCATCGGCGAGGTCGAGCGGCTGCTGAGGATCCTGCCGACCGCGGACACCGCCTCACAGGCGTGGGCGGACTACGGGGAGGTCATCGTCTGCGACGATGACGACGAGATGGTCCGGGAGGCCGACCGCATCGCCTCCGAGCACGTCCAGGTGATGACCAGGGACCCGGACTATTTCCTGACCCGGATGACCAATTACGGCTCGCTGTTCCTCGGGCCGCGCACCAACGTCGCCTACGGCGACAAGGTGATCGGCACCAACCACACGCTGCCGACCAGGAAGGCGGCGCGCTACACGGGCGGCCTGTGGGTCGGCAAGTTCCTCAAGACCTGCACCTACCAGCGAGTGCTGACCGACCAGGCGAGCGCCCTCGTGGGCGAATACTGCTCGCGGCTCTGCGTGCTCGAAGGTTTCTCCGCGCATGCGGAGCAGGCCAATGTCCGCGTGCGCCGCTACGGCGGGCGCGACGTCGCCTACGCCCAGCCGGCGGTGTGAGCGGCTCGGGCCCCCACCTGAACCGCGCGAGGCGTCGGAGCGCGGATGCGGGGTATCATGGCGGCCTATGGCATCTCCCACGAGGCTCGGACCATGCCCATCCTGACCGCCGAGGAGTGCGCGCGCATCCACGCCGGCAGTCTCGAGGTGCTGGAGACGCTGGGCATCCGGGTGGACGACAAGGGGATCCTGGCGCTGCTCCACCGTCACGGGGCCCGAGATGGGGGTGACGCAGACACGGTGCGCCTGCCGCGGGAGCTGGTCGGCGAGTGCTTGGGGACTTGCCCGGAGACGGCGCGATTCGCCGATCGCAAGGGTGGCGCCGCCGAGCTGGGCCCGGGCGGGCCTGCCGTCTTCTGGACCGGCAATGCGCTGCATCTCGCCGAGGGGCGCGGGCGCCGGGATCTCCTCACGGCGGACCTCGCCATGCTCACGCGCGTGGCCGATGCCTGCCCGCAGGTGGACGGGATGGTCGGCACGAGCGTGGCGGATGTGCCGCCTGCCGCCCGCGATGTGGTCGGCTTCAGCGTGATGGCCGCCAACACGGCCAAGCATCTCCGCCCCTGCATCTTCACCCCGGCCGGGGCCACGGCCATCGTCGAGATGGCGGAGGTGCTGGCCGGCGGGACGCCGCTCAGCCAGCGGCCGCTGGTCTCCTTCGGCTACAGCATCGTGAGCCCGCTGCACTGGTCGGCCACGGGGCTCGGCGTCTTCCGCAACACGGCGGGCCACGGGCTGCCGCTCATGATCAACTCCGAGCCCATGGGCGGCGGCACGGCGCCCGTGACGCTGGCCGGCTGTCTCGTGCTGGCCAATGCCGATGCCTTGAGCGGCATCGTCATCGCCCAGCTGCTCGAGCGCGGCCGCCCGGTGATCTACAACCTCGGTTTCGCCCACGTGCTGGACATGTCCACTTCCGTGGCGCTCACCGGGGCGCCCGAGAACGCGCTGCTCCAGTCGGCCGGCGCCGAGCTGGCCCGCTTCCACGGGCTGCCGTCGGCGTCGTGGATGTCCACCGAGGCGATGCTGCCTGACGGCCAGGCGGCGTGGGAGAAGATGCAGACGGGTCTCGCGCATGCGACCCATGGCGTCAACATCGTCTGGGGCGCGGGGAATCTCGAGTCCACGCTCTGCATGTCCGCCGAGATGCTCGTGATCGACGACGAGATCATCGGCGCCATCCGGCGCTTCACCCGGGGCATCGGCGTCAGCGATGAGACGCTGGCGCTCGGGCTGATCCAGGAGGTGGGCCACAGCGGCGACTTCCTCGCCACCGACCACACGCTGCGGCACTTCAAGGAGGAGATCCGCCACAGCCGGCTGCCCACGCGCTCCAAGCGCGATGCGTGGGAGCGCCAGGGCAGCCGTGCCATCGAGGAGAAGGCGGCTGACCGTGTGCGGGAGATCCTCGCGCGGGAGGCTCCGTCGTACGTGACGGAGGAACAGAGGCGGGAGCTCGAGCGCATCGCCGACGGCTATCTGGCGGCGCTGCCCGCCTGAGGAGGCGGCGAGGGGACGATGAGCGCGGAGCGGCTCGAGGCGATCCGGAGCGGGACGGTGGCGGGGCAGCCGGACACGGTGCTGCCGCTCGTACGGGAGGCGCTGGCCGACGGCGTGCCGCCGGGCGTGCTGCTCCAGGATGGGCTCATCGCCGCCATGGACGAGGTGGGGCGGCGCTTCGAGCAGGGCGACTGCTACATCCCCGAGATGCTCCTCTCCGCCCGGGTGATGAAGGCGGCCGTGGACGTGCTCAGGCCGCATCTGCTCGAAGCACAGGTGGAGCCCCTCGGGCGCATCGTCATCGGCACCATGGAGGGAGATCTCCACGATATCGGCAAGAACCTCGTTGGTATCATGCTCGAGGGGGTCGGCTTCGAGGTGATAGACCTCGGCAGCAACGTGCGGCCCGCGCGCTTCGTCGAGGCGGTGCAGACGCATCAGCCGGGCTTCGTCGGCTTCTCGACCTTGCTCACGACGACCATGCCTAGCATGGGGCGCACGATCGCCGCGCTCGGCGAGGCGGGGCTCAGGGCGGGGCTCCGCGTGGTGATCGGCGGAGCGCCGGTGACGGCGCGCTTCGCGCGGGAGATCGGCGCGGACTGCTACGCCGCCACCGCCATCGAGGCCGCCCAGCAGCTGCGCGAGATCGCCAGAGCCAGGAGGTAGCGGATGAACGTGATCGAGGCATATCTGGCCGACCTGAGAGCGGTGCTCCACGGCGAGCCCGCCACCGTGACCGATGTGCGGGTCGGGGTGTTCTACACGGCGGTGGCGCTCGGGACAGGCGAGACAGGCGTGGCCTTCACGCCGCGGGATCAGGCCGACACCGTGTGCTGCCCGCGCTCGGCGGCGGCGGCGCCCCAGGCCGGCCGGCTCGCGGGGCAGGACGCCTGGGCGCTCGCGCGCGAGGCCGTCGAGACCAACTCGCTCCGGCGCGCGGTGGGAGTGGCCGTGCTCAATGCGCTCTCGGCCCGCGCCATGGCGCGGGCGGGTGTGCCCGGCGGGGCGCTGCTCCCGGGCGTGGACGCGCTCCAGGCCGCCGGCGTGGGGCCGGAGGACCGCGTGGCCATGGTCGGCGCCTTCGTGCCGTTCATCAAGGCGCTCAAGGGGCGCGTGGCCCGGCTCTGGGTGGTGGACAGCCATCGGGATGCGCTCAAGGGGGACGAGCTGCCCTTCTGGAGATCGCCTGACGAGGCGCCAGAGGTGCTCGGCGCCGCCAGCGTTGTCGTCATCACGGGCTCGGCGCTGGTGGAGGGAGGGCTGGACGCCCTGCTGGCGGCGGCCGCCAGCGCTCGCGTCATCACGGGCTCGGCGCTGGTGGAGGGAGGGCTGGACGCCCTGCTGGCGGCGGCCGCCAGCGCTCGCAGCGTGGTGCTGGCGGGGCCCACGGCCTCAGCCTGGCCGCGGCCCTTCTTCGAGCGCGGCGTGACCGTGATGGGCGGCATCCGCGTGCTGGACGGTCGCGCGCTGCTCCAGGTCGTGAGCGAGGGCGGCTCGGGCTACTTCTTCGAGGGCATCGCGGAGAAGGTCTGCATCGTCCGGGAGGGCGAGGCCCTCGACATCGCGCGACGAGTCGCGGCCTGAGCGCCATGCGCAATGGCGGCGAGATGATCGTCGAGTACCTCGTCCGCGAGAAGGTGCCCTATGTCTTCGGCCTCTGCGGCCATGGCAATGTCGGGCTGCTGGATGCCCTCTACGACCGCACCGATGCCATCAAGACCATCTCGACCCGCCACGAGCAGACGGCCGGTCACATGGCCGACGCCTATTACCGCGTGGCCCACCGCCCGGTGGCGACACTCACCTCCTGCGGGCCCGGCTCCTGCAATATCCCCATCGCGCTGGCCTGCGCCTTCATGGACTCCTCCGCCTTCCTGGCCATCACGGCCAATGTGCCGACCTCCCAGTTCAACCGCGCGCCTTTCCAGGAGACGTACCGCCACTTCCAGGCCGACTTCCCCTCGGTGATCCGCCCCTATGTGAAGCGCTCGTGGCAGCCGACGCGGGCGGACATGCTGGCGACCGCCCTCCGCCAGGCCTTCGCGACCATGCTCTCGGGGCGGCCCGGCCCCGTGAACCTGGACGTCCCGTTCAACGTGTTCAAGGAGCCGGCCGACGAAGAGGTCCCCGATCCGGGCGACTGGCGAGAGGGCATCAGCAGCCGGAGCGGCGGCGACCCCGAGTCGGTGCGTCGGGCGATGGCGTTGCTGCGGGGCGCGAAGCGCCCGCTGATCTTTGTGGGCCACGGCGTGGCGCTCTCGGAGGCGGGCGAGGAGCTGACGCGGCTCGCCCGGCAGCTCCGTATCCCCGTCATCTTCTCTCCGAACGCCTTCGGCGCGCTCGACATGCAGGACCCGCTCGCGCTGGGCTTCGTCGGTCGCAACGGAGTCTTCCAGGCCAACGAGGCGGCGCGCACCTGCGACGTGCTCCTGGCGGTGGGAGTCCGCTTCGACGACCGCTCGTCCTCGTCCTGGATCCCCGGCTACTCCTTCAATATCCCGCCGACCCGGCTCATCCACGTGGACGTGGACGTGCAGGAGATCGGCCGCAACTACCCGGTGCACCTCGGCATCGTCGGCGATGCGCGCACCGTGCTCCGCCAGATGCTCGCCGCCGCCGCCGAGCCCGGCCCCGAGCCCACGGGAAGAGAGGCCTGGCTCAGGGACATTGCCTCGTGGCGCGCGAAGTGGGAGGAGTTCGTGCGGCCGGGCGGAGAGTCGGACGCGGTGCCGATCCACCCGCAGCGCGTGATCCAGGCGCTGAGAGCCGTGGCGCCCGACGACGCGATCATCCTTCCGGACTCGGGCGTGCACCACAACTGGGTGGTCCAGTTCTGGAAGGCGCGGCGCCCGCAGACCGTGCTCAACACCTGGGGCTTCTCGGCCATGGGCTTCGGCGTGGCGGGCGTGCTCGGCGCCAAGCTCGCCGCCCCCGACCGGCCCTGCGTGGCCGTGTGCGGCGACGGCGGATTCATGATGCGCCCCGACGTGCTCGCCACGGCGGTGGAGTACGACATCCCGGCCGTGTGGCTCATCTGGAACAACTTCGCCTACGGCGCCATCCGCGACATCCAGACCGGGCTCCTGGCCAAGCGCGAGATCGCCACCTCCTTCGTCCGCGAGCGCGACGGCCGCCTCATCAACCCGGACTTCGTGGCGCTGGCCCGCGCCTGCGGCGTGGACGGGATCCGCGTCGAGACCGCCGCGGACCTGGCCCCCGCCATCGAGCACGCGATCAAGGCGGGCGCGCCCTTTGTCCTGGACGTGCATGTGGATCGTGACATCAAACCGCCGGCAGTGGGCACCTGGCAATTGCCGCCCCTGCCTCATGGCGAGCCCGCCTTCGGCGCCCGCCGACTCCCACAGGAGGAGACGCGATGACGACGGCCCCGGGGCAGAAGCCGCAGGCGAAGATCATGCGGATGGAGGAGGCGTTCTGGGAGCTGCCCCCCAAGCACTTCCAGGCCTTCTCGAAGATGCTCGTGCACCCGACCAATGCCGACACGAAGCACTTCGACTTCCGCATCTCGAGCTATCAGCCCCGCGGCTACGCCGAGGTCCACGTCCACGAGGTGGCCGAGAATCTCTACTACATCCTCCGCGGCAAGGGGATCGTGGAGCTGGACGGGGTGAAGCATCTGGTGGAGCCGCACATGCTCATCCACATCCCGCCCGGCGTGCGCCACGGCATCTTCAACACGGGCATCGAGGATCTCGTGTTCCTCGTGGTGGCTTCACCCCCCTACGACATGCCAGAGGTCCCGAGTACCGAGGGCCGCGACACGCCCGCGCGCTGACGGCCTGATGGCCGCGTTCCCCCGCCTCTTCGCGCCCGGCCGGATCGGGCGCCTGGAGCTCCGGAATCGCATCCTGATGGCGCCCATGGAGAAGAATCTCGCCACCGCGGCGGGCGCCGTCACCCAGCGCTATATCGACTACGTGGAGGCGCGCGCGGCCGGCGGCGCCGCCCTCATCCTGCTCGAGTCCATGTACGTGCACCCCGCGGGCCGGAACCATCTCTACCAGCTCGGCATCCACGACGACGCGCTGGTGCCCGGTTACCGGCGCCTCGTCGAGGCCTGCCATCGCCACGGCGCCCTGGTGGGCGCCGAGCTGCAGCTCGCGGGGCGCGAGACCTCTTCCGCCGTCACGGGCACTCAGCCGGTGGCGCCATCCCCCGTGCCGTGCACGACGTTGGCGGGCGGTGAGATGCCGCGCGCCCTGTCGGTGCCGGAGATCGCCGCCATCGTCGGGGAATTCGCCGAGGCGGCACGCCGAGCGGTGGCCGCCGGCTTCGACATGATCGAGATCCACGGGGCCCATGGCTATCTCGTCGGCCAGTTCCTCTCGCCCTACGCCAACAAGCGGGAGGACGAGTACGGGGGCGACTTCGAGCGGCGCCTGCGCTTTCCGCTCGACGTCATCGCGGCGGTCCGCGAGGCCGTGGGGCCCGGGATGCCGCTCCTCTACCGCCTCTCCGCGGACGAGCACGTCGAGGGCGGGCTCACGCTGGCGGACATGTGCCGCATCGCCCCGCGCCTCGAGGCGGCGGGCATCGACGGCCTCGACGTCACGGCCGGCATCTACGAGTCGGCGGTGTGGATGGTGCAGCCGATGGAGATGGAGCAGGGGTGCCTGGCGCCGCTGGCGCGCGAGATCCGGCGCGCCGTGAGCATCCCGGTAAGCGTCGCGGGGCGGATCAGCGACCCGCATGTGGCCGAGCGCATCCTCGAGGCAGGCGACGCCGACTTCGTGACGCTCGGCAGGGCGCTCCACGCCGATCCCGAGATGCCGAGGAAAAGCCGCGAGGGGCGGGAGCGGGAGATCTGCTACTGCGTGGCCTGCCTCAAGTGCAGCGACCTCCTGGGCCAGAACCAACCCGTCCTCTGCCTCGCGAATACGCGGACCGCGCGCGAGCGGGAATACACGGTGCGCCGGGCGGCCGGGCCGCAGCGCGTGGTGGTGGTGGGCGCGGGGCCCGCCGGTCTCGAGGCGGCGCGCGTGCTGGCGCTGCGCGGGCATGCGGTGACCGTGCTGGAGCGAGCGGCCGAGCCCGGGGGGCAGGTGCTCATGAGCCGGCTCGTGCCCGGGCGGGAGGAGCTGGCCGGGCTCGCCGCCTATCTCGTGGATGCAGCCGAACGGGCGGGAGCCACGATCCGGCTGGGTGTTGACGCGACGGTGGACGTGGTGCTCGCCGCGGCGCCCGATGCCGTCGTCGTGGCCACGGGCGCCAGGCCGGGCGTGCCGCCCATCGCGGGCATCATGGACAGCCCGGCCGTGGATCCCTTCACCGTGCTGCGCCGCTCCGCGGGCTCGGTGCGGCGCGCGCTCGTCATCGGCGGCGGGCTCCTCGGTGTGGGCGTGGCCCATGTCCTGGCCGAGCGCGGGGCCGATGTCGTCGTGGCCGAGCCCGGGGGCGAGCTTGCGGGGGAGCTGGGGCTCAGGCCCCGCTGGCAGTACGTGGCCAATCTGCGCGCGCGCGCGAACGTGTCGATCCGGCTCGGGACCACCGTCGAGGAGCTCTCCGCCGACGGGGCGGTGCTCCGGAAACTCGGCGAGGTGGAAAGGCTCAGCGGCCTCGACCTCGTGGTGCCGACGCGGCCCATGCTCGCGGTGAGCGGCCTCGCGGATGCCCTCAAGGCGCTCCCCGGCGGGCCCGCCGTGTTCGAGATCGGCGACTGCGTCATGCCGCGGACGGCCTTCGAGGCCATGCAGGACGCCGCCGCTCTCGGCCATCGGCTCTGACAGGCCCCTGACAGGGGCGGCGCTGGCGATCTCGGCCGGCCGCTCTCCGCCTGCGAGGTTATCCCGTTGCTTTACGCCGACCACCAGCCGACTTCCGAGATCGGCCAGAACTCTTGGTGGCAACTTCTTGTAGGAGCCGGAGAGCTCGATTCACGGAGTTACTGTCCGGAAACGCGCGGGCAACGTCGGGCTCCAAAAGGACCAGGTTCGTTCCCGCGATGGCCCGCTGATAGTACTTGCCCCGTACGCCACCCTTCAGGCGTGCGAGATCGTACTCGGGACGCAAGTCGTCACCGCGTTGCGTCGTCAATCCCTTTCTCATACTGTCTTCGCTCCTTTCGCCGCGATGCGATCACGCTGGCCCGCTTGATGCGCAGCGGCGACCTGAGCGCGATCGACGTGCCCGGGAT
>MGBT01000185.1:0-1842 GCA_001788395.1 Candidatus Rokubacteria bacterium GWA2_70_23
CGTGCTCGTGACGATGCCCGAGCCCACGGCGCTCGCCGACGCCTATGGCCTCATGAAGACCATCGTCCAGCGGACGCCCGTGTACCCGTTCCACCTCCTGGTCAACATGGTCCGCGACGAGGCGCAGGCCCGGCAGGTCCACGACTCCTTCTCGCAGATCTCCCAGCGCTTCCTCGGCTACCAGCCCGGCTATGCGGGCGGCGTCGCCATGGACCCGTGGGTGGCGCACGGCGTGGTGCGGCAGATGCCGTTCTCGATCCTGGCCCCGCAGTCGCGGGCCACGCGCTGTCTCAACGCTCTGGTGGACAGGATGCTCGGGCCCCGGGAGCAGAAGGTGGGCGGGGCGAGGACCTTCTGGCAGCGCCTCTCGGGTGGAGCGCGGCGGCCATGAGCGTCGATGCCGTGCTCTGGCGCGCGTACCGGGAGTCCCGGGCCCCGGCGCTCAGGGACCAGATCGTCCAGACGCATCTCGGCCTGGTCAAGCACGTCGCGGCGCGGATCGCGGGACGGCTGCCGCGCCATCTCGACATCGACGACTTGGTCTCGGTGGGGCTCATGGGGCTTCTGGCCGCTCTTGAGGACTTCGACCCCGAGCGCGGCGTGGAGTTCGCGGCCTACGCGACGCTCAGGATCCGCGGGGCCATCTTCGACGAGCTGCGCAGGCTGGACTGGGTGCCGCGGGGCGTCCGCCAGCGGATCCGGGAGGCGGAGCGCGCCATCGAGGGGCTCTGCCGGCGCCTCGACCGTCAGCCCAGCGACGAGGAGATTGCCCGGGAGATGGGCACCGACGTCGAGGGCTACCACCGCATCCTCGCCGCGGGCGTCACGCTGGTCTCTCTCGACGCCGCGGGCGGGCACGACCCGGAGAGCCCGACACTGCTCGACACGCTCGAGGATCCCGCGGGGCCCCACCCACTCAGGGTGGCCGCGGAGCGGGAGCGGCGCGCGATCCTCGGGCGGCTCATCGACGACCTGCCAGAGCGGGAGCGGCAGGTCCTGGCCCTCTACTACTTCGAGGAGCTCACCATGCAAGCCGTGGGAGAGGTGCTGGCCATCACCGAGTCGCGCGTGTCACAGATCCACTCGAGCGCCGTCCTGAGGCTCCGCGCGGCCCTCAGACGCCACCGCCTCGGGGAAAGCGAGCTCCACGTGCCGGCGGCGGCCGCCACGCGCTCGCGGAGCCGCAGGTGATGAGCCCCCGCATCGCGCGCGTGGCGCTGCTCCTGGTCCTGCTCGCGCCGGCCCTCGCGGGATGCACGCTCACGTGGGGCCCGGGGCCCGGCGAGGCGGGCAACTGGCTGCCGCTCGGGCGGACGCTGGTCCTCGCCCGGGTGGACTCGGAGGAGAACCGGCCCACGGCCGAGACGGCGGCGGAGCTCCTCGCCACTGCGCTCGAGGACGCCGGCCGCGTGGTCCGGGTGCGCGAGTTCGCGGGGCAGGCTCGCGCGCTGGGGATCGAGGCCTGGGCCCGCGGCCTCGTGGCGCGCCTGCAGCGGGGCGGCTGGCCCACGGGCGACGAGGCCCTGGCCCTGCAGTCCGGCTTCGCCGTGGGCACCGTCCTCGCCGTCGAGGTGACGGGGTACGACCAGGTCTGGGGCAAGTTCGGGAAGTTCACCCGGGTGGGCGTGGCCGCCCAGGCCTGGGACCTGCGCTCTGCCCAGGCGCTGTGGCGGTTGCGCGGGGAGTCCGAGGTGGAGAGCATGCGCGGGCGGGCATTCCAGTACTCGATGGAGCAGGCCGTGGACGAGCTGGCCGTCGCCATCCGCCCGAAGCTCGAGGTGTCGCTCGTCAAGGCGTGGCGGTACTGGCGCCGCTGAGGCCACCGGCCCGATGAGCCCTTGG
>MGBT01000185.1:1946-2612 GCA_001788395.1 Candidatus Rokubacteria bacterium GWA2_70_23
CGCAGACGACCGTCCGCCGCAGCAGACCCCGAAGCGGAAGCGGAAAGCGGCCGCGCCGGCGTCTCCGCCGGTGTCCCCGCCCGCATCCCAGGCTCCCGCCAGGTCCGAGGGGAACGACGGGCCGCGGGGCCTGGACGTGCTGGCGTAGGAGGAGGAGGAGACCGATGCTGCTCATGGCGTTCATCGTGTTCCAGATCGTGCTCGACGCAGTCCTCGTCACGCTGGCCCTGGTCGCGCTCAGGCGAGGGCGCGCCGCGCTTGCCTCGGCCCGCGAGCCCGCCGCGGCGCAGCCCGAGTTCCTGCTCCTGGCCGAGGATCTCCTCGGGGTGCTGGAGCCGGTGCTGACCGCCATCGAGTCGGGACGGCTGACGCCTGCCGCGGCACCGGCGGCGAGCCCCGTGACCGAGGGCGCCGGCGCGACGCCCCCCGAAGACCGGCACCGCCGCGCCTTCGAGCTCCTCCGCGCCGGCGTGAGCCAGCAGGAGGTGGGGCAGCGCGAGCGGCTCCTGCCGGGCGAGGTGCGACTCATGACGAACCTCGTGGCGGCAGAGACGCGGGCGGCCACGCTCGCGAGAGCCCGATGAGCCCTTGGGCGAAGAGGCCCCAGCGCCACCCGGAGTCCTGCACAGTCAGGCGACCCCGATGAGCCCTTGGGCGAAGAGGCCC
>MGBT01000185.1:2648-5284 GCA_001788395.1 Candidatus Rokubacteria bacterium GWA2_70_23
CAGGTGGACGAGGACGCCCACCCGGAGATCGTCCGCGCCGCCTACCGGACCCTGCTGAAGGTCCTGCACAAGCACCCGGATCTCGGCGGGGACGAGGCCCAGGCGCGTCTCCTCATCGAAGCCTACGAGACGCTCAGCAACCCGCAGCGCCGCGCGGCGTACAACGTGTGGCTCCGGAGCCACTCGACGGCGCAGGCGGCGGCCTCAGGGCTCCCCGCGGACGTCAAGGACTTCATCCGCACGGCGCTCTCCGGCTACGTCGATGCGCCGGCGGCGCCGTTCGCCAGCCGCTTCGACCTGGTCCTCGATGCGCCCGCGCCCGGCATGGAGCGCATATACGCCAAGGGATTTCCCCAGCTCGCGCGGGCCCAGTGGCCGACGGCCTTCACCCTCTGCCGGGCCGTGGGGATCGGGCACACCGGGCTCTTGCCGTCCACGAACGTGATCCTCTTCGCCAGCGATCGGGTCGAGGACCTCGCGGACTTCCTCGCCGAGGCCACCCACTACTCCGCCCACTGGGCCTGGACGAGGCGCTTCATCGCCCTCTGCAGCTACCCGCCGATGCGGCTCCACCCCGGCGCGGGCCGGCTCTCCCCGCCGAGCCTCAGGCGGCTCGAGAAGGCCTGCGGGCGTGCCGCAAGGATTCCCCGATGAGCCCTTGGGCGAAGAGGCCCCGCCGCAACCCGGAGTCCTCCACAGTCAGGCGACCCCGATGAGCCCATGGGCGAAGAGGCCCCACCGCAACCCGGAGTCTTCCACGGTCAGGCGACCCCGATGAGCCCACCTCCCGTGCCCATGACCCGGCAAGAGGTGCCGAGCGGCGACGTCCCGGCCGTCGTAACTCGGCGCCAATCGTCGTGTCGGCCCGCGCGGGCGCGCCCGCCGAGCCTGGCATCGCGCTTGCCTCTGAACGGGGCGCGATGATCCAGTCACTGGCGGCGAGCATGCAGACCCTCTGGCAACGCCACGAGGTCATCGCCAACAACCTGGCCAATGCCGGGAGTATCGGCTTCAAGGCCGACGACCTTGAGTTCATCCGCGTCGCGGCCCAGGTAGCCTCGGGCGGCGGGGCGGCCGGCACGGCAGGCACCGGATGGATTCCCTGGACGGACTTCTCCGAGGGGCCGCTCCAGGTGACCGGGCGCGACCTCGACGTGGCGCTCCGCGGGCCCGGCTTCCTCGTGGTCGACACGCCGCGCGGCCTCCGCTACACGCGGGCCGGGGCGCTGTCAGTGGGGCGCGAGGGCTTCCTCGTGACCTCCTCGGGATTCCGGGTCCTGGGAGAGCGGGGGCCCATCCTGGTGCCGGCCGGCCCGGTCAGCATCACCGAGCAGGGGGCCGTCGAGTCGAAGGGGCGCACCCTCGACACCTTCCGGGTCGTTGACTTTCCGCGGCCCTACCCGCTGGTCAAGGACGGCGACGGGCTCTTCGCTCCCGCCTCCCCCGCGCTGGAGGCGACGACGGCCGCCGGCGCCCAGGTGATGGGCGGAGCGCTCGAGGGCTCCAACGTCAACGTGGTGCGGACCATGGTGGACATGATCGAGACCCTGCGGCGCTACGAAGCCGCGCAGCGCGCGATGCAGGCGGCCGACGAGGCCGCCCGCTATGCCGCCAACGACATGGGGAAAATCTGATGATCAGAGCGCTGTACACGTCATCGTCCGGCATGCAGGCCCAGCAGCTCAACCTCGACGCGGTGGCCAACAACCTGGCCAACGTCAACACGGCGGGCTTCAAGCGCACCCGGGTGGACTTCCAGGACCTCCTGTACCAGACCTACCGCGCGCCGGGCACGGCAGGAGCCCAGGGGACCGTGATCCCCACGGGCATCCAGGTCGGGCACGGCACGCGTCCCGTGGCCACCCAGCGCATCTTCAGCCAGGGGGACTTCCAGCAAACGGAGAACCCGCTGGACCTCGTCATCGAGGGCAATGGCTTCTTCCAGGTCCTCCGTCCGGACGGGACCACCGCCTATTCCCGCGCGGGCGCGTTCAAGAAGGACGGCACGGGACGCGTCGTGACTTCCGACGGCTATCCGCTCCAGCCCGGCATCACCATCCCGGCCGACGCCACGGCGGTGACCATCGCCTCCGACGGCACGGTCTCGGTCACGGTGGCCGGCCAGTCGAGCGCCCAGCAGGTCGGCACCCTCCAGCTCGCCCGCTTCACCAACCCCGCGGGGCTTCTGAGCGTCGGGCGGAGTCTGTTCACCCCGACCCAGGCCTCCGGCGACGCCGTGGTCGCGAACCCGGGGGCCGAAGGCATGGGCACGCTCGGCCAGGGTTTTCTCGAGCAGTCCAACGTGAAGGTCGTCGAGGAGATGGTGGCGATGATCACGACCCAGCGGGCCTACGAGGCCAATGCCAAGGCGATCCAGACGGCGGACGAGATGCTCGGCATGAGCAATAACCTGAGGCGATAGGCCATGGTCCACGCCGTTGCGCTCGCGGTCCTGCTGCTGCTGGCCGCCGCTCCCCTCGTCACGGCGGAGGCCGCTGCCGCCGTCACAGTGAGGCTCAGCGCCGAGTCGGTGGTGCGTGCCGGGGAGATCCTCCTCGAGGACGTCGCCACCATCGAGGGCGACGAGCCCTTGGCCCGCCGCCTCCGCCAGGTGCGGCTCGGGCCCGCGCCGCCGC
>MGBT01000185.1:5293-5732 GCA_001788395.1 Candidatus Rokubacteria bacterium GWA2_70_23
CCCAGCGGCTGGACCCGGAGTACCTGCGCCTCCGGCTCCGCGATCCCGGACTGGATCCGACGAAGATCCGGGTGGTGGGGCCCGACGAGATGCGAGTGACGCGCGCGTTCCAGGTCCTGACCGGCTCGGCCGTGGTGGACGCCGCCGCGCGCGAGGCCCGGGAGCGGCTCTCCGCCCTCGACCCTCGGGGCGGTCCCTGGGCGGTGGTGTCGCTGGGTACGCCCCCTGATCTCAGGATCCCGACGGGCACCGTGGAGCTGGCCGTGCGGCTGCAAGAGCCCACGACGCCCGTGACCTTCCTCGCCGCGATGGTGGCCGCGCGTGTGGATGGCCGCGAGTACCGGGCCGTGCCCGTCGCCCTGCGTGTGGGGCGCTACGAGAGCGTGGTCGTGGCCGTCCGCGGCCTCGAGCCGGGTGCCGAGCTGGCCGCCGCCGATTT
>MGBT01000186.1 GCA_001788395.1 Candidatus Rokubacteria bacterium GWA2_70_23
CGGTTCGCGATCCGGGAGGGGGGGCGGACGGTGGGGGCCGGCGTGGTGGCGGAGATCGTGGAGTAGGCCATGCGCGACATCATCTCTCTGGCCTGCACGACGTGCCAGCGGCGGAACTACTCGACGACGAAGAACAAGCGGACCCATCCGGATCGCATGGAGCTGAAGAAGTACTGCAAGTGGTGCCGCACGCACACGAACCACAAGGAATCGAAATAGGCTCGGAGGCGTGTAGCTCTAACGGCTAGAGCACCGGACTCCAAATCCGGGGGATGGGGGTTCGAATCCCTCCACGCCTGCCAGATTCGACAGCGAGACAGAAAGACGAGAGGGCATGGAGTTCCTGGGACGTATCCAGCAGTTCTTCCGAGAGGTGGCGGCCGAGTTCCGCCGGGTGACCTGGCCGACCCGCGCGGACGTCGCCAACTCGACCGTGGTTGTCGTGGTCCTGGTCTTCATCGTGGCCTTCTTCCTCTGGGCCGTGGACGTGGGGTTGTCCTGGCCAGTCGAGAAGCTGCTGAAATGGGGAGGGCGATCCTGAGATGGGCGACGCCAGCACGGCCACCAAGCAGTGGTTCGTGGTCCACACCTACTCGGGCTTCGAGAACAAGGTGGCGGCGGCCATCGAGTCGCGGGCGAAGATCTTCGGTCTGCAGGATATGTTCGGCCGCGTGGTCGTCCCCACCGAGAAGGTGCGGGAGATCCGGAAGAGCAAGAAGATCGAGATCGAGCAGAAGTTCTTCCCCGGCTACCTGCTGGTGGAGATGGAGCTGACCAACGAGACGTGGCACCTCGTCCGCTCGACGCCGAAGGTGACCGGCTTCGTGGGCTCGGGGGCCAAGCCCGTCTCGCTGCCCCCGGACGAGGTGGAGACGATCCTCCGCCAGATGGAAGAGGGAGCGGAGAAGCCCAAGCTCAAGTCCACCTTCCAGAAGGGGGACAAGGTGCGGGTCATCGAGGGGCCGTTCGTGAACTTCCAGGGGACCGTCGACGACCTGAACCCCGAGCGCGGCAAGCTGAAGGTCATGGTGGCCATCTTCGGACGCATGACGCCCGTCGAGCTCGAGTACTACCAGGTGGAAAGGCTCTGATCAATGGCGAAGAAAGTTCAGGCGATCGT
Organism: Candidatus Rokubacteria bacterium GWA2_70_23; assembly: GCA_001788395.1. Lineage (GTDB taxonomy): Bacteria > Methylomirabilota > Methylomirabilia > Rokubacteriales > CSP1-6 > UBA12499. Next base: position 1,121 of record MGBT01000186.1, read on the forward strand.
GAAGCTGCAGATCCCGGCGGGCAAGGCCAATCCCTCGCCGCCGGTGGGCCCCGCGCTGGGTCAGCATGGCGTCAACATCATGGAGTTCTGCAAGGGCTTCAACGCCCAGACGGGATCGCAGGACGGGCTGATCCTGCCCGTGGTGGTGACGATCTATCAGGATCGCTCCTTCACGTTCGTGGTGAAGACGCCGCCGGCCGCCGTGCTGCTGAAGCGCGCGGCTGGCATCGCGAAGGCTTCGGCCGTGCCGCACAAGGACAAGATCGGAAAGGTCACCCGGGCCCAGGTGCGGGAGATCGCCCAGACCAAGCTCGTCGATCTCAACACCGATTCCATCGAGTCCGCCATGCGCACCGTCGAGGGGACGGCCCGCAGCATGGGGGTCGACGTGGTTGGGTGAGCCGAAGCCGCGAGGCGAGGCGAACGGAGATGGAGGTCACGCCGAGCGGAGCGAGGCGGTGAGCCGCAGCCGCGAGGCGAGGCGAACGGAGATGGGAATGGGCGAGCGTGACCGAGTAAGGGGATTGTCATGCCGGTACTGACCAAAAGGGTGAAAGCCTCCCACGCGCTCTTCGACCAGGCCAAGGAGTACTCGGTCGAGGACGCGATGGAGGTCTTGAAGAAGCTGCCGGGCGCCAAGTTCGACGAGACGGTGGACCTGTCGCTGCGGCTGGGCGTGGACCCGAAGCATGCCGACCAGATGGTGCGCGGCGCGGTCGTGCTGCCCCACGGCATCGGGAAGACGGTGCGTGTGGCGGTCTTCGCCAAGGGAGACAAGGAGCGCGAGGCGCGCGAGGCGGGGGCCGACGTGGTGGGCGCTGAGGACCTCGTGGAGAAGATCCAGGGCGGATGGCTCGAGTTCGACTCGGCCATCGCCACACCCGACCTCATGGGGCAGGTGGGGAAGCTCGGCAAGACCCTCGGACCGCGCGGGCTCATGCCCAACCCGAAACTGGGAACGGTCACCTTCGACGTGGCGCGGGCCGTGCGCGAGGCCAAGGCCGGGAAGGTGGAGTTCCGCGTGGACAAGGCGGGCAACGTGCACGTGCCCGTGGGCAAGCGCTCGTTCCCCCAGGAGCACTTGGCGGCGAACGCGCTCGCCCTGCTGGAGGCGCTCGTCCGGGCCAAGCCGGCCGCCTCGAAGGGAACGTACCTCCGCTCGGTGACCCTGTCGTCCACCATGGGGCCGGGCATCAAGGTGGACCCCCAGCGCATCGCCGCGCTGTTCAAGAAGTAAGCCAGAGGAGCGCCGACGTGCCGAACGCCGAGAAAGTCGAAAGCATCCGGTCGCTCAAGGAGCGCTTCGAGGGAGTCAAGACCGCGGTGCTGACGGAGTACCGTGGCCTGACGGTGCGCCAGCTCTCCGATCTGAGGAAACACCTCAAGCGAGTGGGGGCTGAGTACACGGTGGTGAAGAACCGGCTGGCCCGGCTGGCGGTGAAGGGATCGCCGCTGGACTCGCTCGCGCGACACCTGAAGGGACCGACCGGGGTCGCGTACAGCCAGCAGGATCCGGTGGCGGTGGCGAAGGCCCTGCAGGCCTTCGTGAAGGCGAATCCGGCGCTCACCATCACGATCGGTCTGGTGGAAGGCAAGGTTCTCGAGCCGCAGGCCCTGCGGGCCCTGGCGGATCTGCCGTCCAAGGAAGCGGTGCGCAGTCAGCTCGTGGGCGCCATCCAGGGGCCCATGAGCCAGCTGGTGAGCCTCCTGACGGCGCCCCAGCAGGAGCTCGTGCGCGTGCTGGAGGCCAGGAGCACGGGGGCGGCCCAGTAGGCGGGCGGCCCAGTTCAATCACGACGCAGGACCAACCACGGAGGCAGGGGACATGGCGACGACCATCGAAGAGATCGCAGAGAAGCTGGACTCGCTGACGCTGCTGGAGGCGGCCCAGCTTTCGAAGCTCTTGCAGGACAAGTGGGGCGTGTCGGCGGCGGTGGCGGTGGCCGCACCGGCGGCGGGTGGCGGCGCGGCGGCGCCGGCGGCCGAGGAGAAGACCGAGTTCGACGTGATCCTGTCCGCGGTCGGGGACAAGAAGATCCAGGTCATCAAGGTGGTTCGTGAGATCACGGCGCTGGGCCTCAAGGAGGCCAAGGACCTCGTGGACGGCGCACCCAAGCCGGTCAAGGAGAAGATCACGAAGGCTGAGGCAGCCGACCTGAAGAAGAAGCTCGAGGAAGTGGGAGCGACCGTGGACGTGAAGTAAGCCTCCGCCCTGGGGGAGCAGGAAACCGGGGGTCGGAGCGAGGCCCCCATCCCGCCGGCGCGTCCCCGCGACGGCGCGGGACTTTTCATCAGGGGCTCGGCCGCGTAGCGGCCGGGTTGAGCCCTCGGCCGTCCCGGCCGGGGCGCGGAGGGGTGTATGGCAAGTACCATCCAGTGCGGTCGCCGGGTCCGCAAGGACTTCGGCAAGATCCCGTCCACCGTGGACATCCCGGATCTGATCAAGATCCAGAAGCAGTCGTACGAGCAGTTCCTCCAGAAGGACATTCCGGCGGAGCGCCGGGAGGACACAGGTCTGCAGGCCGTCTTCAAGTCCGTGTTCCCGATCGCGGACTACAACGGCAACGCCGAGCTCGAGTTCGACAGCTACCACTTCGGCGAGCCCAAGTACAAGGAAGAGGAGTGCCACGACCGCGGCATGACCCTCGCCATCCCCCTCAAGGTCACGCTCCGCCTCGTGGTCTACGACCACGACAAGGAGACGAAGACGCGGACGATGCGTGAGCAGCGAGGCCAGGAGGTGTACCTGGGCGAGCTGCCGCTGATGACGGACAAGGGCACCTTCATCATCAACGGGACCGAGCGGGTCGTGGTCTCCCAGCTGCAGCGCTCCGCCGGGGTGTTCTTCGATGACGACAAGGGGAAGACCGTTGCGTCGGGCAAGCTCCTGCACTCCGCCCGGGTCATCCCGTACCGCGGCTCGTGGGTGGAGTTCGAGTTCGACGCCAACGACCTCCTCCACGTGCGGGTGGACCGCCGGCGGAAGATGTCGGCGACCGCCTTCCTCCGGGCCTTCTGGTTCCTGGAGCGGGGGTGCCGGAAGCCGCAGGACATCCTGAGCGACGAAGAGATCCTGGCGATGTTCTACGATGTGGAGGCAGTTCTCTCCTTCGAGGATCGGATCGCCTGGGTCACGCTCTCTCCTGGGGCGCACGTCGGCGTCAAGGTGGCGGACGACATCAAGCCCCCCCGGCACCGGGAGCCTCTGGTCCAGAGCGGCAAGGTCCTGACCGCCAAGCTCATCGAAAAGCTCCGCGAGGCCGGGGTGGCGAAGATCCCGGTACGTGCCGAGTCGCTGGTGGGCCGTCGCTCCGGCAGCCGGGTCGTCGACAGCGACACCGGGGAAGTCCTGGTGGAGACCAACCAGGAGCTGACCTCTCCCCTGCTGAGTCAGATCATGGCCAGGAAGATGGCGCCGTTCAAGCTTCTGGTGGCCACTCAGGGGAAGGTGGACGCCTCCATCTGCGAGACCCTCGCCCGCGACCACTCCAAGGATCCCGACGAGGCGCTGGTGGAGATCTACAGGCGGTTGCGGCCGGGCGACCCGCCCACCGTGGACTCCGCACGGGCACTCTTCCGCGGTATGTTCATGGACCCGCGGCGGTACGACTTGGCGCGCGTCGGCCGCTTCATGATCAACAAGAAGCTCGACATCAACGTCGACCTCAACATCAAGACGCTGCGCACCAAGGACATCGAGCACGTCATCAAGTACCTCCTCCAGGTCAAGCTCGGCACGAAGCCGACGGATGACATCGATCACCTGGGCAACCGGCGCGTCCGGTCGGTGGGCGAGCTGCTCGAGAACCAGTTCCGGGTGGGCCTCACGCGGATGGAGCGGGCCGTCAAGGAGCGCATGTCCATCTCGGACATCGCCAACCTGATGCCCCATGACCTCATCAACGCCAAGCCCGTGTCGGCGGTCGTGAAGGAGTTCTTCGGGTCCTCCCAGCTCTCGCAGTTCATGGATCAAACGAACCCGCTGGCCGAGCTGACCCACAAGCGGCGCCTCTCGGCCCTCGGACCGCGCGGTCTGTCCCGCGAGCGTGCAGGGTTCGAGGTGCGCGACGTCCACCCGACCCACTACGGGCGCATCTGTCCCATCGAGACGCCGGAAGGCCCGAACATCGGCCTGATCTCTTCGCTCAGCACGTATGCCCGGATCAACGAGTACGGCTTCATCGCCACGCCGTACCGGCGGGTGGTCAACGGGGCGGTGACTCAGGAGGAAGAGCAGTACCTGACGGCGCACGAAGAGGAGAAGTTCGTCATCGCCCAGGCCAACGCCGCGCTTGACGCCAAGGGACGGTTCGTGCAGGAGCGCGTCTCGGCCCGGAAGGCGGGCGAGTACAAGATGGTGACGCCCGAGGAGCTGCACTACATCGACGTCTCGCCCAAGCAGCTCGTGTCGGTGGCGGCGGCCATGGTGCCGTTCCTGGAGAACGACGACGCGAACCGCGCGTTGATGGGCTCCAACATGCAACGACAAGCGGTCCCGCTGCTCCAGCCCGAGGCGCCGCTGGTCGGAACGGGGATGGAGCACATCGTGGCCCGGGACTCCGGCGCGGTGGTGCTCGCCAGGCGGCCCGGCGTGGTGGAGTACATCTCCGCGGACCGCATCCTCGTGCGCGTGGAGAGCCGCTCCAAGAAGACGGACCCGGTCTCGGACCTCCCGCTGGACATCTACAAGCTGACGAAGTACCGACGGTCCAACCAGAACACGTGCATCAACCAGCGTCCCATCGTCAAGAAGGGCGACCGGGTGCAGGCGAGGGACGTCATCGCCGACGGCCCGGCGACCGACCAGGGTGAGCTGGCCCTCGGGCGCAACGTGCTCGTGGCGTTCATGCCCTGGGGCGGCTACAACTTCGAGGATGCGATCCTGGTCTCGGAGCGGCTCGTGAAGGACGATCGCTACACGTCGATCCACATCGAAGAGTTCGAGGTCCAGGCACGCGACACGAAGCTCGGCAAGGAGGAGATCACCCGAGACATCCCCAACGTATCCGAGGAGGCGCTCAAGGACCTCGACGAGTCCGGCATCGTGCGAATCGGAGCCAAGGTCAAGGCCAGCGACATTCTCGTCGGCAAGATCACGCCCAAGGGCGAGACGCAGCTCACCCCCGAGGAGAAGCTGCTGCGCGCCATCTTCGGCGAGAAGGCCGGTGACGTGCGCGACACTTCTCTGATCGTTCCGCCGGGTATCGAGGGCACGGTGGTCGAGGTCAAGGTGTTCTCGCGTCGCGGCATCGACAAGGATGATCGGGCGAAGTCCATCGAGGAGAAGGACATCGCCGAGCTGGAGAAGGAGTACCAGGAGGAAGTCTCCGCGGTCGAGCTGGAGCGCGACCAGAGGCTCAAGAACCTTCTCGTCGGCAAGACGCTCGCCCAGGACCTGATGGATCCCATCTCCAAGGAGCGGTTGGGGAAGAAGGGCGATCGCATCGAGCGCCCGGACCTGGATAATTTCTCCTGGGCGGATCTGAGGAAGATCAAGATCAAGGAGGACGAAGGGCTCCAGGCCATGATCAAGCGGATCGAGGATCTGGCCGACGACCAGATCGCGTTCTTCGACCGGATGCTGGAAGAGCGGGTCGGCCGACTCCGCCGCGGCGACGACTTGCCGCCGGGCGTCATCAAGATGGTCAAGGTGTACGTCGCCGTGAAGCGGAAGCTCTCGGTGGGCGACAAGATGGCTGGCCGCCACGGGAACAAGGGGGTCGTGTCCCGCCTTCTGCCCGAGGAGGACATGCCGTACCTCCCGGACGGCACGCCCGTCGAGATCGTGCTGAATCCCCTCGGCGTCCCCTCGCGGATGAACGTCGGCCAGATCCTGGAGACCCACCTGGGGTGGGCAGCCAAGGCGCTCGGCCTCTGGATGGCGAGCCCGGTCTTCGACGGCGCGACCGAGGACGAGATCAAGGCCCACCTCAGGCAGGCGGCGCTCCCGATGTCGGGCAAGACGGTCCTGTACGACGGGCGCACCGGCAAAGCCTTCCACCAGGAGGTCACCGTCGGCCAGATCTACATGCTGAAGCTGGCGCACCTCGTCGACGACAAGATGCACGCCCGCTCGATCGGGCCCTACTCGCTGGTCACCCAGCAGCCGCTGGGCGGCAAGGCCCAGTTCGGCGGCCAGCGGTTCGGAGAAATGGAGGTCTGGGCCCTCGAGGCGTACGGCGCCGCCCATACGCTGCAGGAGATGTTGACGGTCAAGTCCGACGACGTCGAGGGGCGGAACCGGATCTACGAGGCGATCGTGAAGGGCGAGAATTTCCTGGAGCCCGGTACCCCGGAGTCCTTCAACGTGCTTGTGAAGGAGTTGCAGAGCCTGGCTCTGGACGTGGAGCTCGTTCCGAAGGACGGCAAGAAGCCGTCCTAAAGGAGAGTGAGAGAATGTTGACGGACCGGCCATTCGGCAGCCTGGTGCGCGAGGACAAGCCCGCGAAGGACCTGTGGGGGATCCTCGATCGGCATCCGAAGCCCATGACGTTCGGCGCGATCCGGATCAAGCTGGCCGCGCCGCAGAAGATCCGTGAGTGGTCTCATGGCGAGGTGAAGAAGCCCGAGACCATCAACTATCGGACGTTCAAGCCGGAGCGGGACGGGCTCTTCTGCGCCCGCATCTTCGGCCCGACCAAGGACTACGAGTGCGCCTGCGGGAAGTACAAGCGCATGAAGTTCGCCGGAGTCGTCTGCGACAAGTGCGGCGTGGAGGTGCGGCGTGCTCGAGTCCGCCGCGAGCGCATGGGCCACATCGAACTGGCCTCTCCGGTGTCGCACGTGTGGTTCTTCAAAGGACTCCCGAGCCGGATCGGCCAGCTGCTGGACATGTCACTCCGTGAGCTCGAGAAGATCCTTTACTTCGAAGAGTACGTGGTGATCGACCCGGGCAAGGTGCCTGGGATCAAGAAGAAGGATCTGCTGGCGGTGGACCGCGCCCGGAAGCTCCAGGAGGAGCACGGTCCCGAGGCCTTCAAGATCGGCATGGGCGCCGAAGCCATCCGAGAGCTGCTGCGTGCCATGGACCTGGACATGCTGGCCCGCGAGCTGCGCGCGCAGATGGGCGTCGAGACCTCTGCGCAGAAGCGCAAGAAGATCGTCAAGCGGCTGAAGGTGATGGAGGCGTTCCTCAAGTCGGGCAATCAGCCCGAGTGGATGATCTTGGAAGTTCTCCCTGTGATCCCGCCGGAGCTCCGGCCGCTGGTGCCGCTGGATGGGGGGCGGTTCGCCACCTCGGACCTGAACGACCTGTACCGCCGCGTCATCAACCGGAACAATCGGCTGAAGCGGCTCATGGAGCTCAAGGCTCCCGAGATCATCATCCGCAACGAGAAGCGGATGCTGCAAGAGGCGGTCGATGCGCTCTTCGACAACGGCCGCCGCGGCCGTGTCATCACGGGACCGAACAACCGGCCGCTGAAATCGTTGTCGGACACGCTCAAGGGGAAGCAGGGCCGCTTCCGCCAGAACCTGCTCGGCAAGCGCGTGGACTATTCGGGACGCTCGGTGATCGTGGTCGGCCCGTACCTCAAGCTGCATCAGTGCGGCCTGCCGAAGAAGATGGCCGTCGAGCTCTTCAAGCCGTTCATCCTGCGCAAACTCGAGGAGCGGGGGCTCGCGTCCTCCATCAAGGCGGCCAAGAAGTACGTCGAGAAGGAGCGGCCTGAGGTCTGGGACATCCTGGAAGAGGTCATCAAGGAGCATCCCGTGCTCCTGAACCGGGCGCCGACCCTGCACCGGCTCGGAATCCAGGCCTTCGAGCCCATCCTCGTCGAGGGCAAGGCCATCGAGATCCATCCGCTGGTGTGCACCGCATTCAACGCGGACTTCGACGGCGACCAGATGGCCGTGCACGTGCCGCTCTCGATGGAAGCCCAGATGGAGGCGCAGGTGCTCATGCTGTCGTCGAACAACATCATGTCACCCTCCAACGGCGCCCCGGTGGCCATCCCGACCCAGGACATGGTGTTCGGCATCTACTACCTGACCAAGGAGCGCATCGGCGCCAAGGGGGAGGGCCGCCTCTTTGCGGACCCCGAGGAGGTCCGGATCGCGTACGACAACGAGGACGTGGACCTGCAGGCGCGGATCCGCCTGCGCTGGAACGGCAGCATCATCGAGACCACCGTGGGGCGGACGGTCCTCAACGACGTGGTGCCCGAGCCGCTCCGCTTCGTCAACCGGGAGCTGAGGAAGAAGGAGATCGCCACCCTCGTCACCGACTGCTACAACAATCTCGGGAACGAGGTGACGGTGGCGTTCCTCGACGAATTGAAGGACATCGGGTTCCGATACGCGACGCTGTCGGGACTCTCGATCGGCATCGATGACATGCACATCCCGGCTGCCAAGGGGCACCTGATCGATCGGGCGCGGCAGCAGGTGAACGAGGTCGAGCAGCAGTACCAGGATGGTGTCATCACCAACGGCGAGCGCTACAACAAGGTCGTGGACATCTGGGCGCACGTCACCGAACAGATCGCCGACGCGATGTTCAAGGAGCTGGAAGGCGGCGAGCAGGGCGGCGAGTTCAACCCCATCTACATGATGGCGGACTCGGGCGCCCGGGGCTCCAAGCAGCAGATCCGCCAGCTGGCCGGGATGCGCGGCCTCATGGCGAAGCCCTCGGGCGAGATCATCGAGACTCCGATCACCTCCAACTTCCGGGAGGGACTCACGGTCCTCGAGTACTTCACCTCGACCCACGGCGCCCGAAAAGGGTTGGCCGACACGGCGCTCAAGACGGCGGACTCCGGTTACCTCACCCGTCGGCTCGTGGACGTCTCGCAGGACGTGATCGTGTCGGAGTACGACTGCGGGACCGTCAAGTACATCGACGCCGCCCCCCTGGTCGAGGGCGGGGACATCATCCAGTCTCTGCGCGACCGCATCCTCGGGCGCGTCGCCGCGGAGGACATCCGCGATCCATTCACGGGCGAGATCATCGTGCAGGCGAACATCGAGATCAACGAGGAGCTGGCCCAGAAGATCGAGGACTCGGGCCTCGAGAAGGTGCGCATCCGGTCGGCGCTGACCTGTGACACGAAGCGGGGCATCTGTGTCATGTGTTACGGGCGCAACCTCGGCACCGGGCGGTTGGCGGAGCTCGGCGAGGCCGTAGGTATCATCGCCGCGCAGTCCATCGGCGAGCCGGGCACCCAGCTCACCATGCGGACCTTCCACATCGGCGGCACGGCGAGCCGCGTGGTGGAAGCCTCGAAGCACGAGGCCAAGAACGCCGGGCAGATGAAGTACTACAACATCCGCTGGGTCGAGAACCGCGACAAGGACATCATCGTGCTGAACCGGAACGGCGAGATCATGGTGGTGGACGAGCGAGGCCGTGAGAAAGAGCGATACCCCGTGGTTCCCGGGGCGCGGATCAAGGTCAGGGAGAACCACCGGGTCAGGCCGGGGCAGCTGCTCGTGGAGTGGGACCCTTTCACCACGCCGATTCTGACCGAGGTGACCGGGACTCTCGTCTTCCGCGACATCGTGGATGGCGTCACGATCCGCGACGAGTTCGACGAGGTCACCGGTCTCGCCCGGCGCGTGATCATCGAAGATCAGGAGGGGCGGCTGCAGCCCCGGGTCTCGGTGAAAGAGCCTCGCGGGAGCGAGACCTCGGTGGACGCCGACTCCCTGGGAGAGACGCGGGGGCGGTACATGCTTCCCGTGGGAGCCCACTTACTGGTCCAGGACGGCCAGGAGGTCTTCCAGGGTGACATCATCTCCAAGATCCCGCGCGAGACCACGAAGACGAAGGACATCACCGGCGGTCTGCCGCGGGTCGCGGAGTTGTTCGAGGCGCGGAAGCCGAAGGAAGAGGCCGTCCTGACGGAGATCGACGGGGTGGTGGAGTTTGCAGGTTTCGTGAAGGGGATGCGGAAGATCGTCATCCGCGCCGACGACGGCGAGACACGGGAGTACCTGATCCCGCGCGGGAAGCACATCTCCGTGCACGAGGGGGATCGCGTCAAGGCCGGCGAGGCGCTGATGGACGGCTCGCCGAACCCGCACCACTACCTGGCCGTCCTCGGCGACCGGGAGCTGCAGCGGTACCTGGTGAATGAGGTCCAGGAGGTTTACCGTCTGCAGGGTGTGACGATCAACGACAAGCACATTGAGATCATCGTCCGGCAGATGCTGCGGCGCGTGCGCATCGAAGAGGTGGGCGGGACGGACTTCGTGGTGGGCGAGCTGGTGGACAAGTTCGTCTTCCAGGAGGAAAGCGAGAAGGCGATCGCCGCGGGCAAGCCTCCGGCGACGGCCAAGCCCGTGCTGCTCGGCATCACGAAAGCGTCGCTCAGCACGGACAGCTTCATCTCCGCGGCCTCGTTCCAGGAAACGACGCGCGTGCTCACCGAGGCCGCCATCAGCGGCAAGGTGGACGAGCTGCGCGGACTGAAGGAGAACGTGATCGTCGGGCGCCTGATCCCGGCGGGCACGGGGCTCAGCAATTATACCCGAGCCGAGGTGGTGGGGCAGGGGGGCGAGGAGAGTGTGGCCGAGACGGTCGCCCCGCCGGACGAGCCCATCGCTGAGGGTGAGGGAGAGGCCGAGGACATCGCTCGGGCTGTCTGAGGGAGGCGCTGTAAATCCTTGACAGATGAGGGCTATTCGGTTATAAAGTTAGAGTTTTGGCGTTATCGCCGGTAACGGAGAACCATGCCTACTATCAATCAGCTCGTTCGCAAGGGTCGGGAAGCGGTGCGAAAGAAGTCCAAGACGCCCGCCATGGAGGCGTGCCCGCAGAAGCGGGGCGTCTGCATCCGCGTCTACACGACGACCCCGAAGAAACCCAACTCCGCGCTGCGGAAGGTGGCTCGCGTGCGTTTGACCAACGGCCTCGAGGTCACCTCCTACATCCCGGGCGTCGGGCACAACCTGCAGGAGCACTCCATCGTCCTGATCCGGGGCGGCCGTGTGAAGGATCTCCCGGGCATCCGGTACCACATCATCCGGGGGTCCCTCGACACGGCGGGCGTCGCGGGGCGCAAGCAGAGCCGGTCCAAGTACGGGGCGAAGCAGCCGAAGGGCGGAGGCTAGGATGCGACGGGCGGGAGCGACACGTCGGGAGATCCTGCCGGATCCGAAGTACGGGAGTCGGCTGGTGGCGAAGTTCGTCAACATGATGATGTTCGGCGGCAAGAAGAGCACCGCGGAGCACATCATGTATCACGCGCTCGCCTCCATGGAGGACCGGGCCAAGCAGGATGCGCTGAAGCTCTTCAAGAGCGCCGTGGACAATTGCAAGCCGGCCGTCGAGGTCAAGTCGCGCCGCGTGGGCGGGTCCACCTACCAGGTGCCGGTGGAGGTGCGCCCGGACCGACGGGTGGCGCTCAGCATGCGGTGGCTCATCGGCTCGGCCCGGCGGCGCGCCGAGAGGAGCATGGCCGAGAAGCTGGCGGGGGAACTGCTCGACGCAGCGAACAACCGCGGCTCCGCCGTGAAGAAGCGAGAAGACACTCACAAGATGGCGGAGGCCAACAAGGCGTTCGCGCACTATCGCTGGTAGCGCCCGTGCAACGCAGAGGGGGGCCGAGACCTCGGCCCCCCTCTGCGCGTGTTGTCGCGTGGACGCTCTGCAGAGGGGAAAGGAAGCACGGTGGACCCGCAGTACCCGCTGGAGAAGACCCGGAACATCGGCATCATGGCCCACATCGATGCCGGAAAGACCACGACCACGGAGCGTGTGCTCTACTACACCGGTCGCTCGTACAAGATCGGTGAGGTGCACGAGGGCACTGCGACCATGGACTGGATGGTCCAGGAGCAGGAGCGCGGCATCACCATCACGGCGGCGGCGACCACGAGCTTCTGGCAGGACTGCCTGATCAACATCATCGACACGCCGGGCCACGTGGACTTCACCATGGAGGTGGAGCGCTCCCTGCGGGTGCTCGACGGGGCCCTCGCCATCCTCGACGCAGTGTCGGGCGTCGAGCCCCAGACGGAGACGGTCTGGCGGCAGGCTGACAAGTACAGCGTCCCGCGCATCGTGTACGTGAACAAGATGGACCGCGTCGGGGCGGACTTCTACCGCTGCCTCGCCATGTTGAAGGAGCGGCTGGGCGTCCATGCGGTGCCCATCCAGATCCCCATCGGGCGTGAGGACCAGTTCAAGGGCGTCATTAACCTGGTCGAGCAGGTCGCCTACGTCTGGGCCGAGGACGACAGCCTGGGGCAGAACTACTCCACCCAGGAGATCCCGGCCGACATGCAGGAGCTGGTCAAGGAGTATCGGGAGAAGATGATCGAGGGGCTCGCCGAGGTGGACGACCACCTCATGGGGAAGTACCTGAGCGGGGAGAAGATCAGTCCGGAGGAGATCAAGGCGGCCATCCGGGCCGGCACCATCACCATGAAGGTCTTCCCCGTCATCTGCGGCGCCTCGTTCAAGAACAAGGGCGTCCAGACCATGCTCGACTCCGTGGTGGACTACCTGCCCTCGCCGCTCGACATCCCGCCGGTGAATGGGATCAACCCCGACACGCAGCAGCCCGATACCCGTGAGGCGGACCCCAAGGCGCCGTTCTCCGCGCTGGCGTTCAAGATCATGAACGACCCGTTCATCGGGCAACTGGTCTTCGTGCGCGTCTACTCCGGCACCCTCGCCTCCGGCTCCGGGGTGTACAACTCCACCCGCGAGAAGAAGGAGCGCGTCGGGCGGCTCGTGCGCATGCACGCCAACAAGCGCGAGGAGATCGAGGCAGTCTCGGCGGGGGACATCGCCGCGGTGGTGGGGCTCAAGGACACGCGCACGGGAGACACGCTGTGCGATCCCGGCAAGCCCATCGTGCTGGAGTCCATGGATTTCCCGACCCCCGTCATCGCCGTCGCCATCGAGCCCAAGACGAAGGCCGATGAGGAGAGGCTCGGGCTCTCGCTGGCCCGCCTGGCTCTTGAGGATCCCACCTTCAAGGTGAACGTGGATCCCGAGACCAACCAGACGCTGATTCACGGCATGGGCGAGCTGCACCTGGAGATCATCGTCGACCGTCTGCTTCGCGAGTTCAAGGTCGAGGCGAATGTGGGCAAGCCGCAGGTCGCGTACCGCGAGACGGTCCGCCAGAAGGCGGAGGCCCAGGGGCGCTTCGTCCGCCAGACGGGTGGCCGTGGCCAGTACGGCGACGTGTGGCTCGAGGTCGAGCCGGCGGAGCCGGGGCAGGGTGTGGTCTTCGAGAACAAGCTCAAGGGCCCGGCCATCCCCCGCGAGTACGTTCCCGCCGTGGAGAAGGGTGTCAAGGAGGCGGCGGAAACGGGCATCCTGGCGGGGTACCCCGTTGTGGACATCAAGATCTCCCTGACCGACGGGAGCTACCACGAGGTCGACTCCAGCGAGATGGCCTTCAAGATCGCAGGCTCCATGGGCTTCAAGGAGGCCGTCCGGAAGGCGCGACCGGTACTGCTCGAACCCGTGATGGCCGTCGAGGTCGTCGTGCCCGAGGAGTACATGGGGGCCGTGGTGGGGGACCTCAACAGCCGTCGGGGACGGATTGTGTCGATGGAGGCGCGAGCGGGGGCGCAGGTCATCCGCGCCAACGTGCCGCTGGGGCAGATGTTCGGGTATGCGACGGACGTCCGCTCCATGACGCAGGGGCGGGCCACCTACACCATGCAGTTCGCCCGTTACGAAGAGGTGCCGCGAGCCATCGCCGAAGAGATCATGGCCAAGGTCGCGGGCAAGGCTGCACCGCGCGCGGGATCCCGCTAGAGCGCTCCCACAGGAGAGGATCATGGCCAAGGCGAAGTTTGATCGATCGAAGCCGCACGTGAACATCGGGACGATTGGGCACATTGACCACGGGAAGACGACGTTGACGTCGGCGAT